>JAJEGW010000032.1 GCA_022819605.1 Silicimonas sp. | reverse complement strand
TCTGTTGGACTTTCTCTGGTCTTCTTTCCTGTTGCTTGGGCCGATGCTGCTTCTCGGCTTGTTCCTTGCGGGCTTGATCCATGTGTTCATTTCCCGGGAAGCCGTCCTGAGATGGCTGCAAAAGGACAGCCTGAAGTCAGTTACCAGCGGTGCGGCGGTCGGAGTTCCGATGCCGCTGTGCAGTTGTTCCGTGGTTCCAGTTGTTGCCGAAATGCGGCGAAAAGGGGCTTCGCGGTCGTCCTGCATGTCGTTCCTGATCACTGCGCCGGAGACGGGTGCGGACTCGATCCTAGTCACCAATGCTTTTTTTGGACCGGTCGCCGCAGTGGTCCGGCCGTTGATCAGTTTCATCACGGGCGTGGTGGCCGGCGTCTTTTGCATCGGGTTGATCAGGGACAGGGATCAGGCCGAGCCCGCTCCGGACGCTCAATCGACTGACCATCAACACGAACATCACCACCATGGACACGACCATTGCGAGCATGACCACGGTCACGAGACGTTGTTCCCCGATGACGATGATTGCTTCGTTGAGCCTGTCAAGGTCCGGGCCTTGTTCGTGGCGTGGCTATGGCGATTCAGCGAATTTGTCAGGCGCACCCGTTCGACCACCTGGATCAAGCCTGAATTCTATCACAAGATCCTTTCGCCTTCGGACGATGACGAGCCATCGAAGTCGGGAAGGGGGGATGAACTAGGCGGACTTACGTTCGGCAGGCTTCTCAAGCACATACTTCACTACGGATTTGTTGAAGTTGCCGATGACATCCTGTTCGCCCTGCTGGTCGGTGTCCTGCTGGGAGGCGTGCTGTACCTCGCCATCCCGGGCGACCTCATGTCCAGCGAGTACGCACGCTGGCTGTCCTACCCTGTCATGGTACTCATCGGCGTGCCACTGTACATCTGCGCCTCGGCAAGCACCCCCATAGCCGCAGCTCTGATGGCCAAGGGATTCAGCCCGGGCGCCGCTCTCATATTCCTGATGACTGGCCCGGCCACAAATACCGGAACAATCGCTATCGTTGCGAGTCAGTTCGGTGCCCGCTTCGCTTATGTATACGTCGGTTCAGTGATCTTCGTCACCTTGGTTCTGGGAGTCGCGATCGACCTGATCATGATCGCTTTCGGCCTTTCGCTTGCGGTGAATCTCGAAGCCTCGGATTCGCCCGTGCTGTCGACCCTTCAACTGCTTGGCGCATTGGGCTTGTTTGCTCTCATGGCCTGGCGATTCAGGGCGGGCGCATTCAGGACTGGCTACCAAGATCTTTTCTCCAATCTTCGACCGGCATTTTCGCCGTTTGCCAAGTGGTGGGTGCAGGCGACACGGAATGCACCGCTTGGAGGGCTGCTAAAGCCGCGCAGCATTGCCGGAGCTTCCGCGTTGCTGGCCGTCAGCGCAATCATTTTGCTCAGTGGATTCATGGTCGTGCGTCCTGGGGAGGTCGGCTACGGGCGATTTTTCGGAAAGGTTGCGTGGCGTGACTTGCCGCCCGGCCTGCACTATCTGGCACCCTGGCCTATCGCTCGTTTTGACAAGTGGCCCGTGAGCGAGATCAAGTCCGTCACCAGTGCCGCGACTGACGAGTACCTTACCGGCGACCTGAACCTCGTGTCGATATCCGTTGACGTGCAATTCCGGGTGAGCGACCCGTATGTCTACCACTATCGGCTTGATAGTCCGGAGCAAGTGATCGCCGCCAAGATCCGGGAGGAGCTGCGGAAATTCGCCGCCGGCAGATCGCTCGACGGTTTGCTCAATGTCGAACGCAGTCAGTTGCAGGCTCACGTGCTGAACGTATTCAGTGTCGGCAACCACGATACGGAAAATGCCGTCATCGACGCCATTGAACCAGTCAAGGTCAGCCTCGTGTCGATCAATCCCATCATGGATACCATGAGCGCCTTCCGCGATGTCTCCAGTTCGCAGGATGACCGAGAACGCATCATCGTGAACGCCCAAAGACTCACGGTGTCGCTTATACCGAGGGCACACGGCAACGCGCTCTACGAGGTCGAGAGAGCCAAGGGCGATGCGGAATGGAAGGACAGGACATCCAAAGCAGACAGCGCGGCGATCAGTTTGGTCGCGGGCGCAGTCAGGTCGGCGTCGGAGGTGCTGCAGACAATGCTGTGGTACGAGAAATTGGAGAGCGCGCTTGCGGGCCGCAGAAAGATCATCGTTCCTGAGGACAACATGCCCAAGAAGGTTGCCATTTGGAAGTCCAACGGGGCGCCCAATGGCGTCAGCGGGCACGGACGGATCGACGACACCAATATCGGGTCAGAACACGGAACCGATCACTCTGGAGAACAACCATGAAAATTCGCAGACGGCTGACAATCAGTGCCGCGGCACTGCTGGCGGCACTTCTCGCCTGGGACATGCACTTCACGGTTGACGAGTCAGAGCACGCGGTGCTGACCAACTTCGGCAAGATCGTGCTGCCGGTCAGAAGTCCGGGCCTTCATTTCAAGCTGCCTACCCCCATTGCGAGGGTGTACAAGATGGATCGGCGAGTACGTCCCTTGACGGGCATCCGCCAGGAACTGATCACCGAAGACCAGAAAAACGTCCTGATTGATGGATATCTTCTGTGGCGCATCTCCGACCCCGTCCGCTATGTGGAGGCGATCCGAGCCGAAATCAACGCCGTCAACCGGCTGACCGACCTCTACAAGTCCAGCGTTGGAATTGTCGTGAGCAACATGTCGAGAGACGCGTTCGTCAGCCTCGGCCTTCAGCACCAGGACATCTCTCGGACTTCAGCGGAAATCCTTGAGAAAATCCGGCCGATTGCAGCGGAGGACTACGGCATAGACGTCATTCAGGCCGGCCTGGTCGAATACACGCTCCCGGCCGAGAATCGCCCAAGCGTCATAAGAAGGATGATCTCTGAGCGCGCCCGCATCGCCGCGCGCTATCGTAGCGAGGGCGAGGAGAAGGCAATCGGCATAGAGGCCTATGCCGTCAATGAACACCAGAAGATCATGGCTGCCGCCCATGCGGAGGCGACCCGGATTCTGGGCCAAGCCGAAGCGAACGCGCTGAAGACGCTCGCTGCCGCGTACCAAGAGGATCCCGACTTCTATACGTTCATTCGTGCACTCGATAGCTACGATTCGATCATCGACGAAAATACCACCCTGATCCTTCCTTCCGACAGCGAGCTGTTCAGGTATCTCGACGGAAGCGAAGTTCCTCAGCCCGACTTGACCCGGAATTCTGCGGGCATTCAGGAGTAGCGGAGCAGTGCAGCAAGACACCGAAACACTGGCGCCAAGCACTCGCGCGATCTACGCAGCATTCGATTTCCTGAGTGAGCGCAGGAATGTCATCCTGCTGTCACTGGCGGCTGTTGCCATAGCAGCGTTCCTGGCAAATGGATTCTACATCGTCAAAAAGGAGGAACGAGCGGTAAAAACTCGATTCGGGAAAGTGGTGGACTGGAACATTCCGCCAGGGATTCACTACGCCATCCCGCTTGCAGACAGGACGCACGTACGCAAGGTCGCGCGCATATCGAACCGGAACGTGGCGACGCAGTCCGAAAGCGGAGAGGTCTCGTTTTCTATTCTGTCAGGTGATGCGAACCTGTTCGAAGCAAACGTGGCATTGCAATTCAAGATCAATGATCTGGGATCATGGCTGTTCACGACAGTTGATCCGGAGACCATACTGACACTCGTCGTGCGCGAGCGTCTGATCGGAATCATGGGTCGCAACTTCATCGACCTGATTTTCTCCAACAATCGTGACATAATTCAGTCTCAGCTATTTGACGAAGTTTCGGCTTGGTTGGACGAAGAGAATATCGGGATCGAGCTGCTCACGCTCAACATCGTGGAACTGCGCCCGATTGAGGAAACTGTTGCGGCATTCCGAGACGTTAACGACGCCATCGCCGAAAGCATTCAGATGGTCAGCAGCGCAACTCGCAGATCCGAACAACTGCTTGCTCGCAGCCGGGGTCAGGCAGAGGCCGTAGTGTTGAACGCACGTGCGGGCGCGACGGAACGCCAGTTGCAGGCTGAAGCGAGTGCGCAGGCCTTCCTAGATCTGCTGGATGCCTATCGAGGACAGTCCTCATCCGTGACGTTGACTCGCTACTGGCAGCGCATGCGCACAATCCTAAAGGACGCTACCATCTCGACGGTCGGGCCTGGCGACACCGCTGCCATCGACATCAACATGATTGACGGTTTTGCTCCTGGTGTGGGTCGGTTGTCAGGCATGACCTCTCCGGCCCCAATGGCGGATGCAGGCAAAGATACGCTATTTGGAAGCCGAAATTGGCTCTCAACCGAGGAGGAAAGGGTCTTTCATTCCATGAAGAATGCGAAGCGGGACACTCTGCCGCTCTTCGGACGGACCCATGCAACGCCTAACGAGCGCCACCATCTGGGCTACGCGCGCCCGCAGTCCCTGCTGTTTGACGATTTCTCGATTTTCGGTCACCGCGACGCAGCGCAGACAGGCGTCGCAGCCGCAGCGGAACGGGACGAACCGCCGCTTTCAAGCCAGACGCCTTCGGCGACTGACGGAGAGGGCATGCACATGCCGACAACAAAAAATGTCGCGGTCACCGGGGTCGGACACGACGAATCCACAGGGAATTCCGGCGAAGGCGTGGTGAACCAGGCCCAAGGGGCTGGACATGAAAAGTAGGATTCCGGCGGCCATTTCACTTGCCCTGATTGTCTGGTCCGGGAGTACAGTTTTTCCCAACGCAGGGGAACCGGGCGTCGACAGTGATACGATTGCGTTTGCGCAAAGCAGTTGCTTCACCGGAGTGTGTGGAGAAACGGGCCGTCAGTTCAGGGCAGGCATTCGGGCCGCCTTCCATGAGCGTAATCTTCTGGGCGGTGTCGGTGGCCGAAAGCTTGCGTTGATGTCGCAAGACGACGCGTACGATGCCACCACAGCTGCCGCCAATGCGGCCAATTTTGCCGCTGACGATGGTGTCTTTGCCGTCGTTGGCGGACTTGGAACGCCTACAGCGCGGCGCATGGCACCAGTACTGCAAAGTGCCGGCGTTCCCTTTGTCGGCATTCTCTCTGGTGCCGGCTTCCTGCATGATCGCGCGCGCCTTCCAAACGTCGTGAACTTGCGAACCGGATATGCCACCGAAACCGAGAAGCTGGTTTCAGACCTGTACCATAGGCTTGGTGCTCGTCGCTTCGGCATTGTCTATCAGGAAGACGCCTTCGGTCGTTCGGTGCTGAATAGTTACCACGAAGCTCTGGAGGACCTTGGCCTCCCAATTCTGGCAAAGGCGTCGTACACTTGGCACACCCATTCCATTCATGGAACGCTGTTCACACTGGAGAAAGCGGATCTTGATGTCGTGATGCTTGCGGCAACAACTTCCAACTCTGGCGATGCGATCGATTTTGCACGGGAATTTGGTCATGAATTCGTTTTTGGTCTCCTCTCGATCGTGAATCTGGGCCTGCTTGAAGAGAAACTTGGCCAACGGTTTGGTCCGGCGGTCATTACCCGGGTATTGCCGGATGTCCGGGACGAGAGCATTCCCCTGACCGGAAGGTTCCGGTCCGCCTTTACGGCTTATCGGAATTCCGTGCCAGAGGACGCCGATCGCACTGCTGACGAATCGAGCCTCGAAGGCTATGTCTTGGGCCGCTTTGTCATTAGCGTGCTGGAGCGGATGCCGGGCGAACCCGACAGGAAGGGGTTTCTCGAAGCCGCACTGGAAAGCGGACCTTTCATTCTCGACGGCTGGGAGATTGCCTTCGCTGAAGGAGGCAATGTTGGATCGGACTATGTGAGGCTTGTCGAGTTTGCCGAGGGGGCCGAGCGGGCAATGGAGGTCGCCCAATGAAGAACATCGACGGGTTCGAACGGGAAGAGACTGCCGAGGAGTGGCTTCGCGAAGGATACAAGGTTGTCGCGACGCGGCGGAACATAATGTTTCGAAACCTCATCGAATCGATCCGGTTCTTGCTGTTCGGCAATGCCGGAGGCGCCGGTCTTGTCATTGGCTTCATGGGCGGTGGAGCCAGCGGATCCGAGGGCGTGTTCCACTGGCTGGCAATGGCGACAGTCCTCCTATTCGGAATCGGAACGATTGCCTCGGCGCTGACGATGTTTCTGATCACGTTCGTCTCAATCAAGGAGGCACATGGAAGCGAGGATGCTCTCAAGAAGTTCAACGACGGTGTGGGCGATCGCTCGGAGGTCATGTTCAATATCGAGGCCCGGACTTGGCATGCTGCGGACTTGGCGACGCTAGCCGGAATCGTCAGCGTCACGGCCTTTGTTTTGGGCGGTATGGCCAGCTTGGCTCTGCTGGTGGTTTTTTTCTAAGACTCGTGGGATCTGAACTTCGGTTAGGTTGAACGACATGGCCCAGGATCTGGTTTTCGAAATGCTGGTGCCGTGCGCAGGATTCCGCTCTCCGTCGGAACCGATTCCATTTGTTTTATCGCGTACGATGTAGACTTGGAGTCACATCATATGGATGCAAATCTCATTATCATCCTGACTTTGGCGATCATCGCCGGACTCTATATGGCCTGGGCCATTGGTGCCAACGACGTGGCAAATTCGATGGGGACGTCAGTTGGATCTGGTGCAATCACCATTGGCGGGGCCATCGTAATCGCGGCGGTGTTCGAATTCCTCGGGGCGTTTTTGGCCGGCGGCGAGGTGACTTCCACGATTCGCAAAGGTATCATCGACGCCGAAGCAATTGGGCACGACCCGGACCTCCTTGTTGTCGGCATGCTATCAGCGCTTCTCGCGGCCGCCGTCTGGCTGACGGTCGCGTCGGTGTTTGGTTGGCCGGTTTCAACTACGCACTCAATCGTCGGAGCAATTATCGGATTTGCGGTAATCGCGATTGGTGTTGAGGCGGTACATTGGTGGAGTGTAGCGGCGATTGCCGCGAGTTGGGTGGTCACACCTGCAATTGCCGGAGTGATCTCGTTTTTTATCGTGCTAAGCGTGCAGCGGCTAATCTTTGACAAGAGCGATCCAGCCTACTTTGCGTGTCGCTATGTACCATTCTATATCTTCGCTGCGGTGTTCATCACTTCGGCCGTGACCTTCGTCAAGGGCCTGAAGCATGTCGGACTTGACCTGAGCATGCCGATAGCTCTTATATACTCCCTCATGTTTGCCAGCATCATCGCCGTGGCCGGCCGATTGCTGATCAATCGGCTGGGGTTCCGGAGTCTTGAGTTTCCGACAGGAAGACAGTCGCGCTTTGACGATGTGGAGCGGGTTTTCGGCATCCTGATGATTGTCACTGCATCGGGCATGGCGTTCGCCCATGGCTCCAACGACGTCGCCAACGCGATCGGACCCGTCGCGGCAATCATCGGAGTGGTGTCGACGGGCGGAGTGGCCGCCAAGTCTGAGATACCAGTCTGGGTCCTTTTCCTAGGAGCAAGTGGCATCGTGGTCGGGCTGGCAACATTCGGCTACCGGGTCATTGCCACGATTGGCCGGAAGATTACCGAACTGACCCCCAGCCGCGGATTCGCCGCTGAGCTTGCAGCCGCGTCGACGGTTGTGGTGGCCAGCGGCACCGGTTTGCCAGTTTCAACGACCCAGACCCTGGTGGGCGCTGTCCTGGGGGTTGGCCTCGCGCGTGGTGTCGATGAACTGGAATTCGGCGTGATCCGTACGATTTTCGTGTCATGGGTTGTCACGCTTCCCGTGGGTGCGGCGATCGCGGTGATGTTCTACTATTTCTTGGCGGCTGTGTTCCTGGGAGGTGCAGGCTGATGAGACTCGCCGAAGAGTTCCTGCTTTTGCTGCGAGATGACGATGGAGCGCTTTCGCGAGCGCCTGAATGGACTGTACGGTACGCGTTGGGCGGCGCAGTATTGATGGATTTGGCGCTGGAACATCGCATCGACACAGATGCCCAACGACTGTTCGTGATCGACTTCACGCCCGTAGGAGATCAATTGCTCGATCCGATGCTTGCAGAGATTGCTCGTGCCGACCGGATGTACGACGCTCTCCATTGGGTCAGACACGCCACACGGCGCGCTGATGAAATACGGAACACCGCATTGGCGCGGTTGATCGACAACCGCATTCTGGAACTCAGCGATGATCGCTACCTGCGGATATTCGGGACAAGGCATTACTTGCTCAAGGATGAGGAAACGAAACAAAGGTTGACCGAGCGGATCAAGTCGGCGCTACTCGCCGATTCGATTCCGGATCCTAAGGATGCCATGATCGTGACGCTTGCCGACGGCTGCGGGCTTGTTTCACAAATTCTGTCCACGCACGAACTGGATGCAGCGAAAGCACGCATCAAACTTTTGCGCAGGATCGAATTGATTGGTCGGGTTTTCCTTGAAGCGATTGAGGTGGCTGTCCAGCCCGCCGCAGGCAAACTTGACAAAGAGTGAACCACGATCCGTCTGTCGCACAATGGCACGTCATCTGACCGCTGGTTTGGGCCCGGTTCACTAGCGGCAGTGATGCGGTTGAATGCCGTTCAAGGACATTCCAGTGACGCCGCTCCCGAAAATCATTGCGTATCACTGCATATTCAGCACGAGCCAAATCAAGTGCTCAAGTACGCAGTTTCCTTGTTGAGCACTCTTGGCTGAAGATCTTTCCTATGTCGTCCGTCCATCGAGGAGTATTCTCGGTGGATTGCATGGCTGCCGCGCCCGTCACATCGCCTCCTTACTTTCAGCGAATTTGCTGCTCGCCATGGCCGCCTCTGCTCAGCGCAAGGCTTGGTGCGACGCTTCGCGGACGCGCCTGCTTGAAGCAAGCAGGGAGCGGCCCCTTTTTATACAGTTGCGCAGCCAGACGGATGCATTTGGTACAAGGCAGACGGTCCAACCGCCTACACGTTCCATGCGGGACCTTGCACCGACTGGATTCGTGACGAGGCGGCTTACGTCGAAGCTGAGGCCGCCGAAACGTTCGGCACGGCGTCTCTCTCTTCGGCGAGGAAGTCGAAACAGAGCGGGTGCTTTCGAGTTTCTTGTCGCGAAGACTTGGTGGGTGAGTTCGCGGGACCCTTTCCCGAACCGCCATTCCACTTGGAGGCCGAACTGCATCCCTTAGTGAACAGGGACGGGCCCGTCATGGTCATCAATCTGGGATTTCAAACGCTTGGTCTTGGACCCTCGGATGGCAGCACCGTACAGGTCGCTCTGCCTGATGCGCTGCATTCAGCAGAAATGCTGGCGGAGATACGACGCTTGACGGCACTGGTTCTGCCGCATACGCCGCATCGAGCGTGTGCTTAGGAGATGGTCAATGCCGGGAGGCGACACAGAGAGCGTTGAACTCTGGTCCGTGGCCGAGCGTTTGGCAGATGCCGCACGAGAGGAAACCCTGCGCCATTTCCGCGCACGGGATCTGACTGTGGAGAGCAAGAGTGAACATTTTGACCCGGTTACGATTGCCGACAGGAATGCGGAATCCTCGATGCGCGCGATCCTCACAGAGCTTCGACCCGAAGATGGCATATTGGGAGAAGAGTTCGAGCCCAAACACGGCGTTAGCGGCCTGACGTGGGTTCTTGATCCGATTGACGGCACGAGAGGGTTCATTTGCGGAACGCCAACTTGGGGAGCTTTGATTGCACTTGCTGATGACGACGGACCGCTACTTGGGCTGATCGACCAACCTTATATCAGTGAGCGTTTCATGGGTGGTCGAGGCAGGGCGGTTCTCGAAGGACCGCATGGCAGCCGCCCGTTGAGAGTAAGCGAAACTAAAACACTGGATGACGCCACGTTGTTCACGACGTTCCCGGAAGTTGGCACACTTGCCGAAGCGGCGGCGTTTCGACGTGTTTCCAGCAATGTGAAGCTTACCCGCTACGGTTGCGATTGCTATGCATACGCGCTGCTCGCCGCAGGCCAGATCGATCTTGTAATTGAAGCCGGCCTCAAGGCCTACGACATTCAGGCGCCCATCGCCGTGATTGAGGCAGCAGGTGGAATTGTCAGCGACTGGCAAGGACAGCCGGTTCACGGGGGGGGCAGGGTGCTTGCAGCGGCCACGGCCGAATTGCACGAGGCCGCCATGGAGTTAATGGCATGATCTGTCGCCTTGGCAATCCAGGCTAGCGGTCCTTGCGAGCATGGGGCCTGGATGCATGAACTGACCCCGTGCCTCTTGTACTCTCCGCATGCACATAGTCCGTCCCCGCCGTCGCCAGCCGAGGCGACCTGCACAGCATGCCACTCATGCATGTCAGGCAATTGCCTGCCATCTTGCCTTCCCTATCGTCCTCGCACGCACTACCGTCATTGCCGTAAGCAGTTCACCCCGGAGCCACTCGGCTGGAGACATGACAATGCAGCTTGGCGCCTTCTCCATCAGCCTTGCCGTTCAGGACCTTGCAGTGTCGCGGACATTCTACGAAGAGCTCGGTTTCCAAGTGACGGGCGGCGACGAAAAGCAGTACTTGATAATGGTCAACGGTACTACCGTCATCGGCCTGTTTCAGGGGCTCTTCGAGAAGAACATCCTCACGTTCAATCCAGGATTGGCCCAAGACATGTCGCGCATCGCCGAATTCACCGACGTGCGCGACATCCGCGCGTCGCTCCTGGCCGGGGGGATCGAAATGGCGTCCGATACTGACCCGTCAGCCACCGGGCCTGCGAGCATCATCATCAAGGATCCCGACGGAAACCCGATCCTCATCGACCAGTTCTTTCCGAAGCCGGGCAGTTGATGGCTCCCCTGGGACTGCGGCTTGTCCCCATGCCCTCCGGCAATTCCTTGTTTGGCGGCAGTCAAGGCCGAACTGCCGGAAACGTCGTCTCCGCAGGAGGCGCGTCAAGCGTGATGAGCCGATTGCAGTCATGTCGAGGCAGATGTTCCGCGGACCGCCGGTCGATTCGAACTTGATGTCAGGTACCATGCCGATCAGGCCGACTCGAACGCTGGGCCAACGCACATCGTCCAGCGCCTCTTGCACTCGCCCTTGGAGGCAGGCGACATTGAGTCGTCTCGTGAACCGTGACGAGCATCTGAAATGGGCGACTTGAATGCGGTGCCAACTCAGGCAAGCGAGGTCCCAGTCAATTGCTCGGGATCAAGGAGCCCGTACCGCCATCTCTTTCCGCTGATCCCTCAACCTTTGGGCGCGAAGGCCGCCAGTGCCACGACAGCGACCATCGCTGCCGCCATTCCCGTATTGATGCCTCTCTGCCACTTCTCGGGCAGCCTCATCCGCCTAATCGTGACGCCAGCACACAGCCACGCGACATGAATTGAGAGCCACAGAACATTGAGAAGAAGCAACTTTACTCCGATCTCCAAAAGGGGATGTTCGGCCATGAACGCAAACCCGGAAAACAAGGTCGTGTTCACCACATAAGCCTTCGGATTGACCGCCTGAAGCAGGATGCCGCCCCGGATTCCGGGCGGGCTCGGCTGCTCGATAAACGCAATTCTCGTCCCGGCAAAGGCGATACGGGAGGCCAGCCACAGCAGATAGGCCACCGACGCCATCGTCAAGACCACTCGGATTCCGGGTTCGGCAAGCACCAGCGCCGCCAGTCCGCTGATTACGGCACAGCACACGAGATTCGTGCCGACAAAGAGCCCCGCCAGGTATCGGGCGCCATGCGCATATCCGAATGCCGACCCGACGCCCGCGAGAGACAGAACACCTGGACCGGGCGTGACGATCAGGAAGAATACAGCCAGAACGAAACTTACCATGACCGCTCATTGCCTAGGAAGTCTCAGGAAGCGCAAGGCATCGGTTATCTCATGCAATCATCCGCGCTTCATCGGGTCGGAGAGATGTGTCGAGGCTATTCGAGCGCCTTTATGTACTGTGCGATGGCAAGGCGGTCCTCGGGCGAAAGTCTGCCTATTGTTGCGACAACCTCGGCCATCTCACCACCTGCACTGTCAAAATCCGGCGTAAATCCGGTTTCAAGGTAGTAGGCAATGTCTTCTGCACTCCAGTTCAGAGCGCTTGGCACCAGCCCGGGAATGCGTCCCTTTCCGGCAGGATGTGGCGCGCCCTCCATCCAAGCCGAAGCGAGGCTGCCTCCCAGGAAGTTCCGTGGAGTGTGGCACTCGGCGCAATGGCCCAGAGCCTCCACCAGGTAGCGCCCGCGTTCCAGTTCGGGCGTTTCTGCAGGCCGTACCCATGCCGATCCCAGGAACAGGGACTTCCAGGCCCCTAGCGAGGAGCGGACATTGAATGGGAAGGTCAGATCGTGCGGCTGGCTTGCCATGGCCAAGGCAGGCAAGGTCTGCATGAACGCCCAAAGATCGACCACATCCTGGTCCTTCATTCGTGCATAGGATGTGTATGGAAACGCCGGATAATAATGATGACCTTCGGGCGACGTGCCATGGAGCAGGGCAGAGGCGAATTCCACAAGTGTCCAGTCACCAATTCCATGGGTCGGATCAGAAGAGATGTTGGGTGCGGCAAAGGTGCCGAACCGGGTCACGAAGCGCCGGCCTCCGGGCAGTGCCAAGTCGTCGTCGCTCGCTTCAGCCTTGTGGCACGACGCGCATCCACCTGCCCAGAACACCACTTCGCCCTGTGCCGCATTGCCTTGGAGCGACGCAAACCGTGTGGAATCTACGACTGCAGGACGGGTCAGCCAGAGTGCTGCCACAATGCCGAACACTCCAAGCAAGGACATCCACGTCAGGGCACGCTTCATCGCCTCTTTCACCTTGGCCGGCAGGTTGCCTCTGTTTCGCCAAATTCAGCGCTGACGAAAACTTCTATGGCAAGCACTGCAAGTGCCGCCGACACCGCGAATTGCGCCGCGCAACTCGTCTTGACCTTCTCCTGCCGCTGCAGCGAGCTGCCTTGCGGCCTCGATCAGTTGAACGCCAATTTCGTCCAAGCGCGATCCGTCCTCCCAGATCGAAGGCAGGGCCCTGGTCTCATTGCCCAATTCCGCCGTCGAAGTGCCGGGAGCCCAATAGGCGTCCTGTTTCATCATCGCGAGCGCCAGGAGATTGTTCGCAGCTGCCTGCGCCGCAACCGCATCGTAGTCGACTTCGCCCTTCGCCATGGCTCCAATCACGTCGAGGTTGAACGCATAGAGTTTCATGTGCGCTTGACGGGCAGTGGCGGCGGGATTGCCGTCATGTCCGCCGGCATGTGCGAGCGTCACTCCTGCCAAAGTCAGTGCGGCCACAACGAGAGCAAATTGTTTCGTGAAATTCATCTGCATCTCCTTAGACTTGCGAAGGGCATTGTGCATCGCATGTTACCTGAAGACTCAAGGAATGCCACCGTTCGCGGGCGATGAAGTCCTTGCAGGAGCGTACTCGTGCAACTCTGACTACGACCTTTCCGCCGCATCGTTGCTGATCTTGCCGTCTGCATCTGCAAGGCGAACGCGCCCGATAAATGGCAGGTTCCTGTTTCTCTGCGCGTAGTCGATTCCGTATCCGACCACGAATTCGTCCGGAATCTCGAACCCGGTCCAGGTGGCGCAAATGTCGACTTCGCGACGTGACGGCTTGTCAAGAAGCGCGATCGTTTCGAGCCTTCGCGGGTTGCGCGCCTGCAGGAATCTCACGACGTGGCTCAGCGTGTATCCCGTGTCCACGATGTCCTCGACCACGAGAACGTCCTCGCCCTCGATTTCGCCCCGGAGATCCTTGAGAATTCGCACCTCGTGGCTCGAAACCATCTCGTTCCCGTAGGAGGAGACTTCGAGGAAGTCAACCTCGACATTCATGTCAAGCTCGCGCACGAGATCGGCAATGAGCACGAACGACCCACGCAAGAGCCCGACAATTATAAGCTTGTCTGTATCGCGAAACGTCGCCTGGATTTCACGGGCGAGTTCCTCGACTCGGTTCGCAATGGCCTTTGCCGAAATCAACTCAACAATCACATATGGTCTTGTCAAAACGAGTCCCCCCTTGACCCCCGTTCCCGCTCCCTACACGTAAGGAACAGGACAATTCCAGACCCGAGCACATGCCCTCCCATACCGAATGCCGTCGCGTGCCTTACAGTGCCAGACAGATGTACGACCTTGTGGCGGATGTCGAACGCTATCCGGAATTCTTGCCTTGGACCACTGCCGCGCGCATCCGCGAGACGCGCCAAGAAGGCAGTCGCGTCGTGATGCTCGCCGACCTGGTAGTTTCCTTCAAGGTCTTCAGCGAGAAGTTTGGCAGCCGGGTCACGCTTTGGCCCGACTCAAACAGGATCAACACCGAGTATCTTGACGGCCCTTTCCGCCGAATGAACTCGGACTGGGAGTTCGCTGACGCAGAGGAGGGCGGATCTGATGTGAGCTTCCACGTGGACTTCGAGTTCCGGAACAGGCTTCTGCAGACCACGGCCAAACTCTTTTTCAATGAAGTGACGCAGCGTGTTGTGCAGGCTTTTGAGCGTCGTGCGGTAGATCTTTATGGGCGCGACTAGACGACGGTCAGCGACCTTTCCCTGAATGGCGCGGTTTCTTGCGGAGCGTACAGTTGACGGGCATGCCACTGTGACGAATTCTTACACAAATATGACTCCTTTATATAATAAATTTAAATTACTACATATATAATTTTACTTTTTTATGTAGAATTGTCTGGTAACCCATTGATTTAACGACTTATAGAGGGGCTTAGGCATCGAAACCGTAGAATTGTCTGGCGACGCATCTCCTGATTAGACCATTTGCCAATGATCGCCACCATAACACGGACGGAAGTCAATCTTGTTCGGCACGTCGTGGATAAGGCGTGAACTCAGGCCGTCTGCGGGCGTCGGCTTGCCTCACGGAACGAGGTTTCCTGGATGGTCAGCTTTTGCGCGCCGCCTTTTCGTCGACACCCGAGATGCCTTCACGCTCTTCAAGAACCTTCAACACCGCATCGAATTCGACTTCACGTGCCGCCAGCATTACAATGAGATGATAAAGAACGTCCGCCGCCTCTGACGCAAGCCGGTCGCGGTCACCCCGAACCGCCTCGACGACGGCTTCGACGGCTTCCTCGCCAAATTTTTGTGCAGCCTTCTCTGGACCGGCCGCGAGAAGTTGCGCAGTCCAGGAACTTTTCGGGTCAGCCGCCCGCTTCTCAGCTACGGTCCGGGCTAGCCGGTCCAGAATGTCAGTCATCTGAATTTCACGCTGGAAGCCCCGGCAACCGGGCCGGGACGGAAAGCGCGCTCTCTATGTAGACGCCGCAATTTGGGCGTGGAGGATCGGTATCGCTGGAACTCGCCCGTGGGGAACTTCGCTGAGACGCGTGGACGCTTCTTGCGACGGCTTGCCGGTGAAGCGCGAACTTGAGGAGTGCTTGGAAGACTCTCCTGGCCATCGAGCGCCGAGGATGTTGGTTTCACGCGCGAAAACAAAGCTTTACTGGATGGTCTGCAAGCCATCCCTTGCTCCTTTGTGTCGGGACTGCATCATGCTCTCGGGCCTTCCTGGTCCGTTGAAAGTCCTCGCTATCGAGGGCGGGGAGAGATCAAGTGAGCCTCACGGAAACGCCGTGCGCTGACATGTGTGCCTTGGCTTCGGCAATTGAAAACTCTCCAAAGTGGAAAATCGATGCGGCCAGTACGGCACTGGCCCCGCCCTCGGTCACGCCTGCAACTAGGTGATCCAGCGCGCCGACGCCGCCGGACGCGATCACGGGGATTGACACGGCGTCCGCAATCGTTCGGGTCAACGGGATATCAAATCCCGCACGAGTCCCGTCCCGGTCCATGGAGGTAAGCAGGATCTCGCCTGCACCTTTCGTCTCAACGGCTTGCGCAAACTCCACGGCGTCGATTCCGGTCGCGCATCGCCCTCCATGCGTGAAGATCTCCCACTTGTCCGCTTCCGTTGACTTTGCGTCGATCGCAACAACAATGCACTGCGAGCCAAACCTTTCCGCTGCGCGCGCCACCACGTCGGGATCTGCAACTGCCGCCGAATTGAAGGAGACCTTGTCTGCTCCGGCCAGCAACAGGGCGCGGACATCCTCGACCGTTCGAACGCCACCGCCTACAGTCAAGGGCATGAAACAGTGTTCTGCGGTCCGCGTCGCGAGGTCATGCATCGTGCTGCGGTTTTCGTGCGTTGCATGAATGTCGAGAAAGCAAAGTTCGTCAGCCCCGGCTGCATCGTAGGCGATTGCCGCCTCGACCGGATCTCCGGCGTCGACAAGATCAACGAATTTCACGCCCTTCACGACTCGGCCGTCGGCCACGTCCAGGCACGGTATGACCCGGGTCTTCAGCATGCGGGGTCTATCGGCATTCCTGTCCAAAGGGACAAGTTGAATCTGCCATCCGAGTGAGCGTGAATCACGAGACACGCCTGCCCTTTCCGCCGTATCCAGATCCCGAAAGCAGCCATGGGCACGCGCCGCCACCTTTCCTCGCTCGCACTGCAGGCAATGGCTGGAAACTCCCTAGTTTCCGTTCGGCGTTGCCGTTCACTGCGCAAGTGCCCGAGCAACATCCATGGCGAAATAGGTCAAAATGCCAGCGCAGCCGGCCCGCTTGAAGGCAGCAAGGCTCTCCATCATGACCTTGTCACCATCTATCCATCCGTTCTCGGCTGCAGCCTTGATCATCGCGTACTCGCCAGAAACCTGATAGGCAAAGACGGGGGCGCCGAAAGCGTCCGATGCTCGGCGGCAGATATCCAGATACGGCAATCCCGGCTTGACCATCACCATGTCCGCGCCCTCGGATAGGTCACGTTCGATCAGCCGCAGCGCTTCATCCGAGTTTCCGGAATCGAGTTGGTACGTCTTCTTGTCGCCAACAAGCAGCCCAGACGCTCCAACTGCGTCGCGAAACGGTCCGTAGAAGGCGCTCGCATATTTCGCGGAGTAGCTCAGGATGCACGTGCCCTGGTGGCCAGCGGCTTCCAGGGCCTGACGCATTGCCCCGATACGCCCATCCATCATGTCAGACGGACCGAGTATGTCGGCGCCGGCCTTGGACTGAGCTACCGCCATCCGGACAAGGGCTTCCACGCTTTCGTCGTTCACGATTTCGCCGTCACGCACGATGCCGTCATGGCCGTTGACGTTGTACGGGTCGAGCGCCACATCGGTCATGACAGCGATCTCCGGCACGGCATCCTTGAGAGCGCGCGTGGCGCGGTTCGACAGGTTTTCCGGGTTCCATGCCTCTTCACACTGTTCGGTCTTCAGAGAAGCGTCGACATACGGAAACAGGCAAATTGCCGGAATGCCCGCGCTCGCGGCCTCACGCGCCGACTTGACCAACCGGTCCACAGTCAGCCGCGTAACGCCAGGCATTGCAGGTATCGGCGTTTCGTCATCCATACCTTCGCGCACGAACACGGGCCAAATCAGGTCATCGACGGAAAGCGTGCTCTCGCGAACCAGTCGCCTAAGCGCCTCCGTTCGCCGTGTACGCCGGAAGCGTCCTGCTGGATATGGTGCGATCACCATTGATTGGTTCCCTTGTGCGCCAACTCAGACAGCATACGCGGTAGTGAAGCGGCACTGCATGGTCAAGGCTTCTCGCTCGTGTCCGTCACTCAAGAATGCTCTTCTCGGCAAATTGCCGCAAGGCATTGGTTTCGTGGACGGTCTGGACTTCATCACGCCTTCAAACCGGCTCGCATTATCCTTGCAGAGCCTCTTGATGCCACAGCCATGAATGGATTCAAGTGCATGGCAGATGCGTGCAATTGCGCGGATGCTGTAGCGAGCCGCATTTGTCGTGCGATGCTTGTTTCCTGCAAGACTGCGCGAATTTTTTGCGGCGAGGGCGGATGCACCATTGACATGAACGCTAGTGGGATCATAGTGGGCACGAGTGTCTGAGGGGGATCAAATGTCCTACAAGGCGTATGCCGCCACAATGCAAAGCGTTTGGTTCAGCGAGGACGAAGGTGCCAGCTGGAACCGTCTTCTGACCCCGACCGGTGGATTTTACAACGAGGCGCGCACATGGGCAATTTGCACCCATTCCGCTCGACCGGGCGAATTGCTCGTCGGATCCGATCAGGGTCTCTATCGCTTCAGCGAGGAATCCAAGCGGTTCGACCATGTCCCTTCACCAATGGAAGAGCTTCACATCCTGAAGATCGCGCAATCCCCCGTTAACCCGAACTGCATCGTCTGCGGGACGAGACCTGCCGAAATTTTCATCTCCGAAGACAACGGCGCGACCTGGATGCGTTCGAACCTCGATGCCTCGACGGAATGCTGGTTCATCAACACATCGAGGGTAACGTCGGTCCACTTTGACCCGAAGGACGACGACACCATCTGGATAACGGTGGAGATAGATGGAGTGTTCAGGTCAACGGACCGCGGACGGACCTGGGAAATGATCATCCGCGGCCTGCACGACAATGACACTCATGATCTGGTCTTCCGCGACCGTGAAGACGGAAGTCGTACCGTGCTGTGCTCGACCGAAGACGGGGTTCACCGGTCGGACGACAACGGCGCCACCTGGGAGCAACTCGTCGTACCGAAGGCAAAGTGGGATTACTTTCGTTCGCTCAAGCAACCGGCGGAAAACTCCGACACCGTCATCGCTTCGGTAGGCGACAAGCCGTCAGGTGAGGCTGGGCAACTGCTGATCTCGAAGGACTTTGGCGAGAGCTGGGCGGAATGCGAGATGTCACATCCGGCAAATTCCACGATCTGGTCCATCGGGACGAATGCTGCAGATACAGGACTGCTCTTCGCCGCCACGATCTTTGGGCAGATTTTCAAGAGCATTGACGGCGGCGAAAGCTGGCAGAAGATGAAGCGTGAGCTGGGCGAGATTCGCATGATTACGTGGGCACCGGTCTGAGGAGTGTGCTGATGTTCCTTCTGAAACCACATGTTACCGGCCCTGAAGGCCAGATCACGACACCGGACATCGTCGTCGACTGCCTCTTGATCGACGGCCAAAAGCGATCACTCGGGCTCTTGACCCACGACTGCTGGCAAGAGGTCGGGGCGGATGCCTCTGCCCATCCGGCCTATGCTCTGATGGCGCTTGGCGGCGGTGCGCTGATCCTGCCTGCGCACGTCATTTCAAACGGCCTTGTCATCGCCGCGCGCGCCGCTTGGCGGCTCAGCAATCTTGATGAACATGTCGGCGAAGTGACGCTGAACGGCGTTCCGCTCGCGGACCTGGAATTGCCTTCGGACCTGGTTGCCGCCGCCGGAGGCGCAGAAGACGCCCTGCCGCGCGGCTACATGCTTGTGCGGACAATGGAGGCTGAGGCAACGGAGGTGACCTTGGCCGATCCCGCCTTGGGGCGGGATCTGAGCAATAGGGTGCATTTGCAGTCGCTGGATGCCGACCGTTGGGGCGACGCAAGACCCAGGCCGAGGTATTCCGTGGGGCCGACACAGAAAGAGGTGCCGCATTTCATCTGACGGACTGGCCGGATGATCGAAGGCGATTGGGACTATGTCGTGGTTGGGGCTGGAACCGCAGGATGCGTCCTGGCAAACCGGCTGAGCGTCAATCCGTCCAGCCGAGTGCTGCTGCTCGAAGCCGGGGGTCGGAACCGGAACCCGTGGATTCGGGTGCCGATCGGATATTTCAAGACCATTGGCGACCCGCGATACGACTGGTGCCTGCAAACCGAAAGGGAACCGCACCTGAACGGGCGCAGCCTTGCCTGGCCGCGAGGACGGGGACTGGGAGGGTCCTCGGCGATCAACGGACTCGTCCAAGTGCGCGGACAACGGCAGGACTTCGACGAATGGGGACGGGTGGCGCCGGGATGGTCCTTCGATGAAGTGCTTCCCTATTTCAGGAAGATGGAACGCCAGGAGCGGGGTGCGAATGAATGGCATGGGGCGGACGGGCCGATCGGTGTGTCTGACTGTCGGGCCCGGTTTCCGATTACGGATCAGTTTGTAGCATCTGCGGTTGCGGCCGGGTTGCCGATGAATCCCGATTGCAATGGGGCGGGGCAGGAAGGTGTCGGCTACTACCAGACCTCCACTTGGCGAGGTCGTCGGGTAAGTGCCGCACATGGGTACCTTGATCCGATCAGCGGGCGGCGAAACTTAAAAATACTGACCGGCGCACGTGTCGTCGGGCTTGAATTTGCGGAGGGTCGCACCGCCGCCGTGCGTTTGTGGAGCCGCGGGACCGAGCAACGGGTCTTGTGCCGGGGCGAAGTCTTGCTTTGTGCAGGGGCGGTCGGGTCGCCGCAACTCCTGCTGCTGTCAGGGGTCGGGCCGCCAGGGGAACTTGCAGAGTTCGGGATTGCTTCGAATCTGGACGCTCCACGAGTTGGCAAGGGGCTTCAGGATCACTTGAAGTTCCACAACACATACCGAGTTCGAAACCCGACCCTGAACCAGCAATTGAACTCGGTCTTCGGGATGTTCTGGATGGGGCTGAGGTATGCCCTTACCCGGTCAGGACCGCTCACGATGGGGGCGGCGCCAGTCTTTGCCTTCTTAAGGAGCCACCCGGAAACTGAACGGCCGGACATTCAGTTTCATGTGCTGCCCTGGTCAAGCGACAACCCTGCGGAAGGCTTCCATCGGTTTCCGGGATTCTCGATCTCGATCTGTCCGATCCGTCCGGAAAGCCGGGGGGAGATCAGGTTGTCATCCCCAGATCCCTTTGCCGCGCCAGCCATCCGGGCAAACTACCTGGCGACTGAACGAGATCGCCGGACGATTGTCGCCGGGCTGCACCGCGCACGGGAAATCTGCTGGTTTGAGCCGATCAAGGGGCAGATCGAAGAGGAGCTTTGGCCTGGGACTGAACTTGCGGCACAGGGTGACGAGGCCCTCTTGGAAGAAATCAGGAACCGGGTCACGACCATTTTCCATCCCGTCGGCTCAGTCGCCATGGGTGCGGAGGGTCCGTTGGACGAGCGATGCCGGGTCAGGGGAATCCGCAACTTGAGGGTGATCGACGCCTCCGTGATGCCAACGATTGTTTCAGGCAACACAAATGCAGCCGTGAACATGATCGCGGAAAAGGCGAGCGGCATGATCATCGAGGACGCAACCATGAACGGTCGAACCACAGTGCCCTCCTGAAACGTCAGCGCTTCAAGGCGGCCCGAATTCTCATTCGCGCCTTCGGATTCGCCCGCCCGACAGGGTGTTACTGGCCTTTGTGAGGAATCCGGCCTTCTTCCAGATGCCGTTCCAATGCCGAAAAGACCGGAGTTCCCGGTGTGCCAGTCTCCATGATGATTTCCATGTGATTTCGGCCCGGGCTTTCGAAGTGGTCGACCGGATTGCCATTTGCCCGCAAGGCTTCAGCAAATTCGCTGGACTGCAGCCTGAAAGCTTCGGTCTCGGCTCCGCCACAACAAACCGTGACCGGCAGCTCAGATGGCGGGAGATGGTGCACGGGGCTCATGGCACGGGCTGATCCGACGTTCAGGTTGAGCCAGTTGTTTGGCTCTTCGTCGAGGAGAGGCAATAGATCGTAGAGTCCGGAGACGAGCGTGAGCGAGGCGATTCTTTCGGGAGGGAATCGCGTGGCCACCATCGCTGCAAGATGCGCCCCGGCGGAATTGCCGATGAGATGGATTTGGGTCACGTCGATCCCGTGGGCATCGGCATTGGAGATGACCCAATCCAGCGAGGCTTGAGCGTCCTCCACGATGTCCGGCAAGGACGTCTCTGGTGCGAGGCGATAATTCGGAACGATCCAAGCCACACCGCGCGGCACCCAGGCAACTGCCGGAAAGCGCCGATCTTCTTTCTCGCCAAGCCTCCAGTACCCGCCACGAAAAAACAGAAGCGCAGGTGTGCCCGAGCCAGCAGGAAACATGTCAAGTCGCTGGCGCTGTTGCGGGCCGTAAGCGACATCGAATTGCGCGCCGGGAATGGTCGTCGCCTCCCGCGAGCGTACGGACATCTCGGTCTGAGCCTCGGCAAATCCGGGCGTGTCTCCGGGAAGGTCGTAGGTTCCCGCCATGCCGTCAGGCCTTGTATGTCTCGCGCGCTGTGACGGAAATCGGGCAGGGCTCGACTGTGCAAGCGACCGTCGTCTGGGCGTGATGTTCCACGGTAGGCTTGTCAGAGCCCCCGTCGGGTTCGCCCCACGTGAGGACGACTTCCGTTCCCGGGCCTGCCGCGTCTTCGTCCAGCAGTGCAAGCGAAATCCAGCTTCGTACGTTCGAGGTATAGACCGGATAATGAGAAATCCCGACGGGTTTCCCGCCTTTCCGCACGTCGTCATAGGGGCAGGTCGCGTAGTGGGAGGCCGGCATGTCCATGAACTTGTATCGCTCGCCGTCGCCGAGTTGGGACGCAAAGATCCTGACGACATCGTCCTTTGACCAGAGCAGGGTGCGCTTGTGCCTGTGTGGCTCCCCCTGTCGTCGTTCCAGTGCGTCGCGGCCGATGAATTCGTGGTCGAACTTGACGATATGTCCATAGCCAATGTCGTAAGGGGTGAGATAATAGTCCTCGACCGAGGGCCCAAGGAACGAGCCGCCGAGGGATAGATTGGCTTCAAGGCTCGTGGCAGGCAGCCACTTGCGGTAGTCGGCGAGCGCTTCGCCGGTGTAGATCGCCGGCAGCGGGGAAGGGAACCAGCCGCTTTCGTGGGCGACGGTCGAATAGGTCTTGGAACCTGCTGCGAGGAGGCCTTCGGGTGCACCGGTTTCGAGAATCGCGTCGCGGATCCGATCGTAGTCATCGAAAGGGCCGAAGAGTTCCAGCCCTGCGGCACCCGCCATGCCGTGGCGCAGGGCACGGACGCAGCGACCGGCAATGTTGATTTCTCCCATGCCGAAGAACTTGAAACCCTCAATAGGCCCGCCGTTCAGCTTTTCCAGGATTCCCCATGCCTCCGGGCCCTGGACCTCGAACCTGTATCCTTTGCGGCGGCCCTTGTTGTCGAGAGCGCGGGGGTCCAGGTCGAACTCCACGTCAAAACCATGTTTCTCGGCATGGTACATCACCCAGTTTGCATTCATGGGCTTGTTGACGATGTTGACCTTCTCTTCCTCCAGGATGAAGATGATCGCGTCGCCGACAAGGTAGCCGTCTTCCGTGCAGAGGACGAACTGCTTGGCAACATCGCGCCGCCAATTTGCCATGGAGTTGACTGCGAGAAACTCACAAAGCCGCCTTGTGTCCGGCCCTTCAATGTAGAGATCCGTCATGTGGAACGACTGGTCGAACAGGACTGCTCCTTGGCGCCAGGCTTCCTGCTCGTCCCGCCAATTGGTGAATTCCGCCTTGATCGGGAACTGGTACGGGCCAGAGGGCGCGTTCCTGAGCATTGCCAGCGGGTCGCCGACCTCGTCGATCTTGTCCTGAAGCGTCGAAACTGACATTCGCGGTCCTCCTGTTTCTTTCTCCTTTACTAGTGGGCAGAAAATGGGCAGGGTGCAAGGGAAATATTGATCTTGGAGGAAAGATGGGTCGAATCGACAGGAAGCTTGCCGAGATGGGAATCGAGCTGCCCGCGCCATTGGTGCTGCCAAGCCCGAACAGGACCTCTGCCGTGCAGGTGGGAAAGATGCTGTATGTTTCAGGCCATGGAGCGGCCCTGCTGGAGGACGACAGCGTCAAACGGCGTGGCAAGGTTGACGTGGACGTCACCCCAGAGGAAGCCTGTGCGACCATGCGAGCGTTGGCAGTGAAGATGATTGCGACGATCAAGCATCATGTGCGCGACCTGGACCGGGTCGAAAAGGTTGTGAAGATCCTGGGAATGGTCAATACTCATCCGGATTTCGAAAAGCCTAACGCGGTGTTGAACGGCGCAAGCGACCTGTTCTACGAAGTTTTCGGACCCGAGATTGGTCGCCATGCCCGCTCTTCAGTTGGAGTGGCAACCCTGGCTGAGCGGCAGCCGGTGGAAGTCGAGGGAATCTTCCTGATCGGGGACTAGGGGATTGGTGGCCATCGACAAGGATATCGCCGCGCTTGTGGAAGAGGTGCGCGAATTCTGTGACCGGCACGGAATCGCGGAAAGCACGTTCGGGCGGCATGCAGTCAATGACGGCAAGCTCGTCAGCCGGATCGCGAGCGGAAGCTGGATCGAGGAAGAGACCTCACGGCGGATGCATGACTTCATGGCACGGGTAGAGCGAGGGGAAGTCGTGCTGCGCGGACGCCCCAGGCGGAAGAAGTCCGACTCCAACGCGGAAAAAATGGCGGAGTTGATCTCCCGGGAAAGTTCGGTGCGGACACCGGGGAGCTTCGCTTTCCACGAACAGCGCCAAAGGTTCCACATCTTTGCCAACACCACCAATGAAAGCTGGGTGGTGGCAGACCGGGTGTCATCGGAACTGGCCGACATCTCTCCCGACCAGGACGGGTTTCGCCTGCTCTACACGCCCATGGACAACGGCATCATCCTGACCCGAACGCTGCGCGCGCTACATGCGCTGCATCCTGATGTGCCGGTTCTGGTGGCAATGAAAGGGCGTGGGCTTGAAGACTTGCGCAACACCATGGGGCGTCTTGTGGACCGGCTGGCGGAACATCCTCTTTCGGCATTTGCGATGACCAACATGTATCTGCGTGAGGCCGTGGACTTCACCAAGCGTTCGGACGACAGCCCGGAAAAGGTGGTCTGGCGGGATGTGGCGCTGAGCGGGAACCGGACATACGACTTTCAAGGACAGGTGGCAGGTCTCTATGGGGAACTCAGCCGAGAGTGGCTGATCCACCAGGGAGAGAACTCGCAGCCGGTCTATGCTGTGCCTTCGGTGGTGACGATCTACAGGGCGGATCGTGCGGAAGCATTGAGGCGCATCCTTCCCAAACCTGGCGATGCGGCGCTGCGCTACAACTATGCGCTGCTCAACCACCCGTACCTGCACAGCCACACGATGACATTCCGCCTAGACCATGTGCTGCGGCCAGTCTTCGACAGGCTGGCGGACGGGGGCCGCATGACGGTGATCCAGGGACTGGGGCAGGATCCGGCGCATGAAATCATCTCGCGCCTCTGGCCCGATCAGGCACCAATGATCAGTCGCTACGACGTGATCCGGGAATTCCGGAAGGCACTGGCCGGCGAAGAGTTTTCGGTCTCCGGATTGACCGATACCCACGCGCTCTTCCGGTTCGACATGCACACGCTTCCCGTGATCGAAGGGCAGAATCTCGGCACGCAGTCCCTGTCGGCGGCGTTCAACAATGCCGTCTATTTCGCGCAGGTGCGGGAGGAGCTTGCACAGGAAGCCATTCACGAGGGGCGGCGATATCTGGAGATTACGGAAGACGTGCTTCGGAAACACGGCGGTCTTTGGTTCGTGAACGAGGCTTTTTCGGTCACGCGGAAGGCGGCATGATCGAGCTCGACCGTTCCGAGGCGGCAAAGCTCGCCATGTGCTTCGCACCCGCAAGCGCGACAATCGTCGGAGCCTCGACCAATCCGATGAAGTTCGGCGGGCGGGCGCTGAAGTTCTGCCTCGAGCGGGGCTACAAGGGACGCCTCTATCCCGTTAATGCGAACAGCGACGTGGTACAGGGAGTTCCAGCCTTCGCCACGGTCGCTGATTTGCCGGAAGCGCCGGACATCGCCGTGATCGCGGTGCCGGCAGCCCAAGTGAAGGAAAGCCTGGTCGCGGCAGGCGAGAAGGGCGCGAAGGCCGCCATCGTCTACGGTGCGCAATTCGCGGAAGCCGGGGATGCGGGCGCGGCGCAGCAGCAGGAGCTTCTGGATATCGTGCGAGCGCACGGGATGCGAATGGTCGGTCCGAACTGCATGGGTGTCATGTCGCTGACCTCGGGATTCGTGGCGAGTTTCTCCTCCGCACCGGAACATCACAACGGCAACGGCTGGCCCGAGGTTGGAACATTGTCGGTGGCAAGCCAGTCGGGCGCTGTAGGCATCCAGATGTTTGCACAGCTGCGTGATCGAGGCTTGGGGCTGGCGAACTGGATTTCCACCGGAAACCAGGCCGATATCGATGTGGCCGATGCAATTGCCTACTACGCGACGGATGACGCCACCAAGACCATCGCCGTCTACATGGAAGATGCCGGTCGCGGGCTAAAGCTCGTCCAGGCGCTGGAACTGGCCCGGGCAGCCGGGAAGCCCGTAGCGATTCTCAAGGTGGGCACGACGCCTCTGGGCGGAGTCGCGGCAGCGGGGCACACCGCGGCGATGTATGTTGAGGATCAACTGGTCGAAGACGTATTTGCGCAATACGGCGTGTTGCGTGCGCGGTCGATCAATGAACTCATTGATCTGGCAGCGGCCTGCAATGCGGGCGTGGTTCCGACCTCGAACAAGGTCGCGGCGGTGTCGGTTTCGGGTGGCGGTGCAGTGATGATCTCCGATGCGGCGGCCTCGGCCGGGCTGGAACTGCCTGACTACCCGGAATCCGCGCTGGCGGAGTTGAAGGCAGCGAACCCATTTGTCAACGATCGCAACCCGATCGACATTTCCGCTCCGTCGATGAGCAACATGGCCATAACCGGCGGTCACCTGAAATGGGGAACCGAGCGTGGCCAGCCGGTGGTGGTGGGCTATATCAGCCACGTTCCGCTGGTGCCGCGCACGCGCGGAGACATCATGCCCCAGCTTCTCGACCTGCCAAACGGAAACTCGGACCAGCTGGTGGCGATTGCGGGGAACTTTCACGACGATGACCGGAAAGAGCTGGTGCAGGCCGGCGTCGCAGTCTTTGACGACCCGACCGTGGCGACCCTGGCAATCGCAAAGCTGGTGAGGGCCGGGCGCGCATTTGCCAAGGTGGAGAGCGCCCCTGTGGCGGCAAGCGAGCGCGCGGCAGATACGCGGGCTGCCTTGGCCGGCGCCGGCATTGCGTTGGCGGACGAGATTCCGGTGGCTTCCGTCGAAGACGCCCTGGAAGCGTTGCGCGAGCACGGGCAAATCGCGATGAAGCTTTCGGCGCCCAGCCTGCAGCATCGAACCGAACTTGCAGGCGTTGCGACGGGTCTTTCGGACGAAGGGGCGGTCCGGCGGGCCTTTGCCTCTCTTGCCGCTCGCGCTGCCGAACATGAGGCGGCTCACCCCGGGCTCTCAATCATCGCTCAGGAGATGCTGAACGGGGTGGAGATGCTGATCGGCGTCAGGCAGGATCCGAACTTTGGCCCGCTGGTCTTTGCAGGTTCAGGAGGGACGATGTGCGAGCTGCACGAGGATCTCAGCTATCGCAAGACGCCGATCGAGCGCCAGGATGCCGAAGCGATAATTGATGCGACGCGGGCGGCGCGGATGCTAGGCGGCTGGCGCGGCAACCCCGCCATGGACCGTGCGGCGTTGGTGGACGTCGTGCTGCGCCTGTCCGAAGCCGCGCCGGGGTTGCCTTCGCTGGAAATCAATCCCTTGATCGTGATGGAAAAGGGCGCGATTGGCGTCGATTTGGCAGTATCGCGAGGTTGAGGCATGACGGAGATTCTGAACTTCATCGATGGTCGCAATGTTGCTGGCGCAGGCACGTCGATCGACGACCTTGATCCGTCGACAGGCAAGGTTATCGCCACGCTTAGCGAAGCGAGCGAAAGCCAGGTCGGCGAGGCGGTCGAAGCGGCAGAGCGCGCCTTCGAGGCAGGCGAGTGGTTCCGTGCACCGATTGCTGAGCGGCAGGCGGTGCTGCGCAAAGCCGCGGCCGCGATCCGCGCAGCGTCGGTCGAGATCGTGGAGCTGCAGGTGGCAGAGGCCGGGGTCACCCCGGCCGCCGTGCGCGGCCAGCTTGGCATCGGCGCAGCCTGGTTCGACTATTTTTCGGATTTTATGACGACTGTTGCAGGGCAGGTTCACGGCCAGACGGCAGGTGCAACCACGATTGTCGAACAGGAACCGATTGGCGTCTGTGCGATGTTCACGCCCTGGAACGTGCCGGTTGCGCTTTCGACCGTGAAGGTCGCGCCCGCGCTCGCGGCGGGAAATTCAGTGGTCTGGAAGCCGTCGGAGATGACCCCCATGGTCACTCAACGGCTGGCGGAACTGATCAACGGAGCCGGATTGCCGGACGGTGTCCTGAATGTCGTGAACGGGAGCGGGTCGACTGTGGGGGCGGCGCTTGCCGATGCGCCGGGCATCGACATGATCTCCTTCACAGGCGGGCACTTTGGCGGTGCTGCGGTCGCCGAGGCAGCGGCGCGACGGCACTTGCCTTGCGTGACCGAGCTTGGCGGCAAGTCGGCAACAATTGTCTTTGACGATGCAGATATCCCCGCGGCCGTCCGGGGCGCCGTGATGTCGGCCTACGGCAACAATGGCGAAGCATGCCTGAACGGCACACGCGTGCTGGTTCATGAGCGCATTGCGGAGGAGTTCCGGGATGCATTTGCCAGCGCCGCACAAGGCCTCAAGGTGGGCAATCCACGCGACGACGGAATAATCGTGGGACCGATGATCTCGAGAGCGCACCGTGACCGAGTGGCCTCATATTACGATGCTTCGAACGGCGAGAGGATCTTTGGCGGGGAAGTCCATGGCGAGGGCTTCTTTATCACGCCTGGGGCAGTGGAGGTTGCTTCGACCGATTGTGCGCTTTGGCGGGAAGAGGTCTTCGGGCCCGTTGTCGCGTTCAGGACCTTTTTCGACGAGGCAGAAGCAATAGCGCTGGCCAACGACAGTGAGCATGGGCTCGCGGGCTACATCTGGACGCGGGACGTTGGACGAGCAATGCGCGTCTCGAAGGCGGTGCGCGCAGGAACGATGATGGTGAATTCAATCTTCCAGCGTGAATTGAACGCGCCCTTCGGTGGCTACAAGGCGTCGGGCATCGGACGCGAGGGGGGCATGCATTCATGGATGAACTACACGCAGACCAAGACAACGGTGATTGCACATGGGTAGACTTCTCAATGGCAAGCGCATCGTCGTGACCGGCGCGGCTCAAGGAATTGGCGCGGCGCTGGCGGAAGGGTTTGCTGGAATGGGCGCAAAGGTCGTGCTGAGTGATGTCGCGGATCCTGAACCGGCCGCGCAGCGAGTTCGGGACCAGGGCGGCGAGGCCCTGGGCGTGAAGGCGGACGTGACGGAGCTCGCCGATTGCGAGCGAATGGTGGCGGCGGCAGAGAAGGCTTTTGGCGGACTGGACGGATTGGTCAACAACGCGGCACTGTTTGCGACGCTTCCGATTGCCATGCAAGACGAGATCGAGCCCGAGCTTTGGGACAGGGTCATGGCGGTCAACGTGAAAGGTCCCTGGCTTTGTTCCCGCGCGGCGGTCCCGGCCATGGTGCGTGCGGGCGGGGGGTCAATCGTGATGATCGCGACGAATCGGATCTTTCATGGGTTTCCCGGGATGCTGCACTACGATGCGTCAAAGGGCGCGGTGCTGGCGATGACCCGATCCCTGATCCGCGAACTTGGCTCGAAGAACATACGGGTCAACACCGTCGCGCCGGGCCTGACGATGAGCGAAGGCGTGCTTGCCCGCGAGGGCATTGCGGAACGTGCGCCTGAAATTGCGGCCAGCCGGTCGCTGGCACGAAACCAGGTGCCGGAAGACCTGGTCGGACCGTGTGCGTTTTTCCTTAGCGATCAGGCAGGATTTGTCACCGGCCAGTCGCTTGGGGTCGATGGCGGTGGGGTGATCCATTAATGACTCCGAGAACGAATTGCTTCGAAGGGCTTTGCCGGGAAGTTTCAAAATTCCCTTGCCCGCCGAGAGGAGCCGGGAAATGGCAATAGTGAGCGTGACAATCATCGAAGGTCGACAATCCGAAGTGAAGCAAGAGCTTATGTCGCGGCTTACGGATGCGGTTGTCGACGTCCTCGGGGCGGACCCTCGGCAGGTGCGTGTCTACATAAACGAGGTCCAGGACGGCGACTACGCTGTGGGCGGCAATCCGGTGAGCTTGCGCGGAAGCGGGCATGTCTGAGATCCTGACGGCAACCCAAGGTGCGGCAGGCATCATCCGATTCAACCGGCCAGAGGTGCGCAATGCGTTGACGGATGCAATGCTGTCGGAAACCCGCGCGGCGATGGCGGCTTGGGAGCAGGACAAGTCAATTGCAGTTGTCGTGCTGACGGGGGACGAACAAGCGTTCTGCGCAGGCGGCGACGTGAAGGGTACAGCGGCGGCGGGCATGGACGCGTTCGAGAAATACCGCCATCGCCACACTCAGGGCGTCTGGCACGAATTCATGCGCTTCCTTTCGCGCTTCACAAAGCCAGTGATCGCGGCGGTAGAGGGCTATGCCCTTGGCGGCGGTCTCGAAATCGCGCTGCGCTGCGATTTCATCGTGGGCTCGGAAACTGCCAAGCTGGGGTTGACCGAAGCGAGGCTGGGGCTCTTCCCGATCCTCGGCGGTGCCTGGTCGCTGACCCGGGCAGTGGGCGAGCGCAAGGCAAGGGAACTGGCCTATACCGGGCGACGGATCGAGGCGGAGGAGGCATTGGCGCTGGGCCTCCTCAATCATGTGACGCCAAGGGGAGAGGCCATAGCCAAGGCACTCGAGGTCGCGGAGGAGATTGCCGTGTCGGCTCCGTTGTCCGTGATGGCGATCAAGCAGGCGATCAATCGCGCAGGCAGACAGAATTTCGACGAGGCACTGGTCGAAGGAGGCGATCTGTCGGCGCTCTTGATGTTTTCCGAAGACCGGAAAGAGGGGCTCCGCGCGTTTGTCGAGAAGCGCAAGCCGGAATTCAAGGGCAAGTGAGCTACGACGCCATCATAATCGGAGCCGGCCACAACGGGCTGACTTGCGGTGCTTATCTGGCGCGGGCAGGGAAGACGGTGCTGGTGCTGGAGCAGAAGCCTTATGTGGGCGGCGCTAGTGTCACGGAAGAGTTTTCTCCAGGCTTCCGGGCCTCTACCTATTCCTTCATTTTTGGCCAGATGCATCCAAAAGTGATTGAGGAACTGGAGCTCAAAAAATACGGGTTGGAGTATTTCCCGCAACCCAACGTCTTCAACCCGACCGAGGATGACGGCATCGTCTTTTCCAAGGATCCCGTGAAGACCCGCGAACAGATTGCACGATTCTCCGCGCAAGATGCCGAGAACTACCCAAAGTTTTTCGAACGGCTTCAGTCGACGATCGATGTTCTGCGTCGGCTGCAACTCGAGACTCCGGTCAATCCCTTCCGCATGGATCCCATCGGCCTCTGGAAGACCGCGCGATTTGCCTGGCGGTATCGCAATGCGGAGAAGGAGACGTACAACCTGGTTCGGGCACTGTCTATGAGCGCCCATGACTACGTCAGCCGGTGGTTCGAAAACGACCTCGTCAAGGCCAAGTTCATGTTCTGGGCGACGATCGGCGGAAATGTCGGACCTTACAGTCCTGGGACGGCATTCTATCTGGTCACCCACTTGATCGGGCAAACGGGCATGTCGTTCTGCAAGGGCGGGATGGGGGCGATCGCGGATGCGCTGAAAGCCAGCGGAGAGGCGCATGGGATGGTCGTGCGCTGCGACGCCTGGGTCGAGAAGGTGCTCATCCGGGATGGCAGGGCTTGCGGAGTGCGCTTGCGTTCGGGAGAGGAGATTGAGGCAGCGCGCATCGTGTCCAATGCCAACGCCAAGCGGACGTTTCTTGACATGGTCGACGAAGCGCATCTGCCCGAGGACTTCGTGGATGATATCAGGGGCTTCCGATCTCGTGGCATGAGTTTCAAGCTGCTTTGCGCGGTTGACCGGCTGCCTCGGTACAAGGGGTTCTCTCAAGAAAGAACCGGAGTGGAATATCCTGCCTATTGCCACATCTGCCCAACGCCGGAGTTCCTGGAGCGCGCGTTTCACGACGCAAAGTTCGGCTGGTACAGTCAGGAACCGTTCCTGAGTCCGAACGTGCCAAGCTACACGGATCCGACGCTCGCGCCCGAAGGCAAGCACGTGGTTGTCTTCCAGGGAGGCGTGACACCTTACGAGTTGCGCAACTCGGATTGGGACCGCGAAGGGCCGCAATTGGTGAAGAACGCGCTTGCGGTCATGGATCGCTATGCGCCAGGGTTCTCGGACAGCGTCATCGACCACAAGTTGATCACGCCCAAGGACATAGAAGCCGACATCAACTTGCCTGGTGGCAATAGCCAGCATGGGGAACTGACGCTCGACCAGTTGTTCTTCATGAGACCGGTACCGCGTTATGCCGACTACCGCTCTCCGATTCAGGGCCTTTACCAGTGCGGGGCGTCGACGCATCCGGGGGGGGCGGTTTCGGCCGTGCCCGGGCATAATGCGGCACGAGAGATTCTTGGTGACATTCGCTGGCGGCGCTGATTGCCAGTGAAAATTTCATTGACTAACTCGCTTAGTGGGCAGACTAGGCAGAGTTTGGGGGGAACATGCCGCATAACGTCGAAATTCCAGACTACGTGATCGAAAGGATCATGGCCAAACGCGGAAAGCTCGAAGTCTTTGATGAATTCAAGGCCGCAAAGACAGCCTTCCTCGTCATCGACATGCAGAATTTCTATGTTGCCGAGGTGGATACAGCGATTTCCATCGTGCCAAACATCAACCGGATCGCTTCTGCATGTCGCGAGAAGGGCGTGCCGGTGATCTGGGTGATCATGCGTTGTGCCGAGGAAGAGGGTGCGCCGAGCCAGTGGCAGCTTTATCACGACTATTTCTTTACCGAAGCCAAAGGCCGGAACCATCTGACCAAGCTGTCCCCCGGCAATCAGGGCTACGAGATCTATCCTGACCTCGACGTGAAGGAAGAGGACCGGATCGTGACCAAGAAGCGGTTCTCTCCGTTCATCATTGGTGCGTCCGATCTTCACGACATCCTGCAGGGCATGGGCGTCGAAAACCTGATCGTGGCGGGTACGGCCACGAACATGTGCAGCGAATCCACCGCACGTGACGCCATGATGCTGGACTACAAGGTCGTGATGGTCGAGGACGCCAATGCCGCGCGTTACGACGACGACCATCTTGCGGGGCTCACGTCATTCTATCAGAGCTTCGGGGACGTTCGAAAGACCGACGACGTGATCGGTATGATCAAGTAGGCAAGTCAATCATCAATTCACCCGCCCATTAGGGGCAAACGGACTAACGGGAGATCCAACATGAAACCAAGACATATCCTGCTGGCAGGCGCGATGGCGGTGGCGGCCAACATGGCCTTCGCCGATTGCACGAACACCGTGCCAGTGAAAACGATCTCGAATGCCTTCCCGGCCTACGAGATCATGACTGGCGTCATGGCCGGCTGCGGAAACGTGGAAAGCGAACTCGACAAGGATCATCGGTTGAAGATCGTCGATGCCTTTTCGGCCAATCCGTCACTCTACTCCATGACGTCGCTCACGAACTCCACGTCCGTGCCGATGATCGACGCGGACCTGTTGCGCCCGCTTGACGACCTGATCGCGATGCATGGGGCTGACTTGAACCCGCACCAGTTCATCGAGATCGACGGAAAGACAATGGCAATCGCCGCTTTCGCAAACACGCAGCATCTCATGTACCGAGAGGACATCCTGAGCGATCTTGGCATCGCGGTGCCGACGACCTGGGACGAGTACATCGCGGCGGCGGAGAAGATCCAGGCCGCCGGTGTCGTCGACTATCCGATCGGCCATTACATGAAGGACGGCTGGAATCTGGCATTCGTTTTCGTCAACCACTTCCTCGGCGAGGGCGGCGAGTTCTTCAACGCCGACTGGACCCTTTGATCAACAACGAAATGGGCATGGCGGTATTGGAGCGGATGGCGAAGCTCGGAACGCTCATGGATCCGGAATACCTGGTCTCTGACACCACTTTCGTCACCAAGCAGATGCAGCAGGGCAAGATTGCCATGGCAAACCTCTGGGCATCGCGCGCAGGCGCGGTGAATGATCCGGCTGAATCTACCGTCTCAGGCAAGGTCGTGATGGCTGCCGGTCTGCGCGGGGCGGAACGCATTGCTTCGACGATCTGGTGGGATGGCTGGGCGATCGCCAAGAATATCTCTGATGAAGAAGCGGCAGCGGCCATGAAGCTGATTGTCGCCTCGATGGCCGAAGACGTGATCCAGGCCAACAATGACGACGCGATCTGGCTGGCGAAAGGCTTTGTACCTGGCGATGCGGCCAAGGGCGCCTTCGAAACCGCGGCCGGGGACGCCGTGCCCTATCCAATGAACAAGTACATCGGATCGATGCACAGCGCACTTGGGTCGGGTCTTGCCGCCTTCATGACAGGCGACAAGGACGCGGCGACGACGCTTGCCGACATCGAGGCCGCCTATGTCTCCGACGCCAAGGAAAAGGGCTTGCTAAAGTAGGGTAGCGAGACAAAAGTTGACGGGTGCCGAGATCGGTCTTGGCACCCGCTCTTCATAGCCGAGGCGGGGCAGATGAAGAAAAAGACGTTCGCGATTTTCGTGGGCCCTTCGGTCTTCATGATGGTCCTTTTCATTGCCGCCCCGTTGCTTTCGGTTCTCTGGCAAAGCTTCCATGTCACGCAGCCTGTCTACGAGCAGGTAGAGGTTGAGACCTGCACGCCGGGGCTCCTGGGTTCGGTCTGTATAACCGAATTGAAGACCCGGCCTCTCCTGAACGACAACGGCAAGATCCTGACCGAGACGACCTTTGTCGGGCTGCAGAGCTATCGCAACGTGATCGAGCCCGACAAGCTGCGCACGGCGATTGCAAGGGGAAGCTGGCGGGACCTGATGAACATCCGCTTCTGGTCGGCACTGCGGTTCACGCTTGTATTCACGATCCTGACGCTGCCGCTCGTGCTGGGCACCGGGCTGCTCATTGCGCTTGCGGTCAACAACACGCTGCAGCGGATCAAAGGGCCGGTGATCTTCGTTTCGCTTCTGCCGTTCATCATAACCCCCGTGATCGGAGCGCTGTCGATCAGGTGGCTGTTCCTCGGTGACGGCATCCTCACTGCAGGGCTTGAATGGTGGCTGGACAGGGACATTGCCATGTTCGCCCAGGCCTGGACCATCGAGTTGATGATGTACATCTATCGGGTCTGGCACGTGGCGCCGTTTGCGTTCGTCGTGTTCTACGCCGGCCTTCAGACAGTCAACAACGACGCAGTGGAGGCGGCAATCATTGATGGCGCAACGCGGTGGCAGCGACTGCGATATGTCATCATTCCGCATCTGATGCCGCTGGTGATTTTCCTGACGCTCATCCACCTGATGGACGCCTACCGGGTGTTTGAGGAAATTGTCGGCTTTTCCGCCTCGGCCCATGTCATTTCGCTGCAGTGGCTGACTTACGAATTCCTGCTGCAGGACGGCACCGGCGCACGCGCGATCAGCCGGGCATCGGCCAGCGCGATCCTGACGATGATCGGGATCGCGGTCTTGCTTGGTATTCCGCTGCGCCGGGTCTGGCGTGAGCAGAGGGGAAGCTAGCGCAATGTCGAGCTCAGCCCTGCGCCAGCCTATGAGCTTGAAAGCCCTTTCGAACGGGTTCCTGGCGTTCTGGTGCTTCGTTGCGGCATTCCCGATCATCTGGATCGCGGTCATGAGTTTCAAGACCCCCGTTGACGCCTTTGATTCAAACCCGTTCCGGGTGATCTTTGGGCCGCACACGCGTGCCAACATCGGGGGACTGTCAATCATCGACATCCTCTTGGGTCTCGCGCTTGCCTGGATACTGGTCCGGCAGGCGATCCTTTGGCTGCCCGGCAAGGTCGCAGAATACTCGCCCGATGGCCGAACCGGAATTCCGTGGCTGATTGGCGGCGGAGTCTATGCCCTTGCCTCGCTGGCATTGCTGGTTGTCGTGCTGCCCGCTGCCCTAGCCGTGCTGAACCCGCTGCTAGGCCCGCTTGGAACCAACATCCTGGGCTTGACGACGGGGCACTACGAAGCTGTCTGGATCGACCGGGGCTTCACTCGCAACTTCGCCAATTCGATGATTGTGACGACAGGCGTCGTGATGGTTTCCCTGACCGTCGGAACACTTGCGGGCTACGGCCTCGCGCGGTCGGATTCCGTCATAGCTTTCTGGCTGCTGGTCGTCGCACTGGTGTTCCGGGCCCTTCCGCATTCGGTTCTGGTCTCGGGCTACTTGCCGTATTTCATAACGTCGGCGGAATGGCTCGCCCCGATCTTTGGCAACGCGGCCCCGACGTTCTACGGCAAACCTTGGGCGATCATCGCCGTTCTTGTTGCCATCAACCAGCCGTTCACGATCTGGATGCTGCGATCGTTCTTTCAAAACATCCCTGCCGAGCTGGATGAAGCAGCACGGGTCGACGGGTGTTCGCATTTTGGTGCTTTCCGGCGAGTCATCGTGCCGGTCATGTGGCCCGGTGTGATCACCACGGGGCTATTCAGTTTCCTTTTGGCTTACAACGATTTTCTAGTGACGTCGCTGCTTCTGGATGCCCAGAACATGACCATGGTGCCCGCCATCGCCAACATGTTCAATCGAGAGACCACGGCATCGGACGAGGTCCAGGCCATCGCCGCCGCAGTCTCCATCACCGCGCCACTGTTTGTGCTTGTGCTGGTCTTCCAAAGGCAAATCGTGTCAGGGCTGACCGCCGGCGCCGTGAAGGGGTAGTTGGCTCGATGTACCGGAACAGGTCGGCTCCTTCGCGATCATTTGGCACCCGGTGGCCGAACGACCGGAAGATTTGACCGAGGTCGACCTGCCATTCTTTGGCGAAAGTGCCCGGAATGCAGGGCTCTGCATGTCGCGAGCACCACCTGGGTGCTAGCGCCCACATCAACGTTGATCCGACTGGCAGGGCCATGCGGCAGCTTTTTCGCAGTTGCCCTGGCGGTTCGGTGCCGGCCGCACTTGCCCTGTTCGGAAATCTCGAAGGGGCCGTTGATGTTGCCGGGTCACTGTGGAGCGGGCGAGGAGTCGATGTGATCCCCTCCCGGACGGAGTTGACGGTCACCGAAATTATGACTAGTTTAAAATCTAGTTTGGAGAAGCTCCATGCGAGAAGTAGGTGCTTTTGAAGCAAAAACCCACCTTTCTGCACTGCTGGATTCGGTTCAATTGGGTGAACACATCACCATCACCAAGCGCGGGAAACCCGTCGCGCAATTGATGCCGGTAAATCAGGTTTCGATCAGTCATCGTGCCAATTTGATCTCGCGTATCGAGAAATTGCGAGCCCGCATCGCTGCCGAGAGCGGCATGTTCACGACAAGGGATGTTCTTTCTGCCAGGGATGAAGGGCGGAAGTAGGCGAGCCGTCCCTGAGAAAGAGGCATCCATCGGGTCGAACAGATGACCAATCATCCGGCCATTGTCATTGACGCCTCCTACGCCGCATCCTGGTTGCTCCCGGATGAAACCGAGGGCACTTCACTGGAAGCCGTTGAATTTTCGGAATTGCACGCGCCAATGCTGTTTTGGGCGGAGATGCGCAATATCCTGGTGGTTTCAGAGAGACGCAAGCGACTGACGGTCGAAGCACTGTCTGAAGCACTGTCGATCCTTGATGCGTTGCTGGTGAACTTTGACAATTCACCTGACGGCAACAGAGTCATTCAACTGGCTCGGAGCCATAAGCTCACGGTCTATGATGCACTGTACGTAGAGTTAGCATTGCGGTTGCAGACACCGTTCTTGACACTTGATTTCAAGCTTGCAAGTGCCGCTCAACGGGAAGGCATACCCGTCCAATAGGCGTTGGCGCACGGCTGGTTGTGAGAGCCGAGTCGAGCTTGGCCCACTTGTTGAACCGCGCTCGTAGCAAGGGCGTTTCATCTCTCGACGTGAGTGCGCCTTCGAACAGCCGTTGACACGGGAGACCAAGCATTTACCTCGGCACCATGCCGGAGTCACGCATGAAGATTCTTTCGGGCGCGCCAGAAGGATTTGACGCCTCGCTTGTCCTGCGTGAATTGGAGACTGCACCAAGGATCTGTCATGTCGCGAGAGACGACAAGCGCATGGCAGCCATGGCGGAAGCACTTGCATTCTTCTCGCCGCATGTCCGGGTGCTGAGGTTCCCTGGCTGGGACTGCCTCCCGTATGAACGTGTTTCTCCGAATGTGGACATCTCGGCGGAACGCATGGGAACTCTGACGCGCCTTGTCCACGATGCCCCCGAATCCTTCATCCTTCTGACGACCCTCAATGCGGCAACGCAGAGAATTCCGCCTCGCGAACTCGTTCGGGCGTCCAGCTTCACTGCGAGAGTCGGCGAGCAGGTGAACGAGGTTGCGCTGAGGGAATTCCTGATCCGCATGGGGTTCGTGCAGACCCCAACTGTGGCGGAGCCCGGGGACTACGCGATCCGCGGCGGCATCGTTGACATCTTTTCGCCAGGTGGGGGCGGGCCGGTGCGACTCGATCTCTTCGGAGATGTGCTGGAAGACGTGCGGCGCTTCGATGCCGTCACGCAGAGGACCGTTGCGCAGCTTCCGGCTGTTGAGCTTGCGCCGGTCAGCGAGGTCATCATCGACGAGACATCCATCTCCCGCTTTCGGCAGAACTACAGGCTGGAATTCGGGGCAGGCGGATCTGGCGACCCGCTGTACGAGGCGATCAGTACTGGGCGACGGCATTCAGGCATCGAACATTGGTTGCCATTCTTCTACGGGCAGCTCGATACGGTCTTCGACTACTTGCCCGACGCAACGATCACGCTTGATGACCGGACGAAGGCCATGCACGAGGCTCGTTGGGAAGCCGTGAACATTCAATACGAAGCGCGCCAGGAAGCACGGCTTGCCGTCAGCGAGATGGACAGCGTCTACAAGCCAACGCCGCCTGGGCAGCTCTATCTTGACGACGCGGCATGGCACGCCGCAACCGAGGGCCGCAAGATTCTGCAGCTCGCGGTTTCACCGCAGCCCGTGGGACCGGCGAGCGCGGACGCCGGTGGGCGTATCGGTCGAGACTTCGCCCCTGAGCGCCTGCGGGAATCCGCAAGCCTTCTTGAGGCTTTGGCCGACCACATCAGGACCAGGGCTCGTTCGGATCAAGTGGTCATCGCGTCTTATTCGGAGGGCGCGCGGGAACGTCTGCAGGGTCTCATTGCGGACCATGACATTCTGGGTGCCGCTGTGATTTCCGACTTCAGCGATGTACCCGAAGGCAATGGAGGCGTCTTTCTGGCCGTATGGGCACTGCAGCACGGCTTCGAGAGCAGCAAGGGCCTCACGGTCATCTCCGAACAGGACGTCTTCGGCGATCGTCTGACTCGCCAACCCAGAAAGAGGCGCCGTGCCGACGATTTCCTGACTGAAGCCCGATCGCTCAGCCCCGAGGACCTGGTCGTTCACGTGGAGCACGGCGTCGGCCGCTACAAGGGTCTTGAAGTCGTCGAAGCCCTTGGTGCGCCACATGAGTGCATCCACCTCGAATACGCGGGCGGTGACAAGCTGTACCTGCCGGTTGAGAACATCGAGCTTCTCAGTCGTTACGGTCACGATGAGGGCCTTCTGGACCGTTTAGGGAGTGCCGCTTGGCAGGCTCGAAAGGCAGGGCTCAAAAAACGCATTCGCGAAATCGCCGACAGGCTCGTTCGCATTGCTGCGGAACGGCATCTCCGGAAGGCTCCGGCCATCGTGCCGCCGGACGACCTTTGGGAAGCGTTTTTGGCGCGTTTTTCCTATCAGGAAACCGACGATCAGCTTGCAGCGATTGCCGAAACGCTTGAAGACATGGCGGCGAGCAAGCCGATGGACAGATTGATCTGCGGTGATGTGGGCTTCGGCAAGACTGAAGTGGCAATGCGCGCGGCATTTGCCGCCGCCATGTCTGGGGTGCAGGTCGCAGTCATCGCCCCGACCACGCTTCTCGCTCGTCAGCACGCAGCAAGATTTGTCGAACGGTTCCAGGGATTCCCGATCGAAGTTCGGCAACTGTCAAGATTTGTTCCCGCGAAGGAGTCCAAAAAGACACGCGACGGACTTGCCGACGGAACCGTAGATATCGTCATCGGAACGCACGCTGTTCTTGCAAAATCCGTGCGCTTTCGGAATCTCGGATTGCTAGTCGTCGATGAAGAGCAGCATTTCGGCGTGACGCACAAGGAGCGAATGAAACAGCTTCGTTCCGACATCCATGTCCTCACGCTTACGGCGACACCCATTCCGCGCACGCTTCAGATGTCGCTGACGGGCGTGCGCGACCTGTCCGTCATCGGAACGCCGCCCGTTGATCGCCTTGCCATACGCACCTACGTGAGCGAGTTCGACAGCGTGACGCTCCGGGAGGCATTGCTTCGCGAACATTATCGGGGCGGGCAATCGTTCTTTGTGGTGCCAAGGATCAGCGACATTCCCGAGATCGAAGTCTGGCTTTCCGAGCAGGTTCCTGAACTCACCCATGTCGTCGTCCATGGGCAACTGGCGGCCAGCACGCTCGATGATCGAATGAACGCATTTTATGAAGGCGCGTTCGACGTACTCTTGGCCACGACGATCGTGGAATCCGGTCTCGACATTCCAACAGCCAACACCATGATTGTCCACCGAGCAGACATGTTCGGGCTCGCGCAACTCTATCAAATTCGGGGACGGGTAGGGCGCTCGAAAGCCCGTGCCTATGCCTATCTCACGACCCGACCCAATTCCAGGCTCACAGTACAGGCAGAAAGACGGCTTAGAGTTCTCGGCTCCCTGGATTCGCTTGGCGCAGGGTTCACACTCGCAACTCAGGATCTGGATATCCGCGGAGCCGGCAACATCCTTGGCGAGGAGCAATCGGGACATATTCGCGAAGTTGGCTTTGAACTTTATCGCTCCATGCTGGAAGACATGATAGCGAAGATCCGGTCGGGTGAAACCGCAGGCCTCACCGATTCCGAAGACCAATGGTCGCCGCAGATCAGGCTCGGTGTGCCAGTCCTGATACCGGAAAGGTACGTTCGTGATCTTGATGTCCGTCTTGGCCTGTATCGCCGCCTCTCGAACGTGTCGTCCAAGGTGGAAATCGAAGGCTTTGCCGCCGAACTCATTGACCGGTTCGGCAAGTTGCCGAATGAGGTGAACGCCCTGCTTCTCGTGGTACGCATCAAGAGCGAATGCAGGAAAGCCGGAATTGCGCGCCTCGACACCGGCCCAAAGGGCGCGACGATCCAGTTTCATGAAGACCGATTCGCGAATCCGGAAGGTCTCGTGGAGTTCATTCGTGGCCAGAACGGGCTTGCGAAAATCAAGAGAAACAAGCTCATCGTGCGCCGGGACTGGCGAAAGAACCGCGATCGGGTCCAAGGCGCTTTCGCTGTCGCGCGCGAATTGGCTTCAAAAGCACGTAGTTAATTCCGATTCCGAAACATCAGCGACAGAATCTCGCACCTCGAATCTTGCAAGACGTCTTACACGTCTTGCACCTTGGGTCAGCTATGGCCTAAATGCGCCGAAATGTGCCCGAGTGGCGGAATGGTAGACGCAGCGGATTCAAAATCCGCCGGCAGTAATGCCGTGCGAGTTCGAGTCTCGCCTCGGGCACCAGAAAGCGCCAAGAACTCTTTGCAGATGCACTGAGAGCCAGAATTGGACAGGAAACGGCCTCAAGGTCAATGAAACACGCATTTGCTTCTCTCGTTCTTGCATGTTGGGCCGGTCTCGCGACGGCCGCAGACGTGACCGTTGCCGTGTCGTCGAATTTCGTCACGACTGCTCTAAAGCTCGCCGCCGAATTTGAAGGTGAGACAGGATTCTCCATCGGCATCAGTCACGGCGCCACCGGACATCTCTATACGCAAGTCGTGCGCGGTGCGCCTTTCGACGTGCTGCTTGCGGGCGATGCCGAGCGCCCGGCACTTTTGTTGGCCAACGGAAGGGCGACAGAAACCCGCGCTTATGCGGTGGGGCGTCTTGTATTGGTGTCACGAGAACCCTTGACACGAAAATCCGCTGCCTTGGTCTTGGACGGCAAAAGCGTCGCCTTGGCCGACCCGATTGCAGCGCCCTATGGCAAGGCGTCCACGAGGGCGATGGAGCGATTGAAGCTGGACACCGCTGACTTCAAGACGCTTTTGGTAATCAACGTGGGACAAGTAGCCACTCTCTTCAACACCGGCAACGCCGATGCCGCCTTTGTCGCGGCGTCACAGGTACCGTTTCTCGATGCACCTGAAGTATTCGACCTTGAGAATCTGATTCCCGACATTCCACAGCATGCAGCCTTTCTCGCCCGCGCTTCCGAAAACGAGGCTGCACATGCGTTCTGGGACTGGTTGGCGACCGCAAGCGCACAAGACCTGATCGCGGAATCGGGTTACGACCTCCCAGAAAAGTGAGCGCTTGGTCCGAGAATTGAATGGCCCTGAATGTCAATTCGACGAAATCCACCGGCAGTTGGTTGCGATCTTGCCTCAAGGCCGGTGACCTGCGACGACAATGTCGTGCGTCCACATTCTCATTGAAGCACTCACGAAGCTACCGGTGACGCAGTTGTCGGCGGTGGATCCAAAGGCTCGTGCCGTCATGCGCTGAACGGTTCCCGGGGATGAAGTTCGGGAATTGGCACAAAATGCGGTATCTGCAATTTGCCAATTCTCTGCCTTCTGGAAATCTCAGGTGTTTGCGATTTTCGCTTGCAACCGTCGGCGCGCCATCATAATTCGCGCACAATTCACAGGCAGGACTTGGGCCATCGGGGGATGCATCCTCGCTTGGTCCGCCGGTTGGGAGAGATCTCTGACGTCCTGCCGAGGCGCAAACCGGGAAAGGAAATGGATATGGCGCTCCCTGAATTCACGATGCGCCAGCTTCTGGAAGCTGGCGTGCATTTCGGTCACCAGACACAACGGTGGAATCCACGCATGTCGGAATTCATCTATGGTGAACGCAATGGCATCCACATCATCGACTTGACCCAGACCGTGCCAATGCTGGACGCGGCGTTGAATGTCATCCGTGACACCGTGGCCAAAAACGGTCGCATGCTCTTTGTCGGCACGAAGCGACAGGCGCAGAAGCCGATTGCCGAGGCTGCCGAGAAGTGCGCACAGTACTACATGAACCACCGCTGGCTTGGCGGCACGTTGACCAACTGGAAGACGGTTTCGCAGTCGATCAAACGTCTGAACGAAATTGACGAGCAGATGACGGAAGGTGCAGAGGGCCTGACAAAGAAGGAACGACTTGGCATCGAGCGAGAGCAATCGAAGCTTCAGGCTTCGCTTGGCGGCATCCGTGAAATGGGCGGTGTTCCGGATCTTCTCTTTGTAATCGACGTGAACAAGGAAGACCTTGCGATCGCAGAAGCAAGGAAGCTTGGCATTCCTGTCGTTGCGGTCGTCGACACAAACTGCACGCCGGATGGCGTTGACTACATCATTCCTGGCAATGACGACGCCTCGCGAGCAGTGGCGCTCTACTGCGACCTGGTAAGCCGCGCTGCGCTTGACGGCATGAGTGCCCAGCTTGGCGCTGCCGGAATCGACCTCGGCGAGATGGAAACGGCTGCGGAGGAGCCAGCTCTTGAAGCGAAGGCTGACGCACAAGCGACCGAAGATGCGCCGGGTGCTGTGCCGGCCGCCGAGGTTGCACAGGCGAACGAGACAAAGGCTGACGACGCCACAAGCGGCAAGAAGGCGTCCGCAACTGAGAAGGAAGTGCTCCCAGCCGTAGAAGCGCCCGCCCAACCTGCATCGGGACAGAAAGCGGTCAAGAAGGGTTCGGATGCCCCGTCGGAGACGGAAAGCGTACCTGACGGTGACAAGGACACGGTGGAAAAAAAGGCTGCCTCAGAGGCGGGAGCGCCAGAAAAGGACGCCGCTGCAGCTGAGGAGAAGGCGTCAGCCAAGACCACCGGCGCAAACGCGACCACTGGCAAGGATGCAACCGCCGGAGAAGATGCATCGGCGAACACCGCGACTGCCGGGCAAGACAAGCCGGAAGCCGAAGAGTCAGCCGCGCCGAAGAAGCCTGCCGAAGTCGAAAAGGCTGACTGAAGCCGAATCAAGCAGATGAAAACCAAGGCACGGGGAACCGTGCCCGGAACACGCGGTCAAGGAGAGCCAAGATGGCAATCACTGCAGCACTTGTGAAAGAGCTTCGCGACGCTACCGGCGCGGGAATGATGGATGCCAAGAAGGCTCTAGAGGAGGCGGATGGCGACATGGAGGCCGCCGTGGATTGGCTTCGCACGAAGGGTCTGGCGAAGGCAGACAAGAAGTCAGGACGCACGACCGCCGAAGGCCTCGTTGCCATCAGGACCGACGGGGGCAGGGGCGTTGCCGTGGAGGTGAACTCCGAAACCGACTTTGTCGCCAAGAACGAGGAGTTCCAGTCGATGGTCACGGGCCTGGCCACTGCTGCACTTGACGTCGACGACATCGAAGAGTTGAAGTCTGCGAACCTGGGCGGGAAACCCGTCTCGGATGTGATCATCGATGCCGTGGCCAAGATCGGCGAGAACATCCAGCTTCGCAGAATGGCCGGCCTGAATGGCGATCAGGTTGCCTCATACACGCATAACGCCGTGGCCCAGGGCGTGGGCAAGATCGGGGTCCTGGTGGCGTATTCGGGTGCGGTTTCGGAACTTCCGCGGCAGATTGCCATGCACGTTGCGGCCATCAATCCCGCCGCGCTTGACGAGGCCAGCCTCGATGCCGCCGTAGTCGAGAAGGAGCGCGACATCCAGATGGAGATCGCGCGTGAAAGCGGGAAACCAGAGGCAGTCATAGAGAAGATGATCGAGGGTCGGATGAGGAAGTTCATTGCCGAATCCACGCTCCTGAACCAGGCATTTGTCGTGAATCCTGACCTTACGGTCGGCAAGGCGGCGGAAGAGGCCGGAATCGAGGTGACGGGCTTCATTCGCCTCGAGGTTGGTGAAGGCATCGAGAAGAAGGAAGAGGATTTCGCGGCAGAGGTCGCAAAGGTTGCCCAGATGTAGCAAGATCCAGCGACACACGACGAAGAACCCAATGCCTGACGGAGAAATCTGCCGCAATTGCCGGTTTCCCCGGAATTGCCACAACTTCAGGCGGGCCTGCGTGGCTGTTTCGGGGATATCGTCCACGGCGGAATTCTTCTTCAATGTTGCACCGTCCGCCCATTCGCGGAAATGTCACCGATTCTGACAATTTGGACTCATGTCGTGCTGTTCAGGGTCTCGATGCAGCATCGTCAAGCCGTGAAGCGACCTGGTCATCGTCGAGTACGTAGACGGCGGCTCGCGGGCTGGCTTTAGGTTCTTCAAGCGTTCTTAGACGATCTCGGCGCGGGCTGCGTGGTCGATGCCCGCCAGATCCTCGAAGGCCGCCTCCACTCGCGCAGACACGCCTGCAATGGGCGCGCGGTTCGTGACGATGCACCTGGAGCATCAGCGCCTCGGCCCTGTGATGACCGTCGAACTCTTGTCCGAAACGGATCGGCATCTCGGTTGGAAGAAGGTCGTAGGTGCTGCCTTGCGGCCTGGAGGAGGCCCAACTGAGATCGATCATCGACCGTTCGGGGATCCGTCGACTGTATGGGACAGCATCGAGACTTTCGCGCGCACCCTTGCTGACGGAGGCCATCCTGTGGCGCAGGTTCTATCGCAGCCAAGCGGTCCGGTTTTGCTGGTAAGCCGCGAATCTGAAGCCACCGAATGGCTGAGGAAGGCGCGTCTGGGGCGCCAGTGGCGAACTGTCGGACCTCATCAGACAATGCAAAGCGCGAGCCCTTTGTCATTCAACGATGCGCACGATACCATTCAAGTTGACCATCCGGCCCATGCCTGCCAGCGATCTTTCTTGGCAGCAGCGTTCAAGTTGGCACGCGCCGCTTGGCAGGCAGATGAAAGCAGGGGCAGGGGAGAAGGCAGCCGCGCGTGAGCGCGGCGACCCGATGGTTCATTCAATTGGCGGCGAAACCTTCCACCCGCTCGGAGAAGCGCATATCCTGACTGAACGATGGCGCGTCCATTGCAATACCGTCAGGCCGCACAGCGCCTTGGGTCATCGGCCATCGGCGCCGGACAGCATCGTTCCGATGGACCAGAGGCCTGCGATGCACTGACAATAAAGCCGGATCACCCCACGGGGGCCGGTCATGGGCGGTGGTTCAAGAGTGCTGCTCGGACTTGTGTCACCAATGGAGAACTTGACGATGATTCTCATGGGGGTTCCGGATGCCGCGCGGGCGCCTGGTGGATGTGAGCATTGTCATGCGCAGGTTCACTCAGGCTCTATTCCCATTTGCCCTCGCCTTGCTCGGGCTCGCGCCAGCAAGCGCCATGGAGGTCATCTTGTTCGACGGCAGTTGGGAGGAGCAAGGTTTCTTTCGTCTCTTCTCGAATGAGTATGCCCAACGGGGAAGGCAGCTGGACGTTGTCTCCGACGGATCAGTCTCGCTGTTGTGGCGTTCGGTCGGAGAGGCAAGCCGGTTCGCGAGTTCCGCGAGCTGGTTCTGGAGCGTGGGCGAAGGTGTGTCTGCGACGGATCTGACAATCAAGGGGGGCGATGATCGCAACCTTGCGCTCTATTTTGTCTTTGCCGATCGCGACCGCGCCGCCGCGTTGGAAGGGAAAAGCGCACGCCGGATCCTGAACGAGGAAAGTGCGCGGGCGCTGATCTACGTTTGGGGCGGGGCGCATCAGACCGGTGCGGTTCTTGCGAGCCCTTATTCGCCGCGGCTGCGCATAAAGGTCCTGCGTTCGGCGGAGACCGGACAATTCCGGGAGAGGGTTGATTTCCTGCGTGATTTTCGCTCCGCCTTCCGCCGCGAGCCAGGCGTTTTGATCGGCATTGCCGTCCTGGCGGACAGCGATGATACGAACGGGCGGATTGTGGCGTCTGTTTCTGACCTGCATCTGGAGTAAAGGCGTTACTCCACTGCGACTTTGCGTGTCGACGAGAAGCACCAAAACCTTGGGGGGCAAGTCGTGCCCCTGAATTCAGAATGCTCGATTCTTCAGGATTGCCGGGAGACGACAACTCATTGGCTTCGGGCGTTTCGACATGAGTTTCTTCAACAATCCGGTTTGGGCAGACGAGCGCCGATGTGTTGCCGGAATTCGAAGCGCTTGCTCAATGACCTCCGGAATTTTGTGCTTCTCACTTGGGTAAATCACTTTAATTTTATCAGATAACTGCATGAATTTAAATTGTTTATTCCTATTGAACTGATGCTCTGCCTGGACTTGCATCCTTCGGCTGAAATATTCTATAAATTTAACATAATGCCTATTATGCGCCTTTTGGGTCAGCCCAAGGCGTAGCCTGCGCTGCGCACGGTGCGAACCGGATTGGTCCCTCCGTGCTTGCACAGCGCCTTGCGGAGCCGGCCGATGTGGACATCGACCGTACGCGTGTTCACGTAGATGTCCCGGCCCCAGACTCGGTCGAGCAGTTGTTCCCGCGACCAGACCCGGCCCGGCTTGTCCATGAACGCTGCCAGCAGGCGAAACTCGGTCGGGCCAAGCTTGATCGGCTTTTCGTTGCGCGTGACCTTGTGCGTCTCGGAATCAAGCACGATGTCCTCGAATTGCAGCCGCATGCCAACTGTCGTCGGACGAATGCGCCGCAACTGCGTTCTGACCCGAGCCATGAGTTCAGCAACGGAATACGGCTTGATCACGTAATCGTCGGCGCCGATTTCCAAGCCGCGCACGCGGTCCCCCTCTTCCGACCGCGCCGTCAGCATGATGACGGGAATGTTCCGCGTTTCGGCACGCGATTTCAGGCGGCGACAGATCTCGATGCCCGAAACGCCTGGAAGCATCCAATCGAGAATGATTACGTCCGGAGGAGCTTCCTCCACCAGCAAGAGCGCATCGTCACCGCTTTCCGCTCTGGAGACGACGAAGCCTTCCGCCCGGAGATTGTACGCCAGAACCTCGCGTTGGGCAGCCTCGTCCTCGACAACAAGTACGCATGGCAAATTGGCCGGCATTTCTCAGGCTCCTTCGTTGATGTAGGGAGTCCGATCCTTCTTCGGTCTTGAATCATCGGGGAACTTGCCGGTGGCCATGTAAACCACCTGCTCCGCGATGTTGGTCACGTGATCTCCGATCCTCTCCATGTTCTTGGCGATGAAGTGGAGATGCATGCACGGCGTGATGTTGCGTGGATCCTCCATCATGTAAGTCAAGAGCTCGCGAAAGATCGAGCTGTAAAACTGATCCACGTCTTCGTCGCGCAAGATGATCCGCTCTGCCAGATCGGCGTCGCGCTGAATGAATGCGTCCAAAACGTCTTTGAGCATGAATTGCACTTCGCGCGCAATTCGCTTGATCGACAAATCCGCGTCTTCGACACGCGGAGATTCCGCCAGCACCTGCGTTCGCTTGGCGAGGTTCTTTGCATAGTCGCCGCAACGCTCGAGATTGGCGCTGATCCTTATCACTGTCAGAACGGTTCTCAGATCGCCTGCCGTGGGTGCCCGAAGCGCAATTATGCGGGTCGCTTCATCATTGATTTGTTCCTCAAGTTCATCGATTGCCGCGTCCTCGTCCCTGACCTTCTTGGACAGCTCGATGTCACGCACCTCAAGCGACTTGACGCTGTCAAGGATCGCGCTTTCAACCAAGCCACCCATCTTCATCAACATCCCCTGGAGCGCTTCAAGGTCGCGGTCGAACGCGGAGGCAATGTGTTGCTCGTTCATTTCCGTGCTCCTATCCATTTCGGCCGATGATGTCGCTGTCCGCCCGGCGGCATTCGGGTCCGGCTATCATCTTTCCAGTGCCGCCAATCTCCACGTGTCCGACGCGATGGCAAAGGCAGTCTCCTGCCTTCCCTTGGCCGCCTGCTGAATCAAGTCCGTGAAGATAGCGATCGAAGAGTTCCGCATCAACTCGTCGATGGTTTTCGCGACACGGGCGGCTGCAATTGAATTGAGAAACGAGCACGGCCCGACCTTCGGCAGGTAGGGTCTCGAAACCGATCGAGGCAAATGGCATCAGCTTTGGCGACCCCGCGACATGAACCTTGTCTCGGGCATTGGCGGCGCGCCATGACAGTGCGAGACTCGCCGCTTCTGGGGCGGTCACTTTCGCGTTCAATATAGAGCCTTCCCCTGGTTAAACTGGACCGTGCCACTCAGCCCGGTGACCGTCATCTAAGAGTCGCTGTCTGCGCTTTTGTTACATCTCCATAAATGTATTATGACAATTCGTCCGAATTTTCGTGACGCGCGTGCGCCACACCACGTGGCAGAACAACCAAAAAACGACTGCCCTTGCCCATCTCGCTTTCGATGCGAAGCCGTCCCCGGTGTCGATTGACGATGTGCTTCACGATCGCAAGCCCGAGCCCAGTGCCGCCCATCTCGCGCGACCGATGCGAGTCGATCCGGTAGAACCGTTCGGTCAATCGGGGAACGTGAAAGTCGTCGATGCCGACACCGGTATCAGACACGACCAATAGTGCAGCATCGCCCTGAATCATCGGATGTGCGTCCGTCAATTGCACGGAAACATCCACGGCAGCACCCGGCCCCGAATGCTTGATGGCGTTCTCAACCAGGTTCGTCGTCACCTGAGCCAATTGATCGGCATCGCCTGGAACGCTGAATTCGCATTCAAGGCCGGAAGTACTAACTCGCACATCGTGCTCGGCTGCCAGCGGTCCAAGCGCATTTACGACGGAGTGAACGACGGCGGGGAGTTGGACCGGATTCGTCGGCTGCAACCGTTCTTCCGCTTCGACCCGGCTCAACGACAGGAGGTCGGCAACCAACCGGTTCATCCGACTGGCCTCTCGCTCCATTATGCCAAGGAATCTCTCCCGCACCGCTGTGTCGTCGCGCGCGGTCCCGCGCAGGGTTTCGATGAACCCGACGAGCGCTGTCAACGGCGTCCGGAGTTCGTGACTGACATTTGCCACGAAATCACGCCGCATCTGCCCCGCTTCTTCCATCGCGGTGCGATCCTCGAAGCAAGCCAGCACGTGCCCCGTGTCGCCAACGGGAGTGCAGGTCGCTTCGAATGCGACGTCACCGCGCTCGTCCGCAGCAAGAAACTGAGCCGACGTCGTTTCGCCTGCCGCCAATGCCCGTTCCAGCGCATCCAGAATCGATGGCTGTCGCAATGCGGCAATGTAGTGGCGTCCGTTGATCTGATCCGAGAATAGCCGCCGTGCGGCCGCGTTGGATTCACTGATGCGGCCATTCTGATCGACCAGAATTCCGGGAATGGAAATCGCTTCGACGATGCTGTCCGACATGTCCATGGCCCGTTTGTGCCTGTCCCGTCACGTTACTGCATGCGACAGCAGGGTTGAAGCCGCCACCCGGCACGCGCCTGCCATGAAACACTGCCCGGCCTGCCTCACGCCGCCACATGTCGAGACTCTCGCCACCAAGGGCCCGTCTGGTCCCCTGCCCCCTGCCCCCTGAGCCAGGCTGGCATCTGGTTGCATCGCCCTTGCACGTCGTGGCCGGCCCCGGGGCATGACGCCCGGCAACGCGGGACCCCGGCAGTTGAACTTCAGCGGTCCACCACGGCCAGACCCGCTCGGTATTCCCGCTGACGCCGCTGGTAGTGCTCGGCTGCCTCCCGAATCATCTCGACGTGTCGCTCCTCGACTTGGCGCACGACCTTGACCGGCATGCCAATCAAAAGCGAGCCGTCCGGTATCTCCTTGCCTTCGGGGAAAAGCGTTCCCGCTCCGACGAGACAGTTCGAGCCGATCACCGCGCCGTTGAGAATCGTCGCGCCCATTCCCACCAGGGCATTGTCCCTGATCGTACAGCCATGAAGCATGGCCTTATGTCCGACCAAGACGTTTGCGCCGATCAAGCATGGAAAGCCCGGATCCGTATGGATCACCGTGTTGCCCTGCACGTTTGAACCCGCGCCTATCACGATCGGTTCGCTGTCACCCCGAAACGTGGTCGAGAACCAGATTGAGCGCTTCCGGCCAATCCGAACATCGCCAATTACATTTGCATCCGGTGCGATCCAGAAATCGTCATCGTCCGGCAGGGACGGATGCGGTCACCGAGATATTACACGGTCAATTCCGTGCCTCGAATTCGGTCTGCAGCCGACGCACGTGATCGGCGAGGCCCGGTTGTTGCGCGCGTCGAAGGCGTTCCGCCATGACTATGTTCTTGAGTCGCTCTTCCGTCTTGTCGAGTTCGTCATTGACCAGGACATAGTCATAGTCGGACCAATGGCTGATTTCGTCCCAGCTGTTTCTCATCCGCTGCGCGATGACATCTGCGCTGTCCTGTCCGCGGCTTTCCAACCTGCTGCGAAGCTCGTCAATGGATGGCGGCAGGAGAAAGATCGACAGGACAAAGCGTGCAAGCTGGGAGCGCGTGATTTGCTGTGCGCCCTGCCAGTCAATGTCGAACAGGACGTCAATTCCCGACTCCATTGCCCTTTCCACTGGGCCGCGCGGCGATCCGTAGCGGTTGTTGAAGACATGCGCGTGTTCCAGCATCTGACCGTCTTCAACCATGCGCTGAAACTCATCTTCGCTCAGGAAGGAGTAGTCCACGCCTTCGGCCTCGCCGGGTCGCGGCTTTCGCGTGGTGGCAGAAACCGAAAACTGGATTTCCGCGTCCCACTCAAGCAACCGCCGCGCCAAGGTCGACTTGCCCGCACCCGACGGCGACGAAAGTATGATGAGAAGTCCAAGGCGTTTGGGGCCTGTATTCTGGGCTTGACGCATGTCAGGCCACTCTCAATTCTGCGTCAAGTTCTTCCAGCGAAGGTCTTGGCGGCGTCAGGGCCGCCCAAGCACTGTTCGGTACGGTCGCTGATACATTGACGCGTCGTCCCAGCACATGACCGCAACCGACGAGGCCATGCTTCCAGACAGGCAATGAACTCTTCACCGTCTCCCGGCACTTGGAGCATTTGCGACGCAAGTGTTCTGGCTCAACCCTTATGACGAGCTTGCCGGCCTCTTCTGCGTTGCGGACGATCGCCGCTGCGAGAGACGCCCATTCGATGCCGCGCAAGCACCCGCAGCATGGAATCCGGGGAACAGTCCGCCACCGACGACCTCCAAGGCGAATGTTTCCGGCCCGAGACCGAGGGCATCTCGCATGCACGCTGTCGAGACCCTCACACAACGGCAGCGCTGTCGGCGCTTGACCGGTGTGCAGAAAGTTCCTCGGCCACAAGGAAGGCCAGTTCGAGCGCCTGGCTTGCATTGAGACGCGGGTCGCAGGCCGTGTGATATCGATCGGACAGATCCAGTTCCGATACCGCGCGTACGCCGCCCGTGCACTCGGTCACGTCTTGCCCGGTCATTTCGAAGTGAACGCCGCCTGGAATAGTTCCCTCAGATGCATGGATCTGGAAGAACTCTCTCACTTCGCGCAAGACCGCGTCGAACGGACGAGTCTTGTATCCGGTCGAAGACTTGATGGTGTTTCCGTGCATCGAGTCGCAGGACCAGACGACTTCAGCGCCTTCCTCTTTTACTGCCTTGATGAGACGCGGCAGATGAGCGCCGACATTGTCCGCCCCGAAGCGCCCAATGAGCGTCAGGCGTCCCTGCTCATTCTCAGGGTTCAGTCTTGCGATGAGGCTCTTGAGATCCTCCGCCGTCATCGACGGACCGCACTTCAGTCCGATCGGGTTCTGGACGCCTCGCGCAAATTCCACGTGGGCTCCGTCGGGCTGCCGCGTTCGGTCTCCGATCCAGATCATGTGACCGGATCCAGCCAGCGGCAGGCCGGTCGTGGAATCGATTCGGCAGAGCGCCTCTTCATACTCGAGCAGCAACGCCTCGTGGCTGGTGAAAAAATCCACAGTGTCCAGTTCGCGGGCATTGTCCGACGTCAGGCCGGCAGCGGCCATGAAGTCCAGCGTGTCCTGGATTCGGTTTGCGATGTCGCGGTACTTCTGCGCCTCATCTCCATCAGTGAAGCCAAGCGTCCATGAATGCACGTGGTGAACGTCCGCAAAGCCGCCAGTAGAAAATGCGCGCAGCAGGTTCAACGTGGCGGCCGCCTGGGTGTAAGCCTGAAGCATCTTCTCCGGCGCAGGCGTACGGGCGGCCTCGGTGAATTCGAGTTCGTTGATGATGTCGCCGCGATAGGAAGGCAAATCCACGCCGCCCACGGATTCGGTCGGCGCCGAGCGCGGCTTTGCGAACTGTCCGGCCATCCGACCCACTTTCACAACCGGGACCTTTGCGCCGTAGGTAAGCACGATTGCCATCTGGAGAAGCACCTTGAATGTGTCCCTGATGTTGTCAGCCGAGAACTCCGAAAAGCTCTCCGCGCAGTCTCCGCCCTGCAGCAAGAAGGCCTCTCCGCGCGACACGGCTGCGAGCTGGCGCTTCAGGGTCCGTGCCTCTCCGGCAAAGACAAGCGGCGGATACTTTGCAAGCTGCTCTTCGACAGCTTTCAGTCGGACGTCATCCGGATAATCCGGCATCTGCACCCTGGGCTTCGATCTCCACCCGGTCTTTTGCCAGTCGTTCATTTCTGGATCCTCAAGGTTCCGTAGGTCGCGGACGACACCTATACCGCCGAGACACTAGGAAGGAAACCGCCACGACACAAAATTCTGATAGCTTGATTCTTGCCAAACGTGCCGATTCGTGGTCCGTCTGAGCCATGCGTTCCCGCCCGAAAGGGACAGACATGGGCGATACCTCTGTTCAGACTGTCGACGTAGAGGCCTCGAGCTCGCCGCGGCGCTTTGTCTTCGTGCTGCTCAACCAGTTCACGCTTCTTTGTTATGCGTGTGCGGTCGAGAGCCTTCGCATTGCCAATCGCATGGCTGGCCGGACGCTGTACGAATGGAGAATGATAGGTGAAGGGGGCATATCCGTCACCTGCTCCGCCGGAACAGCCTTCGCGCTCGATGGAGACCTCAACGAGGTTGCGCGCGACGAAACGGTCGTGCTCTGCGGCGGAATCAATGTGGCGGCGGCGACTACAAGGGCGCTCCTCAACTGGGTACGGCGCGAGTCCCGTCGCGGAGTTTCTATGGGAGGACTCTGCACCGCGAGCTATTCCTTGGCAAAAGCTGGACTTCTTTCCGGCAAGCGGGCCACGATTCACTGGGAAAACCAGGACAGCTTCCAGGAAGAATTTGACGACGTCACGCTTACCAAGTCGGTCTTCGTCTTGGACGGCAGATACTTCACTACCGCCGGCGGCACAGCCTCGATCGACCTCATGCTCAAGTTTATCGCCGACGACCACGGCGAGGAGCTCGCCAGTGCCGTTGCCGATCAACTGATTTACACGACGGTCCGCACAGACCAGGACACCCAGCGGCTTTCCGTTCCGACCCGGATAGGCGTCAGGCATCCGAAGCTCTCGTCGGTCATCCAGATGATGGAAAACAACATTGAGGAACCCCAGAGCCCCTCGCTGCTCGCAAAGGAGGTCGGTATGTCAACCCGGCAATTGGAGAGGCTTTTCCGTCGATATTTGAACCGAAGCCCAAAGCGTTACTACATGGAACTGCGTCTCCAGAAAGCCCGCAACCTTTTGATGCAAACGGACATGAGCGTCATAAACGTGGCCCTTGCCTGCGGGTTCGCGTCACCGTCGCATTTTTCGAAATGCTACCGAGCCCAATACAGCATCACACCCTATCGAGAGCGCGGAGCGCAGGCCACCCGGCTGGCGGTGTGAGGCAGGCACCGCCGGCACGGATTTCGTAATTGTGCCGAACCGCCAAACGCCATTCCGCGAACCTTTTGCGCCGTGGCGAGCCCCTGCTCGGCCAAATGCATTTCCAATGGACGTTGGCGATTCCGCACCGTAGCGTCGCGGCATGAGCACGCCGCAACACGACAGCGCGTATTCCTGGCTCAGGCTCGCAATGAGTCTGGGCCTTTCCATCGTCGGCAGCATCGGCATGTGGGCGACCGTCGTCGTGTTGCCGGATATGCAGGCCGAATTCGGCGCCAGCCGGGCGGCGGCCTCCGTGCCGTATGTCCTGACCATGTTTGGTTTCGCTGCGGGAAATTTCCTTATGGGACGCGCTGTGGACCGCTGGGGCATCGCCCCCGTGCTCGCCGTATCCGCGCTTTTTCTCTTCTCCGGATTCGCGCTTTGCGCTTCGGCATCGTCCATCCTGCCGATCGCGTTTCTCCACCTGATTCTCGGCGTCGGTGCGGCGGCGAGCTTTGCACCGCTGATCGCGGATGCCTCGCAATGGTTTCTCCGCCGGCGCGGCATCGCAGTGGCCGTTGTCGCAAGCGGCAACTATCTCGCCGGAACCATCTGGCCACCGTTCATCGCGGCGATAATGATCGATCACGGATGGCGCGGCGCCTATCTCGCATTGGCCGGCTTGGCCATAACGGTCCTGTTGCCCGGGTCATTGCTTCTGCGCAGGCGCATTGATGCGTCCTCGACCGCGTACGCCACGGCGAACGCGGCGGCGCGGGCACAGTCGATTGCGCTTTCGCCAAGGGCCCTTCAAGCGTTCCTCGCGCTCGCAGGAATCGGGTGCTGCGTGGCCATGTCAATGCCACAGGTCCATATCGTCGCACTCTGCATTGACCGCGGCTTCGGTCCCCAGGCCGGCGCGGAGATGCTAAGCCTGATGCTTGCTGGCGGAGTAGTTTCCCGACTTGGATTTGGAGCATTCTCGGACCGTTTCGGCGGGTTGATGACTCTCTTTGTGGGCGGCACATTGCAGATGATCGCCCTGTGCCTGTTCCTGATCCAGGGCGGTCTTGCATCTCTCTATCTGATCGCCCTTGTCTTCGGCCTGTCTCAGGGCGGCATCGTGCCGAGCTACGCGATCACGGTGCGGGAATTCATGCCTCCCCACGAGGCCGGAAGGCGCATCGGGATAGTCATTGGCGCGACGATCACCGGTATGGCCCTGGGTGCCTGGATGTCAGGCTGGCTCTACGACCAGAGCGGAAATTACACGCTTGCAATCTGGAATGGCATCGCGTGGAACGCACTCAATGTCGGAATCGCGCTTCTGCTGCTAAGCCGAGTCGGCCGGCACCGTCACGTCAGGGCACATGCGCACTGACAGAAATTCCCTTGTGATGCTGAGTGCCGGAACGGGATGCCCTTGACGGCAGCACATCTCTCTCGGAGCCTACCGTGACCATGATCCGCCGCGTGTATGACTGGACACTGAGCCTTGCCGGGCATCCTCGTGCGCTGGGTGTGCTCGCTGTCGTGGCATTCGCCGAAAGCTCGATCTTCCCGGTTCCTCCTGATGTCCTGATGATACCGATGATTCTTGCAATGCCGTCACGCGCTTTCCTGATCGCGGCCGTGTGCACGGCGGCATCGGTGCTCGGCGGCCTCTTCGGCTACTTCATCGGCGCTGCCCTTTATGACACCGTAGGACTCGCCGTCTTCGAATTCTACGGGCAAGCAACGGCTGCCGAGAGCTTCAACGTCCGGTTCAACCAGCATGGCGCATGGGCCGTGCTCATTGCAGGCATGACGCCTTTTCCGTACAAGGTCATCACGATCATGTCAGGATGGACGGGCTTGTCCCTGCCCGTCTTCGTGGCATCCTCGATTGTCGCGCGCGGTCTCCGGTTTTTCATTGTGGCCGCGCTTCTCTGGAAATTTGGAGCGCCAATGCGCAGATTTATTGAAGAGTATCTCGGTTTTCTGTTCACCGCCTTCGTCGTACTGCTGATCGGAGGCTTTGCGATCGTGAGGTACCTGTGACTCGACGTGACACCATGCTCTTCGCCGCTTCAGGGTCGCTGGCTCTATTGGCGGGCGCTTTCGCATTCCAGATGCTAGGCTATGCGCCCTGCGAGATTTGCATCTGGCAGCGCTGGCCGCACGGCGTGGCAGTTGCTGCAGGCGCACTGATTCTGCTTGTCGGGCCCGCCCTGCTTCTCGGACTGGTCGGCGTCCTCTCCGCCTTCGCGACCGCCGGAATCGGAGTCTATCACACCGGGATCGAACGCAGCTTGTGGGACGGACCTGCGTCTTGCACCGGGAGCGGAAACGATCTCGCCGGTCTTTCCGGCAATCAACTCCTCTCCCTGGATGGTCCAAGCGGAATCGTCATGTGCGACGAGGTCGCCTGGGCCTTCGCAGGCTTGTCCATGGCCAGTTGGAACGCAATTCTGTCGTTCGGACTTGCTTGCATCTGGATCCGGGCGATCCGAACTGCCTGATCCACGGCGATCCTTCAAGGGTTCGGTCGAGGGCAAACCGCGCCCCGAACTCGCAATTCATGTTCAAGCCCCGGCGGCCCGGGTTTCGATCCGGCGTTCCGCCGCTACGAAAGCCTCAGCGCATAGTCGCTCATTGGCGGAAGCGCCTGGCCAGATTGCTTTGGAATTTGCAACGAAAGGTTAACGCCTTGCGCTGTTCCGATTTCGCGGCACGACGTTGTGGAGCGCCGTGGCGACATTGGGCGGTCGAAAGGCCGAACAGGGCGAAGTCCGGCCTGTGTCTCGAGTGTGGTTCGACACGACAAGTCCGCATGTCTTGGACACGCTAAGCCCCATCTTTTGCTTTCTTGAGCAGGTTTGCCTACAGATGATTGTTGCATGGGATTAGGAAAGGTTGCGATGATTGACAGCCGGAAGTTCTCCAATGCACCACAAACGTTCGCTCTAGCACCTAGCAGGTATGACACATGACAGCCGAGGCTGTGAACCTTTCCGAAAAGCTCAGCAAGTTTTCCGAATACTGGTCGCCGAAAGTCGTTTCACGGTTCAACGGACACGATGTGATGGTGGTGAAGGTCAAAGGGGAATTTGTCTGGCACTCGCATGCCGACACAGATGACTTTTTCCTGGTTCTGAACGGCATCGTGACAATTGAGACAGAACTGGGGAATGTCATCCTTGAGCCAGGAGAGCTCTATGTTGTCCCGAAAGGCGTTCAACACCGCCCCGTTGCGCAAGAAGAAGCCCATATTTTACTGATTGAGCCAAAGGGGACGCCCAACACAGGCGATGCTAAAACGGCGGCGCAAAAGATCGAAATTTAATTCTGATCGGCCATGCACGCGTATCCAAAGTCCAAGTTCGCATGGCTCAAGCTGGAATGGCCAATCCCGACAAATCCGTTTCAGAGCTTTGCAAAGCACTGGGTGTGAAGTCCGTCACTCCCTAACATTACGTTGACCCAAACGGATAATCTCGGGACTACGTTTACTGCGGGCTTAGGGTGTCGTTCTGCGCTGAACCGGAGCAGATCCCAATTTCGGTCTGTGCCCAGTGTTTCCCGTCCGGAACGTGCGAATTGGCATTCACGACGCAGCGCTGCGAAACAAGTCTTCCATTGCACACCATCAATGGCGTCTGATATGGTGCGGGTAACGAGATATGGTCCATAGGTGAAGCAAAGGCAACTTCTTGAGCGACACTCCTGAAACATCGGACGACGCGGAAGAACTCCCGCCCGTTCCGCCGCGCTACGACGGTCCGACGGTTACGATCGAGGACGAGATGCGAACCTCGTATCTTGACTACTCGATGAGCGTGATCGTTTCCCGAGCCATTCCTGACTTGCGGGACGGCCTGAAACCCGTGCATCGGCGCATCCTTTACGCAATGCACGAAACCGGGAACACGCACGACAAGCCATATCGCAAGTCCGCAAGGCCGGTTGGCGACACCATGGGCAAGTACCACCCCCATGGCGACGGCGCCATCTATGACGCGCTCGTGCGCATGGCGCAACCCTTCTCCATGTCGCTTCCGCTGCTGGACGGCCAAGGCAACTTTGGGTCGATGGACGGCGACAATCCGGCCGCCATGCGGTACACCGAAGTTCGAATGGACCGGCCGGCCTCTGCCCTTTTGGCCGACATCGAGAAGGAAACCGTTGATTTTACTGACAATTACGACGGGAAGGACCAGGAACCCACTGTGCTTCCCGTGCGTTTTCCGAACATGCTTGTCAACGGTGCAGGCGGGATCGCCGTTGGGATGGCTACCAACATTCCACCGCACAATCTGGGCGAAGTCATTGATGCTACGCTGGCGCTCATCGAGGATCCCGACCTCTCTTCAGAGCGCCTGATCGAAATCGTTCCGGGGCCGGACTTCCCGACGGGAGGCCTGATCCTGGGACGTTCCGGATCCCGCAAGGCGTATATGGAAGGGCGCGGCAGCGTCATCACACGGGCCAAGACTCGCATTGAGGAGGTACGCAAGGATCGTTTCGCGATAATTGTCGACGAAGTCCCCTATCAGGTCAACAAGGCGGCAATGGTCGAGAAAATCGCGGATCTCGTGCGCGAGAAAAGAATCGAGGGCATTTCGTCCGTTGCCGACGAAAGTGACCGGGTCGGTGTGCGCGTGGTCATTGAACTCAAGCGCGACGCAACCCCTGAAGTCGTGCTGAATCAATTGTATCGCTTTACGCCGATGCAGACTTCGTTCGGCTGCAACATGCTGGCCTTGAACCATGGACGTCCGGAGCAGCTCACGCTCCGGGACTTTCTTTCATGTTTCATAGAGTTCAGGGAAGAAGTCGTGGCGCGCCGCACCGCTTTCGACCTGCGCAAGGCACGCGAGCGAAGCCATGTTCTTTGCGGCCTTGCCGTTGCCGTGTCCAACGTGGACGAAGTGGTTGCCGCGATTCGAGCCTCAGCAGACGCTGCCGAAGCGCGCGTGAAGCTGATGGAGCGGCGCTGGCCCGCACACGACATTGCCGAGTACATTCGCCTGATTGACGACCCTAACCACATGATCAATGAGGACGGCACGTACAACCTTTCGGAAATCCAGGCCCGCGCCATACTGGACTTGCGCCTGAACCGTCTCACGCAGATCGGCGTTAAGGAAGTCACGGACGAGCTTGAGGAATTGGCCGCAAGTATAATGGATTTTCTGGATATTCTTTCGTCTCATGAACGCATTATGGCAATCATCTCGGACGAGCTTCGTGACGTCCGGCAACGGTTCGCCGTGCCACGTCGCAGCGAAATCATCGAATGGGATGGCGATCTTGAGGACGAAGACCTGATCGAGCGCGAGGACATGGTCGTCACAGTCACAGCAGAAGGATACATCAAGCGGACTGCGCTAGTTGAATTCCGGTCCCAGAAGCGCGGCGGCAAAGGGCTTTCGGGCGGCTCGCTCAAGGACGATGACGTGGTCACCACCCTGTTCGTGGCCAGCACGCATGCCCAGCTCCTGTTCTTCACGACAGACGGAATGGTGTACAAGCTCAAGACATGGCGATTGCCGTTGGGCGGACGCACCTCGCGCGGAAAGGCCATCGTTAACATCCTGCCAATTCCATCAGGCGTATCCATCGCGGCAATAATGCCGACCGACCGTGATGAGGAAGAATGGGACCAATTGCAGATTTTCTTCGCGACTTCGGACGGCGACGTGCGGCGCAATGCCCTTAGCGACTTCACGAACGTCAAGGCAAATGGCAAGATCGCGATGAAGCTGCCAGATGAAGTGTCTCTTGTAAATGCCAAAATTTGCACAGAAAATGATGATATAATGCTCGTAACGGCACGCGGGCGAGCCATCCGTTTCCCGACAACAGCCGTGCGCATTTTCAAGGGCCGTGGCTCGACCGGCGTACGCGGCATCAAGCTGGCTGGCGACGACCATGTCGTGTCGATGGCCGTGATCCGGCATTTTGAAGCGGATCCGGCCGAGCGAAGCGCCTACCTCAAGCAGAGGCGGTTGGTGGCCGGCATGCCGGAAGACGATGCGGATGCGGACGACGACGCTCACGCAGACGGCCAGCTTTCGCCCGAGCGCTATGCGGAAATGTCCGCAGCAGAAGACCTGATCCTCACGATCACGTCTGGCGGGACCGGCAAACTGTCCTCCAGTCACGGCTATCCCGTGCGCCAGCGTGGCGGCAAAGGTGTCCTCGCAATGGACAAGGCCCTACGCGACGGCCCGTTGGTTGCGTCCTTCCCCGTGGACCTGTCCGACCAGATCATGCTGGCAACGTCGACCGGCCAGTCCATCCGCGTTCCGATCGAGGACATTTCCTTCCGGTCCCGCACTGCTGGCGGCGTCAAGGTCCTGAATGCATCCGAAGGCGAGTTAGTCGTCTCGGTCGCCTGGATTGCAGATCAAGGTGATGCGGAAAGCGACGAGCCAGCTCCTGACAATTGAGCTTTCACCGGGATCCGGATCTCCGCCAGTCCTCCCTGACATCCGTGGGCATCCTGCAGATCTGGTGCCTGGGAGAGGTGGCATGCCGTTTGCCACGGCATGCCGGAGCGCGGGCCGAGTGCAAGGAACGCCGCTCTTTCAAAACTGTGCCGCGGGCGCTACATCGCTGGCATGTCAGACACTCTGCATATCGTTGGCGGTGGCCTCGCGGGTTCCGAAGCCGCATGGCAGGCCGCCCAGCGGGGAATCCAGGTCATCTTGCACGAGATGCGGCCAAAGTGCGGAACCTTCGCCCACAAGACCGGAAAGCTGGCTGAACTGGTTTGCTCGAATTCGTTCAGGTCTGACGACGATGAGCATAACGCCGTAGGTCTCCTGCACTGGGAAATGAGGCAAGCCGGCGGAATGGTCATCGAGGCAGGCGACCGCCACCGCCTTCCCGCTGGCGGTGCGCTTGCGGTGGACCGCGAGGCATTTGCAGATTCCGTGACTTCAAAGCTGCTGTCGCATTCAAATGTCACACTCGAAACAGGAGAGATCACCAACTTGCCCGAAGACGGCCAATGGATCTTTGCGACCGGCCCCCTTACTTCAAGCGCTCTCAGCAAAGCGCTGCAGGCAGAAAGCGGCGAAGAGAGCCTGGCCTTCTTTGATGCAATAGCTCCGATCGTCTACGCGGACAGCGTGGACATGTCCGTTGCCTGGGAGCAGTCGCGTTATGACAAGGGCAAGACGGAAGACGAGCGCAAAGCCTACATCAACTGTCCAATGACGCGAGACGAGTACGAAGCTTTCGTGGACGCCTTGCTTCAAGCCGAAAAGATGGAATTTCGTGTCGGAGAAACAGCTAAGTACTTTGACGGTTGCCTGCCAATTGAGGTGATGGCCGAGCGCGGTCGCGAGACCCTGCGTCATGGACCGATGAAGCCGGTTGGACTGACCAACACGCATGCACCGGATCAAAAGCCCTACGCCGTCGTTCAGCTCAGACGCGACAACAAGCTTGGCACGCTGTTCAACATCGTAGGGTTCCAAACGAAGATGAAATACGGCGCACAAGTTAGTGTTCTCAAAATGATTCCTGGATTGAATAACGCCAGATTTGCTCGTCTTGGGGGCATTCACAGGAACACATTTATCAATTCCCCCCTACTGCTCGACGAACAGATGCGTCTTCGCTCAAAGCCACATATCCGGTTTGCGGGGCAAATCACCGGCGTCGAGGGCTACGTGGAATCCGCAGCAATGGGTTTGATTGCAGGTTGCATGGCGGCCGCGACGATGACTGGTCGGTCACTTCCACCCGCACCGCCGACCACAGCCATTGGTGCACTCGTCAATCATATCACCGGCGGTGCCGAGGCACGCACCTTTCAACCGATGAATGTGAATTTCGGCCTGTTCCCGCCAATCGATGCCCGAGGTGGTCGACGCGGACGTCGCGACCGATACAAGGCTTATACGGAGCGGGCGAAACGGGAATGGAAGTCTTGGTTGGCGACGAGCAGTCTTGGCACCGCCGAATAGCTGTTCGTTCGTTCACTCATTTGGCCTCGATCGGCTGGAGCGAGCATCTATCACAGCGGTCCATGAAAGATTTGGTACGCACGGAGAGACTCGGGAACGTTGCGATCAACGCGGAAGCCCGCAAGCGGGTGTAGGAAGCGTTCGATGACATCGAACGCTTGCACTCCGTGCGGACCTTGCTCTCCGAAGAGGCTGGCGGCCGAGCTTGGGATTTCCGTCTCTGCAGACCGTTGGGCTGGTTGCCGGAGATCGTGGGATCCCGGGGGCTTGCGCTCAGTGAACAAGGTATCCTCAGATATGGAGACAGCCATGCGGCTGCCGTCTGAGCATGATCTGGCGGGTGAATTCCAATTTACAAAGAGCGCGGCGGAGGCACGTACGCCCGGTCGGCTCATGTTCGGGGCGTGACCGGACTAAGCAGTTTCCCCTCGGAGGTCTCAAAAGCGGGGCTGCATCCTGGCTCGGCCGTGCTTGGCTTTGAGCATGTCGTTCGCTTGCCGGACGGGATACGGCCTTACCTCTTTGAAAGATCGGATGCGGAGCAAAATGTCAAATTCTGCAGCGGGCCCGCATCGCGAATGATGAGCCCATTGCACATGAAGAAGCCTATCTGCCAGCGCTTCGCAATCCGGATATCGACTCGCTGAACTGGGAAGACGCATCCCTATCTCAGTTGCTTGTGAAAAAATGGAGATTCGAACCCGCTTGGGCGGATACCGTGTTGCAGGTCGGTGTCGCCAACAAAATCTAGTCCAATGCTCTGAAAACCGCGGAAGAGGAACTGGTCATGAGTGCTTGGCGTGTCAGTTCAACAGAATTGGACGAAGCGCTGGCGCATGCGGAGTCAGTCTACCGAAGCGAAGAATGTGCTTTGACCATCCGGCGACATATGCTCGGATAGGCCTCGAGATGACACTAACAACCCCTTTGGCCGCAGGTATAGATATCGGTGGCGGCAGTGCAAAAATCGGACTGGTCTCGTCGGCCGGCACGATGGTCGAGCAGTTCCAAGTCAAAATACCGCCCTCGCAGAATGGCACAGAACTTCTCCTGACATTCCTCTCGCAATTGAAAGCTAAACTTGCCGCCCACACGGAAGGCCGGCTGTTGGGGCTGGGAATTGGTGTGCCGGGGTATGTCGATCAAGATCACACCACAACATTCAAAAGCAATGTTCCCGCGATTGATGACCTCGACATACGAAGACTTGCGGAAACAGAGCTGGACTGTCCGGTCTTCATTGAAAACGACGCCATTTTCGCGGCCGTTGGTGAACAGGCTCTGGGGTCAGGCAAGGATGTTTCCCGGTTTCTGATGATCACGCTTGGCACCGGTCTTGGTACCGGTTTTGTCGAAGACGGAGTGCCGATTTTGACTGGCAACGGCGCAATGGGTGACGCGGGCCATCTGATTGTTGACCCAAGTCTTGAGCATGGATGCCGACAAGGGTGCTTCGGATGCGTTGAATCAGTCGCATCAGGTGAAGCGCTGAACCGCCGGATCGAAGAAGTACTTGCTGCAGATCGGGCCGGGCATCTGCCCGACATCGTGTCGAGTGGATCTAGACCCACCGTTCGGGACCTGATCGCTGGCGTGCGCGCCGGTGATCCGGCCTGTGTCAGAATCATGGATGAGACGAGCCACTGGCTTGCCATGTGGGTCACTGGTCTCCTCCACACGTTTGCACCGCAGATGATCGCTTTTGGCGGTGGCTGGGGCGCAGCCGGGCAAGGGCTCGTCGATGAAATCGCGACGAAATCCTTACGCATGGGGCTGCCCTACTATTTTGAAGACCTGCAATTTGTTCAGGCGGAACTTGGGAACTCGGCGGGAATTATGGGTGCCGCGATAACCGCGCTACGACAAACAAAAGAAATGGAAAATGGGACAGTCTTATCTGGATGAGATTCACGAGCAGCCGCATGTTCTGTCGAAGATTGCCGACGGCTTTGAAGACAATACAATCCAGAGACTGGTAGATCTCTGTGCGCGGATCAAGAGCGGAGCGTTCTCAAAGGTTATTCTGACAGGCATGGGGGGATCTCTGATTGGTTCTTACTCAAGCTGGCTTGAACTGAGCAAAGCTCTGGATATTCCGGTCATGTTGATTGATGCGTCTGAACTGACGCAACAAATTGCAAGCATTATCGATGCGCAAACACTGATCATCGCAACATCGCAGTCCGGAGAAAGCGGTGAGGTTGCACGCATCACGAGACTGGAACAACAGCCGGGTGCATCAATTAGCGTAACGAACGGATCTGGAAATTCGCTTGCGAATTGGACGGATGTTGCCTTGTTTTCGAATGCTGGCCCGGAAAACACAGTCTCTACAAAGTCATATACCGGTGGCCTGGCGGTCCTAAAGCTCCTGTGCGCGCATTTGACGGGCGCCGATGTGGACGAGGCCCGATCTGAATTGGCGATTGCCGCAAACGCAGTTCGGAGCTTTACGGCAGAGATGCTCGAACGCAACGAAGAGATTGCAGAATTTCTTGGTTCGGAGACGCCCGTTTGCTTTATCGGCCGTGGACACAGTTACACTTCTGCGCAGATTTCGGCTCTGGTAACGTTGGAGGCCGCGAAACTGCATTCGTCCGCTTTTTCGGGCGGCGGGTTTCGGCACGGGCCGGTCGAATTGCTCCGCGACGGCTTTGTCAGCGTGTTTTACTTTGGTGACGAAGCGGTCGCAGATATCAACAACGCGCTTTTGGACACGATTTTGAGACACGGCGGCAAGTCACTTGTATTCTGCAATGGCGAACACATTCCATCCACGCCCGAGTCTGATAGGTTGACAGTTGTGAGCTTTCCGGTAGTCGCTGCGGATACAGTTCCAATACTTGAAGTTATTCCAACGCAGACACTGCAAATCCCTCTGTCTATCGCACGTGGCTTTGTCCCCGGCGACTTCTTGAACGCGTCAAAGATCACAGCGGTTGAGTGAGCAAGGATTGGAAGAGCCTCGCCATGCAGGAATTCGACTATGTCATTGTCGGAGCCGGCTCTGCCGGTTGTGTTCTCGCCAACCGACTGTCTTCAGAAGCGCAGAATTCGGTGTGCGTTCTGGAGGCGGGGCCTTCGGACAAAAGCATTTTAATTCAAATGCCGGCGGCGCTCACCTTTCCCATCAAAAGCGACACCTACAACTGGAAGTATGCCAGCGAAGCGGAATCCCACCTGAATGGGCGCAGCCTGGGGCAGGCGCGCGGGCGGTGCCTTGGGGGAAGCTCGGCAATCAACGGCATGGTCTTTGTACGCGGCAATCCGCAGGACTTTGACAGCTGGCGACAGTTCGGCCTTGAGGGCTGGGATTTCGAAGATTGCCTGCCGTATTTCAAACGTTTGGAAACCTACGCTGGCAGCACCGACCCGAACCGCGGGCATGACGGGCCGCTAAGCGTCCAGGAAAGCCGCGCCGATCACGTCTTCTATGATTGCTTCATCGAAGCAGCGGGCCAGTTTGGCCTCGGTCAGTCGCGCGATTACAACGGCACCCGGCAAGAGGGCGCGCATGTCACCCAAGCAACAATCCGAAACGGTATCCGAAGCAGCGCCGCCGAAGCCTATCTCCATCCGGTCAGGAGCCGGTCGAACCTGACGACTAAGACAGACTGTTTCGTCGCCAGAGTCCATTTTGAGGGCAAAACAGCCGTCGGCGTTGAATGCGTTCAAAAGGGCGAAACCAACATCGTTCGCGCGGCGAAAGAAGTCATCTTGTGCACGGGGACCATAGGGTCGCCACAGATCCTGATGCTCTCCGGGGTGGGGGATGCGGATCATTTGCGCGCGCATAGCATAGACTTGGTGCAGCATATCCCGGGAGTCGGGCAAAACCTGCAAGATCACGTTGTGGCACCGCTCCGTTATCGGTGCGACAAACCTGTTTCGATAAAACGCCAACTCAACTTTGTAGGCCGCGCGAAACTGGGGGTGGAATGGTTGCTGTTCAAGAAAGGGCTGGGCACCTCAAGTTTTTTTGAGGTGGGGGCGTTCTTCAACAGCGGCGATGCCCCGGAAGGATTTCCGAACCTGCAGCATGAATTTCTGCCCTTCCTCGCGGACTTTAGGGATGGAAGGGTCGAACTGGCGGATGGGTTTCAATACTATGTCTCGCAGATGCGCCCCTACAGCCGTGGGCACATCCGTCTCAAGTCTGCGAACCCGCGCGACCATCCAGCAATTCAGTTCAACTATCTGCGCGATCCCAAAGATCTAGCGGAGATGCTGAACGGCATCAAATTGACGCGCGAGATGGCACATCAGGCGGCGTGGAACGAGTTTCGCCATGCAGAGCTTGACCCTGACCTGCCAGACTACAGCGATGAAGAGCTGACCGCTTGGTTCCGCGCCAATGCAAACACGGAGCATCATCCAGCGGGTACCTGTCGGATGGGCACAGATGACGACGCGGTGACTGATGGTGTTGGCTTTGTGCACGGTGTGGAACGGTTGCGAGTGGTGGACGGTTCGATCCTGCCGCTCCTGCCAACTGCAAACATCAATGCTCCTATCACTATGGCGGCCGAAAAGATCTCCGATGCGATCTTGAGCAAACCGGCGTTGCCGAGGGAGGCACTGGTTTAGCCAAGACAAAAGGCGGAATTTTAGCTTGTTTCTCCATGCGTTTCGTCAGAATTTCCGAAAGCCGCCTTTGGAACACGCGGTGTCATAATGTTGTCTCCAAGCGAACGTATCATGCGTAGAGAAGCAACCATTCTGCAGGTCATTTCCACGAAAACCGAACTGTGACCAGGCTCGTTCACCTGAGCAACTCTCATATTTGCCTAGAGAGGCAGTTGCTGATGGGGCCGGATACTCACGCGCGAATTCGGCGGGTTCTGCAGTCGGTCGAAACATACAATGCGAATGCCGATGCGTTTCTCATCACCGGGGATTTGACAGACAAAGGCGACGTTGGCTTATACCGCGTGCCGGTTCCTGATGCGACGGGTGGCGCGGGGGATAACACCATGAATCACAATAACATTATCAAATCAAAGACTTATGATTTTGCCTCTGAGACTATGCCAGCTGTAGGCGCTCCAGCGCGGTCTTTACGGACAGGAATCGCGATCTATCAGCGACGTGGCCCCACGAATCTTGGTGCTCCCGTCAACATGCTCCGCGAATGCGACTTCTCCGACGAGAAGTTCCCTGGCGCCATCGGAATCCTCCCACTGAAACCGGCAGCCAGAAGCCGCCTCGGTTTCGAGCGGATGCAGAGAAGGCCAGACCCTTGTCAGGAGTGGACAATTCGCCGCTGGCCATGTCGCTTCGTAAACCTTTGTCACGGCGACCCAAATCACTCGTTGCTGAATTCGCGTGCCGCTGCGGGATGACTGCCCGCTGATCTTCCGTGCGATCCTAACAGCGAGACGTGTCTTCGTGCAGGATTGATTCTTTGGGCTCCGTCGTGACACTCGACAGTAAGATCACGTAGGGCTGGGACACGATCATCATGCATTTGCTGCTCGAAATTCTGGGACTCGCAGCGATTCTGGGGCTCCTGCCCGCTTCGGCAATGGCACAGGTGCCCATCGGTGCGGAAACCGGGTTCGTGCTCAACACGTTCGCATTTCTTATCTGGGGCGCGCTGGTCATGTGGATGTGCGCCGGGTTCACGATGCTTGAAGCCGGATCGGTGCGCAAGAAGAACGCCTCCGTCATTTGCATGAAGAACATCGGCCTCTACTCGATCACTGGGCTGGTTTACTACGCCATCGGCTACAACATCATGCATGTCGACGTTGACGGCGGGTTTTTCGGCTCGCTGTCGCTGTTTCGTGGCAACTCCGCCGACGAGGTCGCGTTCCTGAACGCCGCGCCAGAAGCGATCGGCGAGGCCCGCGAGACATTGCTGGCCGGTTCCTCCGGACATGCCACAATGTCAGACTGGTTCTTCCAGATGGTTTTTGTCGCGACAACGGCGTCAATCATCTCCGGCACCCTTGCCGAGCGCGTGCGGCTGTGGTCGTTCTTCCTGTTCGTGGCGATACTGACCGCGTTCATCTATCCTGTCGTGGGTGCATGGACTTGGGGTGGCGGCTGGCTGTCCGAAATGGGCTTCCAAGACTTTGCAGGGTCCACGATAGTGCACTCGACCGGAGGGTGGGCCGCGCTGTCCGGAGCCATGCTGATCGGCGCGCGTCGCGGACGGTTCCGCAAGGACGGCACCATTCGGCAAATGCCGCCTTCAAGTGTCCCCATCGTCACGCTGGGCGTGTTCATCCTTTGGCTGGGCTGGTTCGGATTCAACGGCGGTTCCCAGCTGGCGCTGAGCTCGGCAACGGACGCGGTGGCCCTGAGCAACATATTCGCCAACACCAACATCGCTGCCTCGGCGGGCGTGATCGCGGCGCTGGTCCTGTCCAAGCCAATCCTGGGGCGCATGGACCTGCTTGCAACCCTGAACGGAGCGATTGCCGGGCTCGTGGCGATCACCGCAGGGCCGGATCTCGTCAACCACCAGTGGGCGATCCTGATCGGCGGGGTTGGCGGCGCCATCACGGTTGCCGGAAACCGGCTGCTGGAGACCGTTCGCGTAGATGACGGCGTGGGCGCGATTCCCGCCCACCTGTTTGCCGGCATCTGGGGAACGCTGGCCGTTTGCATTGCCGCTGGCGGAAACCTCTTCGTGCAGCTGACCGGCATCGTTGCGATAGGCGTCTTTGCCTTTGGTGTTTCGATCGTGATCTGGATGCTGATCGACCGGCTCATCGGACTGCGCGTTTCCCCAAGCGTGGAGCAGCTGGGGAAAGACGTCGTGGAGCTCGGCATCGAGGCGTATCCGGAATTCGCGGCCATCCCGGACCCGGATGACGGCGATTGACGCTGCCGCAACCCTCCAGGGAGGACCCTGTTGCAGAATTTTGCGACAGGGCTCATCTGCACCGTCAGGCGCGGCCACGGAATGTTCGTGAAACAGGACTTGACAAGGGATTGCTGATAAGGGCCCCCCTTTCGTGCGTACTGGGCCTACCATTCGCCTGGTTGGCGTTGCCGCAGTCTCCCGGATCGGGCTCCTTGAAATGAAGCCCCTCGACCTCGGGCAGGGCCAGAAGCTCCAGCGTCACAGTCGCCGCGCTTCCGGTCATCGTCACTTCTTCCAGGGCGCCGAGCGCGGCTGCCTGCCGGAACAGGGATATGGTTTCCGCAGGGAAGTGCGGGAAGAACGCGCCGTGGGGCTTGGCTGCGGCGAGCTTGCTGAGAACGGCACCCATGTCGACGCGGTCCTTCGCCACTTGCGCGATGACCGGCACCTCGCCGCCATACGCCTGTCTACGGATCGGAGTATTCGGGCAGGACTTCCGGCATGGGACAGAGGACGTTCATCGGAACGGACCTTCCGTCCGACTGGACGACACGAACATGCCTGCGCGTCATCAGTCTTGGCCTGACGACACCGCACGAATGCGAAATGACCTGCACTTCCCGGATCAGCTTCCTGCAGTAGCTTGCAACCCTGACCGACTTCTCGGTCGGATCAAGGCCCTTTTGTAGCCTGGCGTTGTGCGTCGTGATTCCGGTGGGGCAGGTGTTCCTGTTGCACTTGAGGGACTGGATGCATCCGAGCGCGAACATGAACCCGCGTGCGGAACCATCCGGACAGATTGCCAGAGGGCGGCCTGCATGGTTGGGCAAGCAGTCCGGAAGCGGAGGCGGTACAGGGGCATCC
>JAJEGW010000015.1 GCA_022819605.1 Silicimonas sp. | reverse complement strand
CGGGCGCGGCGGAACTCGCCGGTGGAGAAGGCCGAGGTCTCGGAGAGCGCCAGGGCCAAGGCCGACACGAAGCGCACCCCCGACGGGCTGCCGGTCCACGGCTTCACGACCCTTCTCTCCGACCTCGGCACGCTGACGCTGAACCACGCTTCCCTGCCCGGACGGCCCGACAGCCGGTTCCTTCTGGCCTCGGAGCCGACCGAGCTGCAGGCGAGGGCGTTCGAACTGCTGGGAATGGACCCGGACCGGGACGCTTACATAAGCGTGACAGCCTGATTCCGGCCTAAACCCCTGTCACGCATGGGCGAAGCCATCTTCCGGTCAGTGAAGATCCGACTAGGGGGCCGTGCCCGCAACACGGCTTCGGAACAGTCCGGAGATCGCCGGACAGCGCAGGGCAACATGGATCGGATCACTGCTGGGTTTCACCGGCGCGGGCCGCACGGTAGCCGGAGACGCGGAGATTGGCATCGACATGTCAAGCCTGCTGGGTCGGGCCGATTTCAGGGAACTCGAATCCTGGGCCCAGGAAACCCATCCCGGCCTGCGAGGCAGCGGTCGCCGCTGGAGCGATGGCGATCTTGGCTACACCATCGGGGTGAGAACGGAAGCGGGAACCGAAATGTTCGTTTCGACCTTCGCTGCCGGGAACGATCCAGGCATGGTGACAGGTGTGTTCGTTGGCGCGCGCCATGAGGGTGCTGCCGGGGTTCTGGAGCACCTCGACCTCTCGGCTGCTTTCGGAGCGGCACGGTAGCGGGGCCGCAGCCTTCCGACAGCGGTCGGCGGTTCCATTCACTTCCGGACTTGCAAGGACATCGTTTGCCTCATTTCCTGTCGGTCGAACGATTGGCGCAGGAGAGAATGAGGGCAGTAGTCGCCGCTCCAAGATCCGTCCGGGTCATCAAGGTGGACGAGCGCAGGCACGGTTCGCTGTCAATGAACGACGCACAGGACAACCGTCGCACCTCAAGCAGCGTCTCAGCCGCGTGAAACAGTCAACTCGCCACCACCAGTTCACTGATCGCATGCCAGGTCGTCCTCCGCTCACCAGTCGTTCGAAGCATCTGCATAGGCGCGAGAGTATCCCTCACCGACGCAGAGCCTTACCCCGACGCAAGTCCGCTGAATCTTCCGCCCGCGCACGTTCCACGATCAAGACTCTTGACCAGGGCCTCGACATGGCGCATCTGAGCGGGATGTCCATTGCAGCCTACTCCGGTGATCGCGGCGCCGGCACTTTCGGTTCGATATGCCGGAGTGCGCGGCACCCGCACGATGCGCAACGCGCGATCCGCCCGTGCAGGGCCGCAGCATCCGTCGTCAGGGCCGTCCTGGTTTCGCTTTTCGCGACGCTGGCGCTGGCTGCCTGTACTGCCGGCAACGAGCCGGACGAACTTAATCTCGAAAAGAATACGGAATTTGACGGCCAGGCGCTGCGGTTCTTCGTGACGCTGGATGACGGAACGGAAGCTTCCGTCCACAGCGACGAAGATCTCATCGGGAGATTAGCTGCCCCGACTCCCATGCCCGGACACCTGGCGCGTGCCCTGACGTTCCTGAAGGAGACGGAGGCAGGCACGTCGGTGGCTCATGCCCTGCTGAGCTGGGATCCGGACGACCCCGCAGACTACCTGGCGTTTGGCTGGTGGGTCCATTTTCCCGATCAGCATCTTCCGGTTCTCTCGTTCGAGGAGGCGGATGAGTACATAATCATTGACGGTCCGGAATTAGACCACGGCGTCATTCCGCGAGTGCCGGCCGACGGGACAGCCGCCTACACGGGTCAGGCCGGGGGGCTCTACACTTACACGTTCGGAAGCGATTGGGGCGAGGACGAGGGCGAATTCGTGATCGAAGAGTACGAGGGCGTGCTCGTCCTGAAGGCCGACTTCGCCGACGGCACCCTCAGGGGCTGCATCGGCTGCGTCGGCGATCTCGTCACGAGGCGTGCACATTTCGGCGTGTTCCTGGGACGGGACCCGAAGGACGTCCAGGGCCTGGCCAAGGACTATGAACTTCACTTGGCGACCGCGATCATAAGGGAAGACGGCCAGTTCGAACGCGGCAGGTTGACACTGAGGCACCCGGAACGGACGATCACCTCTTTCGAGGGCTGGTGGGGCGGCGCCCTTTCCAGCCGTCAGGACACCTACGGAAACCCCCGGCTGATCGCCGGCTTCAGCGGCGTCGACTTCGAGGAGAGCGACGGCAGCGAGGGCAGCATATTCGGTTCATTCCTAGGCCTGAGCAACACCTTCCAGCAAGACGGGACATCCTCCCCGCCCCTTGGCAAGGGCGGCTGACTGGAACTGCGCCACGACAGTCCCGGGGACAGACGGTCACGAAGGTTGGACGCTGGGTGCTAACGAAAAGACACCGAAACTGGTACGGAAAATCCGGGAATCCTGCAACGGCTCATTCCGGAGTCCAGCACGAGTCGCGGGCGGGAGCGTTGCGTGGAGTGCGCAAGCGGACAACATCAGTTCGCCGTTTCAATAGACATGTAATCGTTGATTCTGAGTGCTTCCGATCGCCGATGCCGCAGTCATCCGATCAAGTCAGCGCCGCTCGGCCGCTACCGGCAACTTCTGCGCAGCCGGTACGGCGTCCTCCGCGTCAAGCGTGACGTGCGAGCCACCACCAGGCCATCCAGACCGGAATGCTGAGCAGCAGTGCACAAGCTGCGATCGCCACAGGGCCGAGCAGTCCAGCGAACACCGATGCCGCCACGGTCAGCGCGCCCAGAGAGATCCCCAGCCACCAAGCAACCCGGCGATAGCCTAGGCTCCAGAGCCTGCGGCAGCCGAGGGCGAGAGGCAGTCCGCACGGTGCCAGCACGATCAGCGACGACGCCGACATGATTGCGGCGAACATCCACATCCCGGCATCCGAAGCCCCGCTCGATTCCGGAAGGAACCGAGCCGCCGCCTGCACGACTACGGCAGTCGGCAGCCAGAGCAATGCCAGCGGCCAGAACCCATGCCGCATCTTCCGGTCCTTCGTGCCCATGCCGCAAGGGTGCGCGGTCGACGATTGAATTTCAAGCAGCGGTGCCGCCCAGGGAATCGTGTCGGCGGAGGGGGGCCAGCCGAAAGCGAGGTCGGGAAGAAAAGCAGCAGCGGCCTCCGCATCCGGGGAGATCGGGACTTGACGACACCGGACAATGCCCGGACCGGGGCGCGCGCAACGCTGCCGCAGGTCCCTGCCCCGGCAAGGCCAGGCGGGCCGTCATGCGTGCCGGAATTGCACCGAAGAGCGAACAGAAGCGGGTCCGAGCGACAAAATCCCGTCGCCGAACCCGATGCGGCGCCGAATCTCCCCGACGACGCAAAATGAGACCCCGCCTATGCATGAGAAGAACAAATCCGTCGTGTTGTAGTCACGCTTTAGTCGGATCTTCATTTCCAGAATTTCGCAAAACCCCTTGGCATCAACACGATTGCTGATTCGGGCCTGGACTCGACATGTAACGGTTCCGGCGCGTCACGGCAGGAACTTGGCGGGGTCGATCTCCAGCAGGTCAAGGG
>JAJEGW010000157.1 GCA_022819605.1 Silicimonas sp. | reverse complement strand
GGCGATGTGCGCGGCTCGGGATTGATCTTTGGCGCCGAGATGGTGGCGGACCGGTCAACCAAACAGCCTGCCAGCGGATTCACCGATCGCGTCATCAACGCCATGCGTCAGCGCGGGATCATACATTCCAAGCTAGGCAGGCACATGAACACCCTCAAAATCCGACCGCCAATGCCCTTTTCCATCGCGAATGCGGATCTGCTTTTTGACACGCTTGATGAGGTGCTCAGCCAAACGCCGCTTCACACATGAATGACACAGTCGAAAAGGCGCTTCGCCAATGGGGTATGACCGAAGCGCAGTACAAATTGGTCGCTTCCCGAGAAAACGCAGTCTACGAAATTTCGGGCGCTCGGGGCCGCTTCGCGCTGCGATTGCACCGACAAGGCTACCGCAGTGATGCCCAACTTCGCTCTGAACTCGCGTGGATGGCGGCTGCGGCGGAGGGCGGACTTTCGGTCCCGTCGCCGGCTCGCACCGTCGGCGGCGAATACCTGGCTCGCATCGACGGGAAGCAGGTTGATGTCCTGACCTGGCTCAAGGGCCGGACGTTGGACGATACGCTGGCAGGTTGTGCGCGCGAGGATCGTCGCTTTCTCTTTTTTGCTCTCGGGCTGGAAATGGCACGGCTCCATCAGGTGTCTGACGCATGGAGTCCACCACCGTTTTTTGACCGCGTTCACTGGGACCGGGATGGTTTGCTTGGCCAGGCACCGCTCTGGGACAGATTTTGGGAAAACCCGGAATTGACCGCCGCAGATCGAGACTTGTCTGAAAGGTTTCGGTGTGCGGCGTCTGACAAGCTTGAAGAGATCGGGCCAACGCTCGACTTCGGACTGGTTCACGCGGATCTTGTCCCAGGCAATGTGCTGGTCGACCGCAATGCGCTGAGGCTGATCGACTTTGACGATGGCGGCTTCGGCTATCGACTTTTTGACGTTGCGACCGCTCTGCTGAAACACATGTCATTGGCAGACTACCCTCAATTACAGAATGGTTTGATCGAAGGATATCATTCTATCCTTCCGTTGGACGTTGCTGAACTCGATCTGTTTCTTGCACTCCGCTCCGCGACCTATGTTGGCTGGAACATCACCAGAATGGGCGAAGTTGACGGCACAGCACGGAACAAAGGATTTATCAATTTGTTTCGAAGCCTGGCCGACAAGTATTTAAGAAAATTTAGTGTGACCGAGTATTTTGCCTGAGAAGTGCTCCGCTTCGAGGCAGTTCGTGAAGTCGCGGAACAGCTATTGGGTTCGGTCGGGATTGTTTCCCGAAACGGTGAGTTCTTATCCTTCATTTGCGTGAGAAGATTGTTTTGCCTGCATGTTGCACCGCACCCGCTTTTTGTCTCCGATCGCGCATTTGATCCTCCGTGACCAACGGGTTCCGTGTGGGATGCAATAGACCAACTACTGTTTGAAGCAGTTCTCTCTATGCCACTTTACAAACTCGCTCCATGGATTTTCTGAATGACGTCTAGGCGGGATCAATCGACCCGTGTCGTTGATCATCGACCGAACGGTTTCCGGATCGTTGGTCTGGCGAGAGACCAGGATAGTCAAGTCGTCCGCCAGTCCAACCAGTCCACGATCAAACATCCAGTGGGCGGTTCCGGAAAGGGCGATGCCGTTGCTTACAATGTCCGGCCCGTCGCGGTCGACCGGTATGATGTGGGCGGCCTCGACTTCGGCGCGGCCACCGCCGTTAATCAGTTGGAGTCCGGTGATTGCACAACGCTTGTCGTACGCACGGAGCACGGACTTCCGGAAGTTTCGATCCCGTATGACGCGGTTTGTGAGCTGGTGCACCCGATCCCGGGCACTCAGAGAGTGGATTGGCAGTCTGGCCTCGGGCAAAGCGTATTCCGGATGGCTAGTCTCGATGCGGGGTGGTACGTCCTCATCCCGTCCGAGGCCCCGTCCAACGATTCGTGCGAAGTCTGTCGGAGACAACGGACGGACCGCAGCTTGGGCGCGGCCGGATATCCTGCCATGGTCATTGAGAAGCCCCTGTTCGAGAATCATGCCATGTTCCCGGAAGGGAACCGGGTCCCCGAAGTCGAGGTATGTGCCCGGTTCGATCAAGGCCAGAAACATGTCCTGATGGTTGGGGTCTTCGATGATTTTCTGGACCTTGGCGACGGCAAAGTAGCCCTTGGTGCTTCTGACCTTGGTTGGTTCAAGATAGACGACCCAATCCCCTTCACATTGCCGGGCGCGGGCAAGGTATTGCCTTGGAAACTGGTATTTCCGTGACGGAACGTCGTCGTAGATCGAATCTGTCCGGTGGATGAATACGCCGAACGCCATGATGGAAGACATGGATGTGTTTCGACGGCTTGCCAAGGAATATTTCTCAGGGATGCCGTCCCTTAGGAATGGCCATGGACGTGGGGCGAAAGCAACTGTATGATTGTAATACATTGATATAAAAGAGTTTTGCCAAAAAAAATGACAGAAAGCAAGGCTGGATTGGCAAAGCCGCTCCGAGTGGCCTGCCCCGAGCACTTCGAGATCTGGCCGCGAAACTGGCCGGCAGTTGGGTCGAAACTCCGGCCGAGTGGTGATCTCAGGCGAGATTTGCTTGTCAGGGGCTGCGCTGGCGAGCTTGTCTTTGCGATCTGCGCTGGTCGCCTGCCCTGCCCTGACACGGAAGGCCACCGCACAATGTTGACTTCATTCAAGCACACATCGCAATCTGCAAGCGGGAAGCGGTGCCTTGCGGCCGGCAGGCATCGGCGCACTGCGGAAGAGGAAGAAGAAGACATGCCTAAGCACTCGCACGAAACCAAGGGGCTCTACGCCTTCTTTGCGGATAGCCCACGCGAAGCGCGACGCCAGTTCTTCGATTCTGAGCCGGAAATGAGCCGGCGTGGCTTTTTCGCTGGCGCCGGTCTGGTAGCCACGGGCGGCCTGCTCGGCATGGCGGTTCCCTTCTACGCCAACATGCCCCTTGGTCTGGTGCCCGCCGCGTTTGCTTCCGAAGACGTGCTGATCGGTAAGGACGGGCTGACGCTGCTGAACGACCGGCCGATCAATGCGGAGACGCCAGCGCATCTGCTCGACGATGCAATCACGCCCACCGCCCGGCACTTCATTCGAAATAACGGATTGCCACCAGAGGATGTCGATGCCGCAGGCTGGTCCCTCACCGTCGATGGGCTGGTGGAGAACACGCTGGAACTGACCATCGCGGATCTTCGGACGCAGTTCGAGGTTGTGACCATGGCGCTCGCGATCGAATGCGGAGGCAACGGCCGGGCGTTTTTCGACCCGCCGGCGTCGGGCAACCAGTGGACCGTGGGCGCCGTTGGCTGCTCGGAGTGGACCGGCGTGAGGCTCGCCGACGTGCTGAAGAAGGCTGGCGTCAAGCCGGGCGTCGTCTATACGGCGCATTACGGAGCA
>JAJEGW010000140.1 GCA_022819605.1 Silicimonas sp. | reverse complement strand
TGCTCGCGACGGTTGCCGCGATCAACGTCTTAGGTGACCAGCTGCGCGCAATTGTCAATCCAAGGCTTTCGAGATGACACGGACAAACCTTTTGTCCATTCAAGGGCTACATACCGAGTTTCCAACCGCCGACGGGCCGTTGGCGGCTGTGAACGGCGTCGACCTTGAAATCGCGCGCGGCGACGTGCTCGGCATCGTTGGGGAATCTGGCTCCGGCAAATCTGTTCTTGGGCTATCCATCATGGGGTTGGTGGACAGACCGGGCCGTGTCACAGCGGGGCGTATTGCGTTCGATGGCACTGATGTCACCAAGTTTTCCGAGGCGCAGTGGCAAGGCCTTCGTGGCAACAGGATCGCGATGATCTTTCAGGATCCGACGACCAGCCTGAACCCGGTGCAGCGCATTGGCACACAGATGATTGAGGCCGTCCAGGCTCATCGAGACATCTCCTCCGGCGCCGCACGGCAGATCGTTCGTGAGGCGATGGTGCGCGTCGGGATCAACAGCCCCGATGAACGGTTGGAGGCCTATCCACACCAGTTTTCCGGCGGGATGCGGCAGCGTGTGGTCATTGCCATCGCGCTGCTGAACGAGCCGGACCTGATCATCGCGGACGAACCGACGACGGCGTTGGACGTTACCGTGCAGTCGCAAATCCTGCGTGATATGCGGCGGCTCTGCCGCATTTCGGGCTCGGCGTTGATTTGGATCTCTCACGACTTGGGCGTTGTGGCTCAGATTGCCAACCGCGTGGCCGTGATGTACGCGGGCCGCATCGTGGAACAGGGAGCAACGGTGGAACTGTTGAAGTCACCGTCCCATCCCTACACGGCGGGTTTGATGGCCAGTATGCCGGCGAACTATCCGCCCGGACAACGTCTGATCTCCATTCCCGGTGGTCTTCCGCAACTCTCGAACATGCCAAAGGGCTGTTCCTTCGCGCCGCGCTGCGCCCGCGCCACAGAGGCCTGCGCAGTACTGCCGGATCTGTCCTTCACATCACCCGATCATGCCGTTCGCTGCGTCTTTCCGCTACATGTTGGGGCTGCCCTTGACGAATGTGATTGAACTCAAGTCTGTCCAGCGCAGTTTTGGCAGGAAGCCAGATCTGGCGGATCGGATGGCAACCGCATTTGGGGCAAAATCTACCGCACATGTGTTGCAGGCCGTGGATGGTGTTGATCTGACGATAGAGCAAGGCGAAGTGTTAGGGCTTGTAGGCGAATCCGGCTGTGGGAAGTCCACGCTAGGGCGACTTGTGGCGGGTATCCTGCCGCCCGAGTCCGGTGATGTTCTGTTCAACGGCGAACCCATGGCGGACAAGACCAAAGAGAAGACACGCACAGGCCTGGGCGTTCAGATGATCTTTCAAGATCCCGCCGCCGCACTGGATCCACGCCAGCGCATTATTGATGCGATCACCGAAGCTCCCATTGCCCACGAGTTGATCTCTAGGTCCGAGGCACGCGCCTTCGCGGTCAAGGCGCTCGACCGTGTCGGCCTGCAAGAAGATTCGCTGGATCGCTATCCGCATCAGTTTTCCGGGGGGCAGCGTCAACGGATTTGCATTGCGCGCGCGCTGGCGGTCAATCCGGGCGTCGTTGTCTGTGATGAACCCGTGGCCTCTCTGGACGTGTCCGTTCAGGCACAGATCATAAACCTGTTTCTTGATCTGAGGGACAGTTTGAACCTGTCGTATTTGTTCATCAGCCACGACATCAGCGTGGTCGAACATGTTTCGGACCGAATCGCAGTGATGTATCTGGGGAAGATCGTGGAACTTGCCGCTACCGCTGACCTTTTGGCGAATCCCATGCACCCCTATACTCGGGCCCTGTTGAACGAGGTTCCCACGCTGGACAGGCCTTTGTCCGAGGAGCACACGCTCGAGGGGGAGTTGCCCTCGCCAATTTCGCCCCCTTCAGGCTGTCGCTTCCACCCAAGATGCCCCATCGCGATGGAAGAATGCCGGTCGCGGGCACCGCGACTGTTGCCTCTGTCATCCGGCCATCAGGTCAGCTGCCTGGCCATTCATGAAGAGATTTGAACGGTAGCTTGGCCGATTGTTCTTCCCCGACAGCACTTCGCAGCAAGCACGATTTGGCGGAGAACGGATCTTCTTGGATGTCTGGCCGTCAGGGATGAGCGACGCGTGAGAATTTGGCAGCGCAATCCAAGTCGGCTCAGACCCGTCGTCACCGAAGGGAATGTCGGTTCTGCGCGGATCGCGATCATTCCGAGGCTGCACCGGCAGAAGACGGCACGGTCGAGCCATTCGGGTCAGGGTGGTTCATTGCGGCGAACCAACCCTGTCAAGCGTGGAACCATGGCGACGGCTCCGACTTCGAACCCACCACCTGGTCAGGCGCCTGCGTGGATGGCAAGGCATCCGGGCCGGGGCGGATGACGCAACGGACATACGGAGCAGACTGCGATTGCGAAGGCACCTTGCATGCTGGCAAACTCCATGGACGCGGGACCGATTCAAACTCGGCTGGGCATCGGAACGAGGGCGGGTTTCGGGAAGGTTGGCAACACGGACGCGGGGCCATGTGGCTTGACGACATGGTCATGGCTTGTGAGCGGCGACACGGAGAACCGGTAGACAATTCTTGCACATTCCACTGAGTCGGACGCAAGGCGTGTGGGCGGTCCCAAGAACCGATTTGGCCCTTGCATCAATCGCTGCAGCTACAGGAGACACCATGCCCACAGACGAAGCGACAGCCAAGGCCCAGATATTGGTCCGCAGACCGCGAGACGAAGTGTTCAATGCATTCTTTGATCCCGCGGTCATGAGCAGGTTCTGGTTCAGGCGACGGGACCAGGGCTTGCGTGAAGGGGACAGGATCACATGGTTCGTTGGCGACGCGCCGGATGCTTTCGAAATCGAGGTGCGCGTGAGGTCGATCGAACCGCCCTCGAAAATCATGATCGAATGGGGCCAGGGCGACCTGTTCACGACCGTAACCTGGACCCTGGACGAGCCGGAACCAGATGTGACCCGGCTCGTGATCGAGGAGCGTGGCTTCATCGGGTCGCGCGACGAGGTCGTTGCCCAGGCGCTGGACTCGACCGGTGGTTTCAATCAGGTGGTCGTCGCCTTAAAGGCGCTTCTCGAACATGGTTCGACAATAAATGTCGTTGCGGATCATGTTCAGGTGGAAGTCGATCGGGTTGATTGAACAAGAATCTGGGTTATTCCATAGGACTCGCGCCGGGGACTGTCGCGTTCGGGCGACAGGTGGATGCGCGCCCCTTGCAATGACGACCGGCCCGACATGTGTGGAACACATGGCGAACATGGGCAGACGGCTGATCAGGAGCCACAAGTACCGGCTCCACCCGAACGGGGCGCAGGAAGCGGCCCTCTCGGACACGCTCGGACACTTCCGCGACCTCTGCAACGCGGGCCTCCAGCAGCGCATCGAGGCGTGGCGCCGGCAGGGCGTCAGCCTCGGCTACGTCCGGCAGGCCGATGAGCTGAAGGCCGACCGGGGCGCGGCCTCCTTCCTCGGGCGCCCGCGGCGCCTTGGCGGCGGCGGGGGCATGATGGACGTATTCGCGCGGACGTGCTCCGGAACCAGGTCGGCGTGCTGCCGGAGGCGGTAGCTTGCGCCCTCGTTCTGGACAACGACGGCGTGGTGCAGGAGCCTGTCGAGGAGGGCGGTGGCGACGACGGTCTGCGGTCCATGGCTTCACGACTCTTCTTGCCGACCTCGGCATGCTGGCGCTGTACCACGCGTCCCTTCCCGGACGACCTGAGAGCCAGTTCCTGCTGGCCTCGGAGCCGACCGAACTGCAGGCAAGGGTGTTCGAGTTGCTCGGAACGGACTAGGATCGCGAGCTTACATAATCGTGACAGCCTGTTTCGGGCCGAAACCCCAGTCATCCATGGCCGAAGCCGTCTTCGCAGACGATGAAGTTCAACATAAGTTGCCCATGCAAGGGGTTCTTTCGCCACACTCAGAGCGCATCTCGAAGTTTATTCGGCAGCCTTGAGCGCGAACCCCTTCTCGATCTGATCGGACGGTGCAATGGGGTATTCGCCCGAAAAACAAGCATCGCAATATTGCGGGCTTTCGGTGTTCCGTCCCTCCGCCTCGCCAACAGCTCGATAAAGCCCGTCAAGTGAAATGAACTTGAGCGACGTGACGCCCAGGTGACGGCACATCTCCGCTTCGCTCATGGTCGCGGCGAGAAGGTTCTCCCGATTGGGCGTGTCCACACCGTAAAAACAT
>JAJEGW010000038.1 GCA_022819605.1 Silicimonas sp. | reverse complement strand
AAGCCCCACAAGATCGCCGTGACCGCGGTCATGCGCAAGCTGGTCGTGACCGCGAACGCCCTGCTGCGCGACCGGCGCGCGTGGGAGGACCGGACCGAGGCCGCCGCCAGCTGACGCCCGTGCGGTCCGCGTCTCGCGGCGGTCCGCGTGGCGAGAATCGAATCAGGCGCGCCGATCACGACACCGTGGCCGGCATGTCTTGGCATGTCCGCATGGCGCCCGCCTGTGGACAGGAATGTGGAAAACCCGGATTGGGATCACCGAAAACCACCGAAAAAGCCCGGATCCGGGCTTGACTCAAAATATGGATGCTTCCCTCGCCCTTCGCATAATATGCGCGATACGCGCTGGCGGCCGCTTTGACCTGTTCCGCGCTTCCGGTAAGCGCAGTCATCTCCGGATACATGTCATCCGCATACTGGCCCAGCACTTCGGACGTGTCTCGCTCGGGATCAACGGAAATGAACACGACGGCGATGTCGTGCCCCTGCTCCGCCAGAAGGTCAGCGGCAAGCGCGTTGCGCGCCATGTCAAACGGACAGACGTCAGGACAAAACGTGTAGCCGAAATAGACCAGGGCGGGACGGTTCAGCACGTCCGCGTCCGTCACCGGCTCGCCCTTCCTGTCGACAAGCTCGAATGGCCCTCCGATCGTCGCGCCGACTGCGGAAGAGCCGTCGCACTCGGACCGCGCGTCCAGGAACGTGTAGAGCGCGGTTCCGCTCACAAGGACCAGCAGGCCGAGGCCAGCAAGCAAGATTGCAGCCTTGTTCATGCGGTTGCCCGATTCTGCGCCTGAGGACTCATTGATCACCAACGGCTCGCAGGAGTACTATCTAAGTCGTCTTGAGAGGAATGCCATGACCGAAACGCCAATTCAGCCATACGGTCCGCGCACGAACTGGGTTCGGCTCCAGACATTGGTGGTCTTGAGATGGATTGCCATTCTCGGCCAGCTCTCGGCAATCGTTGTGGCGCAGCGCCTGTTCGGGCTGGATCTGCATTTTGGCCTCTGCCTGCTGACGGTCGGCGCATCCGCGGCCGCCAATCTTCTCGCCATCGCCGTTTATCCAAGGGCAAAGCGCCTGTCAGAGGCGGAGGTTGCCGGAATGCTCGTCTTCGATGTGCTTCAACTGGCGCTTCTGGTATTCCTGACGGGAGGGTTGAACAACCCGTTTGCACTCCTGATCATCGCGCCGGTAGCCATCGCCGCCATGACGCTCAACGCACCAGCGGCAACGGGCATTGCGTTGCTGGCAGTGGTGTCGGCGACATGCCTTTTGTTCTGGCACGTTCCGCTCAGGACCCTGGATGGGGTTCCCATGGAGATGCCGCAGGAATTTGCCTTCGGGTTCCTGGTCGCCATCGTGATCGGGATCCTGTTCCTGTCAGTCTATGCCAGCAGGGTGACCGGCGAGATGCAAGCGCTGTCGGAAGCGCTTGCTGCAACTCAATTGGCGCTCTCGCGCGAACAAAAGCTCACGGACCTCGGCGGAGTCGTCGCCGCCGCGGCGCACGAGCTGGGAACGCCTCTTGCGACGATCAAGCTTGCCAGCAGCGAGCTCCTGGAGGAACTGGACGGCAACCCTGTTCTGCAGGATGACGCAAGGCTAATCCGGGACCAGGCCGACAGATGCCGGGACATCCTGAGCTCGATGGGCCGGGCCGGAAAGGACGACCTGCACGTCCACCAGGCGCCTGTCAGTGCCGTCATTCGTGAATCCGCAGAGCCGCACGCCGACCGGGGCAAGAAACTCCATTTTGAGTTCGACGGCCTCGACGCGGCGGATGAGCGTCCGCCCACCATCGATCGGCGACCGGAAATCATTCACGGACTGCGCAACCTGATCCAGAACGCGGTCGACTTTGCCCGAGTAAACGTCTGGATCGACGTCTCCTGGAACGACGAGCAGCTCGTCGTGAGAATCGTGGACGACGGTCCGGGATACTCTTCCACGGCGGTCAGCCAGATCGGCGAGCCGTACATGATCCGCCGAAGGCGGGATTCGCGATTGCGCTATGAAGGCATGGGGCTCGGCATGTTCATCGCCAAGACGCTGCTTGAGCGAACGGGTGCCCAACTGAGCTTCTCCAATGGTCGCGAGCAGGGCGCACCGGACAACGGGCCGGGCGAGCGCACCGGAGCAATTGCGGAAGTTCGCTGGAACCGCGACGTCTTTGCCGATGCGGGAGGCGCCGAGAGAGCGCCGCTGGGCCAAAACCGGCCGATCAAGGCATGAGGTGACGTTCGCTTGCGGCAGATCCACCGAACGCATGGGGTCGCAGCTTGCAGGTGACGTCCTTGCCAGCCACACTGACTCCGTCATGGCTTGCCAAGGGTCGATCTTTCTTCCCGATGCTGAAGCGACGGATCGCTTGGGCGAGGCGCTCGCGCAGTCGCTGAAACCCGGCGACACAATCCTGCTGGCAGGACAGATCGGCGCTGGCAAGACCTGCCTTGCACGCGCCGCAATCTCGGCCTTGCACATCAGGATGGGCCAGTCCGCACCGGAAGTGCCCTCGCCGACCTTCACGCTCGTTCAGTCCTACGAATTGCCTGGAATCCGGGTTTGGCACGTAGATCTCTACCGTCTGACCGAAGCGTCCGAAGTGATTGAGCTCGGACTCGAAGAGGCCTTTGGAACCGACATCGTACTCCTGGAATGGCCCGATCGGCTCGAGGAACTGCCCGATGGCGCATTGACCTTGAACTTCGAGGTGCAGGACGGCGGGCGCAAAGTGGCGCTTCGTTCCGCGTCGGAGCGCTGGCAACAGTGCATCTCGATGGTCGAATGCGCCGATGCGTGACGTGGCCGCATCATTCCTGGAGGCGCAGGGCTGGAACGGTGTCGCGATCCAGCCAATCGCGGGGGACTTGTCGCAAAGATCCTATTTCCGCCTGTCAAGAAAAGGCGAGACCGCCGTATTGATGGACGCAGGAGACGATCGCGGGTCCGTTCGGCCCTTTCTGAAGATGACGGCGTGGCTGAGGCAGGCAGGCCTTTCCGCGCCCGAGATACTTGGCGCTGACGTCGACAATGCGCTCTTGTTGCTGGAAGATCTTGGTCCGGTGCCGGCAAGCGGGATGATGTCGGACCGGCACGCGCGGACCGAGGTGCTCGACGCCTGCATCGAAATCCTGCTTGCGATCCGCAACGCGCCGCCGCCGCCGCTTCATTGCCCCGGGGCGGGGAAGTTGTGCGAATGGACGCGCCTTGCGGACGAGCACTACCCGGGCGCGGATTCAGGCGCGCTTGACGAATTCCGGGTCGCGCTGAAGGACATCCTTGCCAGCCTCCTGGCAACCGGCTGCACGGTGTCTCTCAGGGACTTTCACGCCGACAACCTGATGCCGTTGCCTCATCGCAAGGGCGTCGCGCGCCTTGGGCTCCTGGACTACCAGGACGCCTTCCTTACGCATCCCGTCTATGACCTTGTCTCTCTCCTGACCGATGCGCGCGTTGCGCTGCCGTCCGCAGTTCGCACCCGCCATGTCGAAAAATACGCGTCGGTCTCGGGAGACGGGCTGGTCGCGTTGCAAACGGCCTTTGCCGCGTTCTCCGCACAGCGCAATCTGAGGATCCTCGGCATCTTTCATCGCGCAGCAAGGGATCTCGGCAAGCCGCACCATCTGGCAAAGGTGCCGCGCGTCTATCGCTGCCTCATGGAAGCAACGGAACACGAGGTCTTCCGCGATGTGCGCAAGATTCTCCGTGCCGGCCTCCCTGCCCCGGACATGGCGGCATGAACAGGCCGGACTCGGCCATGATCTTCGCTGCAGGATTCGGCACGCGGATGGGCCAGCTGTGCCGGAACCTGCCCAAGCCCATGGTGCCGTTCGCGGGACGGCCGATGATTTCCCATTGCATCGGACTGCTGCGGGAAGCAGGCATCACGACCATCGTGGCAAACACGCATCACTTGCCCCAGAAGATCGAGCCATTTCTGCGCTCCGAAGGCATCTCGATTTCACGCGAGCTTCCCGACATCCTGGACACGGGAGGCGGCTTGAAGGCCGCCGTGCCGCTTCTGGGAAACGGCCCCGTCATAACCATCAATCCCGATGCGGCGTGGCTTGGACGCAATCCCGTCAAGGCGCTGATCGACGCCTGGCAGCCCGAGATGCAGGCGCTGCTTGCGCTTGTGCCGCAACCATTGGCTCATGGAACGTCGAGCGGTGGCGACTTCCGCCTCCAGGACGGACGAGTTCGGCGCGGCGGGCCCTTGATTTATGGGGGAGCGCAGGTCATCAAGACCGACCAGCTTGATGGGGTTGCCGAAAGAGTGTTTTCCCTGAATGTCTTTTGGGACCTGCTGTCGGAGTCGGACGGTCTCCACGGCCTGGTCTATGACGGGAACTGGTGCGACCTTGGCCACCCGGCGGGGCTGCGCGTTGCTGAGGGCCTTGCCTTCCATGTTTGAACCAACAGAGAGCCCGCGCGTGTTCGGAGTCCCGCCTGGAGCCGACTTTCCGCAAGTGGTGGCTGAACGAATCCTGGATGCCTACACCGGACGACCTCCGGAAGATCTTGCCCGGGTTCGTCTCCTGGTCAATTCCCGGCGCATGCAGCGAAGGTTTGCCTCCCTTTTTCGAGCTTCCGGTCCGCGATTCCTGCCCCGGATCCTGCTCGTGACCGAAATCGAGAAGATCCTCCCCGGCATCGACTTGCCTCCTCCCGTGTCCAGGCTGCGTCGTCAGCTTGAACTGGCACAGCTGACCGCAGGTCTTGTCGAAGCCCAGCCTGACCTCGCTCACCCGGCGGCGGCGGCCAGCCTCGCGGAAAGCCTGGCCTCGCTTCTCGACGAGATGCAGGGTGAGGGAATCGCGCTCGAACAGGTTCGCACGATCGAGATCGGCGACGATTCCCTGCATTGGCAACGAAGCCTGAAATTTCTCGACATAGTCGGCACCTATGTCGAGAAGGCTTCGGAAGACGGTCTCGACTTCGAGGCGCGGCGCAGGCTTGGAGTCGAGCAAGTCTCTGCCGCCTGGGCATCCGATCCGCCCGACACTCCCGTGATCATCGCCGGTTCGACGGGTTCGCGCACGACCACGCGCATGCTGATGTGCGCCGTGGCGCGACTCCCGCAAGGTGCGCTCGTGCTTCCAGGATTCGACGTCGATCTTCCCGCGCCGATCTGGGAGTCCCTTGGTGCCAGCCGTGATTGCGAGGACCATCCTCAGTACCGGTTCGCGGCGCTGTTCTCCGCCCTTGACATGGCCCGTGACCAGGTGGCCGCGTGGGGCGAGCCCCCGGACAAGGCCCGAAACGAGCTTGTATCGCTTTCCCTGCGCCCGGCCCAGGTCACTGATCAGTGGCAGTCGGAAGGCCCTGGGATCGGAGACCTGCAACAGGCAACCTCGTCAATGGCGCTGATCGAGGCGTCCGATTCCAGGGAAGAGGCGCTGGCGATTTCCGTGTCGATTCGGGAAGCCGTTCAGCAAGGAGAGCGTTCGGCACTTGTCACCCGGGACCAGGCCCTGGTTCGCCGTGTCTCCGCCACTCTTGCGCGCTGGAACATCGTTCCCGACAACAGTTTCGGAATGCAGCTTTCCCTGACGCCGCCGGGAACGTTTCTGCTTCAGATCGGGTGCCTCGTCGGCGCATCCGCGCGTCCGGAAGACTTGATTGCGTTGCTGAAGCACCCGTTGACCCGATCCGGCACGGACCGGGGACTGCATCTTGCGAACACGCGACAGCTGGAGCTTTTCCTCCGCAGGAACGCGGTCCACGCATTCACTGAGGCAAAGCTCCAGGAATTTTGGAAAGAGTCCCCGGACGAACGCCACGAATGGCTCGCCTGGCTCGCGTCGTTCCTCGACCCGCTCGGACAACTGCCTGCCCCGACGCTGCTGGACGCCGTGACCCGGCATCTCGACCTCGCCAGGGTGATTTCGGGCGGCGAGGACGACGGCATGAACGGGCTCTGGGCGAGGTCCGCGGGACGTCTCGTTCGAGCCGCAATTGACAGCGTCCTCGAGGAATCGGATTTTGGAGAACCCGTACCCTTCGCCGACTATCTTCGTCTTCTTGAAGGCATGCTGCAGGCGGAACGCGACCGGGACCCGTTCGCGGCGCGGCCTGACGTGATGGTCTGGGGCGCCCGGGAGGCCCGGGTTCAGGGTCCGGATCTCGTCATCTTGGGCGGGCTGAACGAAGGGCGCTGGCCCGAACAGCCCGAGCCGGACCCCTGGCTGAACCGGAAGATGCGACGCAGCCTCGGGCTGCCGCTTCCCGAAGGGCAGACCGGACTGGCCGCGCATGACTACCAGCAGGCGATCGCGGCCCGCCGGATCGTCCTGTCACGCGCGTCCCGGGATGGTGACGGTGATGCGGTCCCTTCGCGCTGGGTCAACCGGCTGACGAATCTGCTCGAGGGGCTGCCTGGGCAGTTCGGCCCCGAAGCGCTGGCCGAGATGAGACGAAAGGGCGACAGACTGCTCGCGCTGGCTGGAATGCTCGACCGGCCTGCAAAGATGGTCGAGCCGGAACCGCGGCCGGCCCCGTCGCCACCGTCCGAAAGGCGCCCAAAAAGGCTGTCGGTCACCGAAATCGAGCGGCTGATTCGAGACCCCTACGCAATTTACGCTCGGCACGTGCTCGGGCTGCGTGCGCTTCTGCCTCTGGTCCCGGAACCAGATGCCCGCCTCAAGGGAACCGTGTTTCACGCCATCCTTGCAGAATTCGCCAAGACTTCGCTCGCCGAATCCGCCGTCATGCGTCAACGGCTCCTGGAGATCGCCGAGGAGGAATTCCGGAATTCCGTTCCCTGGCCGGCAATTCGCTCCCACTGGCGCGGACACCTTGAACAGATATCCGGATGGCTTGCCTCCGAAGAGATCGCCCGGCGCGCCGAAATCGTGCACGGAGAGACGGAGGCCTGGGGGGAGTTGGCGCTGGGCGTGACAGGACTGATGATTTCGGGAAAGGCGGACCGGATTGACCGGCTCCTGAGTGGGGAGCTGGTCATCTATGACTACAAGACCGGAAGCATCCCCAGCGAGCCGCAGATTCTCCACTTCGACCGCCAGCTCCTGATCGAGGCGGTCATGGCGGAAAAAGGTGCGTTCGAAGACGTTCCTGCAGCGCCTGTCCGCTCGGTCGCTCACATCAGCATCGGCCGCTCCCCCAAGCGCAAGGCCGTCAAGCTGGAGGACGAGTTCAAGACCGCCACCGTTCACGCCGAACTGACGGAGTTGCTGGAGAAGTTCCAGAGGCCCGAAACAGGCTACATCTCGCGTCGCGCTATGGAAAAGGTGCGCTTCCAGGGCGACTACGATCATCTCGCGCGGTTCGGCGAATGGGATGCTTCGGCCACGACCCGGCCGGGTCCGGTGGAATGACGGATCCTGCGACAGCCGCGCAGGTGGATGCGGCCGATCCGCTGGAGTCCACATGGCTTTCCGCCAATGCCGGGTCGGGGAAGACGCGCGTGCTCACGAACCGGGTTGCCCGCCTGCTGCTGAAAGGAACGAATCCGCGCAACATCCTGTGCCTGACCTACACGAAAGCCGCTGCCAGCGAGATGCAGAATCGGCTCTTTGCGACCCTTGGCAAGTGGTCAATGCTGGAAGACGGTGCGCTGCGGAAAGAGCTGCGCAGCCTGGGTGAAACGCCGCCGGACAGCCTGGCGGAAGCTCGAACGCTGTTTGCGCGCGCCATCGAGACGCCCGGCGGCCTCCGCATCCAGACGATTCACTCATTGTGCGCAGCCGTCCTGCGGCAGTTTCCGCTCGAAGGGGAAGTGTCGCCGCGATTCCGTGAAATGGACGATGCCGGGCAGCTTCGCTTGATCGGTGAGGTTCTCGATGAAATGGCGGAAACGGACCCGTCCGCGCTCGTGGACGTTGCCCGGTTTCATCCCGACGACAGCCTCGTGTCGCTTGCCCAGGACGTCAGCGGCGAAGAGGACGCGTTCGGAGCCGCCCTGGATCCGGAAGAAATATTCGAGATCTTTGGCGTGCCCGCGGACCTCACTTGCGACCTGGTCCTGACGGAGGCTTTCGGGAAAGGAGAAATCGCATTTCTGAATGAGCTCCGGTCGGCGCTTCCGGGCCCGCTGGGACCGATGGACCTAAGGCTGTCCCTGGTGCTTGCCGACTTGCCGAAGGAGCCTTCCAGGGAAATGCTGGAGGCTCTTTCCGGCGTGCTGCTCTACGGAAAGTCGGCGAAATCGCCCTTTGCGGCAAAGATCGATGCCGTGCCCACCAAGAAGGTCAGGGAATCGGCCGCCGTCGCGCACATGATGCCGAGATTCAATGAAGTCATGGAGCGAGTCGAAGCAGCGCGCACGCGCCTGGTGTCGCTTGACGCCGCGACGAAGTCGGTTGCGCTGCATCGCTTCGCGCAACGGTTCCTGCCGGCATACCGCCACGCCAAGCAGACGCACGGCGTTATGGACTTCGACGACCTGATCCGAAGAACGCGTGACGTCCTGTCGTCCGAAGCCTTGTCCTGGGTGCTATTCAGGCTTGACGGTCAGGTCGAGCATGTCCTGGTCGATGAGGCACAGGACACGAGCCCCGAGCAATGGCAGATCGTGCGAGCTCTCGCGGAGGTCATGGCGGACGACCCGGATCGGGGTCGCACGCTCTTTGTTGTCGGGGACAAGAAGCAGTCAATCTACAGTTTCCAGGGAGCGGACGCTGCAGGCTTCGACCTCAAGGAGGAGGAATTCGACCGGCTGCTTCACGGCCGGCTGCGCTCAAGGGAATTGTTGTGCTCCTTTCGCTCCTCTCCGGCAATCCTGCAGGTCGTGGACAAGGTTTGCGAAGGACTCGATGGCCTCGGCGCGACCGTCGCCCGGCACGAAGCGTTCCTTGAGGACCTGCCGGGTCGCGTGGATCTTTTGCCGCTCGTCCCCAGGCCGGAAACCGTCCAGGAGCCGCCCTGGCATCATCCCGTTGACCGCCCCGTCGACAATGCGCCCGATATCGTGCTCGGCACGAAAATCGCAAAGCTGGTCCGCGGGCTGATCGAGCGGGAATTCATTCACGGAGATGACGGCGAGTTCAGGCGGATCGGCCCCGGCGACATCATGATTCTCGTGCAGCGGCGCGGCCTCCTGTTCGAGCAGATCATTCAGGCCTGCAAGGCGGAAAATGTCCCGATTGCAGGCGCAGACCGGCTGAAGATCGGAGCGGAGCTCGCCGTGCGGGACCTGCTGGCGCTTCTGACCTTTCTGACTCTTTCAGAAGACGACCTTTCGCTGGCTTCGGCCTTGCGTTCTCCATTGCTTGGGCTGAGCGAACGAGACCTCTATCGGCTGGCATCATCGCGCCCGTCCGGAAAGCCGCTTTGGGCGGAGCTGCGCAGCCGAGACGACGAGTTCCCGAACGTGGTTGCGACATTGAACGACTTGCGCCGCACCGTGGATTTCATGGCGCCGTACGAACTGCTCGAACACGTCCTGAACAGGCATGGTGGTCGACAGCGGCTGCTGGCCCGGCTTGGCCCCGAAGCCGAGGACGGAATTGATGAACTGCTGAATCAGGCATTGGCATTCGAGCAGGACGCCGTGCCGACCATGACCGGCTTCCTTGCGCGCGTGCAGTCGGGAGACATCGAGGTGAAACGTCGGCTCGAAGGAGCCGAAGACCTGGTCAGGGTGATGACCGTCCACGGCGCAAAGGGTCTCGAGAGTCCCGTTGTCATTCTGCCGGACACGATGGCATCCGAACATGCGCGATCCGGCGGAATTGTCTTCTGTCCGGACGGCATTCCCCTGGCATCCCTGCCAGATGACGAATGCCCCGAACCGCTCCGCGAAGCCAAGGCGCAGAAAAAGGCGGCAGACCTCGAGGAACGCAATCGCCTGCTTTACGTCGCCATGACCCGTGCCAAGCAGTGGCTGATAGCGGGCGGCGTTGAACGAGCGACGAAGAGCGACACGCCCTTGAACTGGTACAAGTCCATCGAAGATTCCATGCATGGCCTTGGGGCAAGCCCAGGCGAGTGGCCGCCCGACGTCCTGCGGATTCAGCACGGCGACTGGCCTAGACCAGGATCGGTCGCCGACGCATCGCGACCGATTGATGACACTAGGCCGCCCGGGTTCCTCTGCGATGACGCGCCGGAACCGGAGCCCCCCGTCATTCCGGCATCTCCGTCCGATCTTGGCGGCGCAAAGGTGTCCGGAGTCGGCGCGTCCGATGAGGGCCGGGCGCTTCTGCGCGGGCGGCAGATCCACCTGCTGCTGGAACATCTGCCAGGACAACCCGACCCGGAGGCGATGGCAAGGCGTTTGCTTGCGCACGGACCTGACAGGGCCGAGGCGCATGAAGTCGAAGGACTCGTCCGGCAGGCGCTTGCCAATCTGGAATGCCATCCCAAGCTCTTCGACGGAGACGCATTGGCCGAGGTGGATATCTCTGCGCATCTGCCTACGCTCGATCATGCGATTTCGGGCACGATCGACAGGCTGGTCGTGCGCCCCGATCGCGTTCTGGCAGTGGACTTCAAGACCAATGTCGTCGTGCCGGAATGTCCCGAGGACACGCCGGAAGGACTGCTCCGACAGATGGGCGCGTATCTTGAGGCGCTGGAACTCGTATACCCGGATCGTGAAATTGACGTCGCGATTCTCTGGACCGAAACGTGCGAGCTGGTTTCGCTTCCGCACGAAATTGTGCGGGAAGCGCTTGCGCGATCCACCAAATCTTGACCTTCCGCTCAAGCGTTCCTAGTTTCGTGGCCTGACCAGACAAGGATGGATTCCATGGGAACAGTAGCCGTCACTGATGACACGTTCGATGCCGAAGTCCTGAAGTCGGGCGTTCCGGTTGTCGTGGATTTCTGGGCTGAATGGTGCGGCCCCTGCAAGGCCATCGGTCCCGCCCTGGAGGAACTTTCCGACGAATACGGCGCGTCCGTCAAGATTGCCAAGGTGAACGTGGACCTGCACCCGAATGCGGCGGCAGAACTTGGGGTTCGGAACATCCCGTCCCTTTTCCTGTTCAAGGACGGCGAGGTCGTCTCCAACAAGATGGGCGCGGCGACAAAGTCCGTCCTGAAGAGCTGGATCGACGATTCGATCTGAGTCCGGGCGCTGCGGGCATCGCCGCTCCGCCCAGTTCCCCAGCAGGAGAACGAATTGCGTGGCATCATGTGAAGGGATCCCGAGGAAGTCCGGCGCAATTGCATCGGCTCTCAAGCCGCGGCTCCGACGCCCATGCGCCCTTGCGGGATAGGAGGAGAGTGATGACGCACCGAAACCCTGGCTGGCACGGCACCACGATCATCGGTGTCAGGAAGGACGGCAATGTTGTCGTTGCCGGCGACGGGCAAGTGAGCCTGGGCGAGACCGTGATCAAGGGATCGGCGACGAAGGTGCGCCGGATGAGTCCCGGCGGTCATGAAGTGGTTGCCGGATTCGCCGGCTCGACGGCAGATGCGTTCACCCTCCTGGAGCGGCTGGAAGCGAAGCTCGAGGCGGCGCCGGGCAGGTTGCAGCGGGCTTGCGTTGATCTTGCCAAGGATTGGCGGACGGACAAGTTCCTGCAAAAGCTCGAAGCGATGCTGATCGTAACTGACGGATCGGCGCTCTACGTGGTCACTGGCGCTGGCGACGTGCTCGAACCCGAGCACGACGTTGCAGCCATCGGCTCGGGCGGAAATTATGCGGTCGCTGCGGCCCGGGCGCTGATGGACAGCGATCTCGGTGCCGAAGAGATTGCGCGAAAGGCGATGGCTATCGCGGCAGACATATGTGTCTACACCAACGGCAACCTGACGGTTGAAGTGATTTAGGGGACGCCGGGCAACGCCTGCCGCAATCCCGATTCAAGGCGTCCGAGTGCTTCCGGATCAGCCGCCGCGCAACCGAACTCAGCTCAGCGGCGCGATTCCGAGCGGGACGTCCGCAGCTCGACACCAGATATATGCCTCGTTGTAGTCTGCCGCATTTATGCCGTCCGGCAAGGTGTAGACCTGCCGTCCCCGCTTCTCCATGAGCTCGCCCATAAAGGTGTTCGGATCCCACTTTCCATCGCGCCCAAGACCCACGATCGGATCGGGAGCGCGGTCCAGAACGAAGTCGTCGCCGAGCGTCAGTGTCCTGCCTTCCAAGATTGCGGTGCCTGTCGTGTCGTGGTTCGAGCGGCCTGAGAACATTCCGGTGCGGGCGCTCTGGGCCCATGCCAGACCAAAGCTCAGGCCTGTGGCCGGGAGCGAAGCCAGAAAAGTGCGGCGATCGATCATGATGTCTTGTCTCCTCGCATTCAGGAATTGGTCCATGGGTCAGATTGCATGGAGTGGCGTCCCTGTCATCATGGACAACGTCAACGTCATGTTCCGTGATCTGCTTGCGTTTCCCTGTAACAATCCTAGATAGGCGGGACTTGCCCAAGGATCGCCCATGACTGACCTTACGCCCAGGGAAATCGTTTCGGAACTAGACCGTTTCATTGTGGGACAGAAGGACGCAAAGCGCGCCGTGGCCGTTGCGCTCAGGAACCGGTGGCGGCGGCGGCGGCTGGCCGACGACATTCGCGACGAAGTCTATCCAAAGAACATACTGATGATCGGCCCGACAGGTGTCGGAAAGACCGAGATTTCCCGCCGCTTGGCGCGGCTCGCGAAAGCGCCGTTTCTGAAGGTCGAGGCCACGAAGTTCACGGAAGTCGGCTATGTGGGCCGGGACGTGGAGCAGATTGTCCGGGACCTGGTTGAGGCGTCCATAAACATGACGCGGGAGCACATGCGCAGCGAGGTCAAGGAGACGGCGCGGCGCGCGGCAGAAGATCGCGTGCTCGACGCGATCACCGGGGAGGGCGCGCGCGAACAAACACGCGAAATGTTCCGCAAGAAGCTCAGGAGCGGCGAACTGGACGACACGGAGATCGAACTGGAGGTTCAGGACCAGTCAAGTCCTTTCTCCGGCATGGAGATTCCCGGGCTGCCGCCTGGACAGGGCGGTCTCGCCATCGATCTTGGCAGCATTTTCGGCAAGGGCTTTGGTGATCGCAAGGTGAAGAAGTCGATGACGGTGGCACAGTCCTATGATGTTCTGGTCGGTGAAGAGGGGGACAGGTTGCTGGATGATGAAGCGATTGCCAGGCAGGCGCTTCGTGCGGTCGAGGACGACGGAATCGTCTTCCTTGACGAGATCGACAAGGTCACGGCGCGCTCGGAAACACGGGGGGCAGACGTTTCTCGCGAAGGCGTACAGCGGGATCTCCTTCCGCTCATCGAGGGAACGACCGTTTCCACCAGACACGGTCCTGTAAAAACGGACCACATCCTGTTCATCGCGTCCGGCGCGTTTCACGTTGCGAAGCCGTCCGACCTCTTGCCCGAACTCCAGGGCCGCCTGCCGATCCGCGTCAGCTTGCGTGCGCTCACGGAAGAGGACTTTGTCCGGATCCTGACCGAAACCGACAACGCACTGACACGACAATATTCCGCGCTGATGGCAACGGAAGAGGTGGACGTGTCGTTCAGCGACGACGGAATTGCCGCCTTGGCCCGTATTGCGGCGGACGTGAACCAGTCCGTTGAAGATATCGGCGCACGGCGTCTCTACACGGTTCTCGAACGCGTCTTCGAGGACCTGTCATTTGCAGCTCCTGACCAGCCCGGTACCTCGGTCACGATAAACGCCGAGTTTGTGGAGGAGCACCTCGGGGAACTCATGAAGGGTTCCGACATGAGCCGCTACATTCTCTGAACGCCGCACTCATCCATTTCGTGATCACAAAATGAATCGGCGCCCTATCGGCGACGTGCAAGATAGACATAGAAGGCCCCGGGTCCGCCGTGGCGCGGATGGGCTTCAATGCATTGAAGCACAATCTGATCAAGCGGTGGGCCAGAAATCCATCGCGGAAGCTGCTGGCGAAGGATTCCGCGCCTTTGCGGGATGGGTCCGGCATCGTTCCTCTCGCGTCCCTTGCCTGTGATCACAAGAACGGTTCGGTGCCCCTCTTCATGCGCATTGAGCAGAAACGAAACAAGTGCGGCCCTTCCGTCGGCAACCGTCTTGCCATGGAGATCGATGCGCGCATCCGGCGCGGTCTTCCCACGCTTCATGCGAGCGAACTTCTTCTGATCCATGCGAAGCGTTGGCCGCCCGACGCCTGACATCGCGGCAGGTGCATGCGCGGACTTCTCGCCGATGCGAAAATCCGGGATTTCGAAGGGCTCTCTTGCGTCCTGTCCGGGTCGTTTCTTGGGGGGGGCCTGCGGGACCTTTCTTGCCCGCTCCTTGTCGAGCGGCTTGGCGCCTTCTGCAACGAGTTGCCAAAGACGTTCTTCCTCCGGGCTAGGGACGCGAGGCTTTCGGTTCATTGCCAGCCAGCCTGATCGGCGTTCTCTGGAAGAACCGTTCCGCCTGTGTTCAGGGGTCGCCTCGCATCGGAGCGGCTTCTGGCAACCGGCGGCCGTGCCAGCTCAAGTGAAATCGCGGCCGAGCGGCGCTTCATTCCATCGTGGCAATCAGTTGCCAGTTCGGGTCTTGAGCACCCATGTGCCGGGCAAATGTCCAGACGTGCTTCTGGCGCCTGATCTCGTTCGGATCGCCTTCAACGACCTTGCCTCTGTGATCCTTGACCGCGGAGGTCAGTTCGCAGACGAAGCGAACCGTCAGTTCGGCCAAGCCGGAATCCGGATCGAAGACCGCCTCCTTCAGCGTGACATCGCGAATTGCTACCAGGCTCGCTTCGACAGTGAGCCGGCGCTCGTGACGGTCAAGGAGTATTGGATTGAACGCGTTTGAGATCTCGGCGGAAATCAGGTCTTCCACTTCCGAGATGTCGCCATTCTCAAATGCCATGAGAATCATCTCGAAAGCTTCTCTCGCGCCCTCCAAGAATGTCGCGACCATGAAACCGGGTTCGGCCTCCTTCATTGCAGCCAGCGCCTTGGCGCTGGATGATCCGTCCTCGACAAAGTCCGTGATGTCGGGGTCCGGTCCGCCCTCAATGACATCGAATTCCGGGCGGGTTCGGGCACCGCCCCCTGCAATCGGAGGCTTCTCAAACCCTCCCCTCGTCCCCAAGACGCTTCGCAGCTTGAAGATCAGGAACAGGGCAACGCCTGCTAGGACAAGAAGCTGGAATACTGAAGAACTCATTCGGCCTCGCAACGACAAGGAATTGGATTTCGGTCGACAGGGCACATATGTAGGGCGAGTTGATGCCCGAGTCCACCTGATGCCTTCAATGAAGGAGGTGCATATGCGCTTGTTCTTGCTGTTTCTGACGGTACCGCTGTGCGAAATCGCCCTTTTCATTCAGGTCGGCGGGGCAATCGGCCTCGGACTGACGCTGGTCATCGTGATTCTGACTGCGGTACTCGGGGCCGTCCTTGTGCGCAGCCAAGGCCTTTTGGTCCTGACCGAACTGCGCGGCAGCCTTCGCGATCTGAAGGATCCGACCGAACCTCTTGCCCATGGAGCCATGGTTCTCTTTTCTGGCGCACTATTGCTGACGCCCGGGTTCCTTACGGACTCGATCGGGCTTTCCCTGATGGTCCCGGCGGTCAGGCGGGCCGCTTTCCGCTTTTTTAGGGATCGGATAGTCGTGCACGGCTTCACTTATGGCTCCTCCGTTCGGCCGCCGGACGCGGACGTCGTTGACGGAGAATTCGAGGAGTTCTCGGACGGGCCACAGGATGGGCGCGGCATTGAGCGCCGCAGGACGTTCTGATAGAACGCCGCAGGCTTCCAGGTTGCCATTGGAGTCCCCAGATGACCAAGAAAAACAACGGTTCGGCACCGCAGGAGCCACAGGTTCCGCAAATGAAGGTTCTCGGGCAGTACATTCGCGATCTGTCATTCGAGAACATTGTAACGCGAAAGCCCGTTAGTGCGGCAATTCAGCCGGAATTTCAGGTACAGGTCTCACTCGATTCGAGGAAGATTGGCGACGACGACCAATTCGAGGTTGCGTCCAAGTACAGCATAACTTCGAAGAACAAGAACCAAGACGATGTCCTGTTCCTGCTGGAACTCGAGTACATCGGACTATTCCAGATCAAGAACATCGCTGGCGAACAGCTGCATCCGTTCCTGATGATCGAATGCCCGCGGATGATGTTTCCCTTCGTGCGTAGGATCGTCAGCGACATCACCCGCGACGGGGGGTTCCCGCCGCTGAACCTGGACGCCATAGATTTTGTCACGCTCTACAGGGAGCGGCTCAAGCAGCACCAGGACCAAGCCAAGAAAGAGAAAGAAGACGCGGAAACGCCGGCTAACTGAAGCGTTGCCAAACCGAATTCTCGCCCAGCCTGGCGACGAGTTCCGCGTGGGCCTTTTCCTCTTCAGGCGTCACACGTGACCCCAGGGGGGCGGGGCGTGGCCCGGGTCGCCACTGCTCGCCCGCTTCGGTCGCTGGCGTTTCTCCGCCCTTGGCTGCCAGCAGCAGGTCCGGTTGCCTGCCACCTATCAGCTCGAGATAGGTTTCGGCCAGGATCTCGCTATCAAGCAATGCTCCGTGCAGGGTCCGGCTTGAATTGTCGATTCCAAAGCGTCGACACAGGGCATCCAGTGACGCGGGTGAGCCCGGGAATCTCCTTCGGGCGATTTCGAGCGTGTCGATCGCTCGTCCCTCATCGATCTGGGGAAGCCCCAGCCAACGGAGTTCCGCGTTGAGAAACTTCATGTCGAATGCCGCATTATGGATGACCAGCTTTGCATCACCGATGAACGCCAGGAAATCCTGCGCAATTGCACCGAAAATCGGCTTGTCGCGCAGAAATTCCTCAGTGAGGCCATGCACATCGACGGCCTCTTTGGGTACCTCGCGCTCCGGATTTATGTATTTGTGATAGGTGTTTCCCGTCGGCACGTGTCCGAGCAGCTCCACCGCGCCGATCTCGACGATGCGATCACCTGAATCCGGATCAAGCCCCGTCGTCTCGGTATCGAGGACAATTTCCTTCATTCGCCCGCCTGGTCTTGATCTGCTCGAGCACATCATGGACAGACTCGCGCGTTGCTTCAAGGGTGGCCGTTTCGATCACATAGTCGGCGCGGCGCCGCTTTTCGGCGTCTGGAACCTGCCGGGCCTTGATCTGCTCGAATTTCTCTTCCGTCCACCCTGGGCGAGCCAGGACTCGGCGGCGCTGCGAGTCTTCCGGCGCTGACACGACGATGACGATGTCCACGTCTCCCTCTGCACCGGTCTCGAATAGAAGGGGAATGTCGACAAGCACAACCTGCGACACGGCTTCCCGAATGAACTTGTCGCGGTCATCGCGCACAAGCGGGTGAACGATGCCCTCGATCCCGTCCAAGGCGAAATTGTCCCGGGCTATCCAGTCGGAAAGCGCTGACCGATCAACCGCGCCGTCGCGGATCACGTCAGGATTGAGGGCTTCAATGAGGTCCACTGCCGCGCCGCCTTTGGCGTAAAGACGATGTACTGCAGAATCTGCGTCCCAGGTCGGGATCCCGGCCTGCCCGAAAATTCTGGCCGTGGTTGTCTTGCCCATGCCTATGGACCCGGTGAGCCCGATGACCGTCGGACGGGTCACGAAAGAACGGCCTGCCGCAACTGGTCGTCAACATGCGGCCTGATCCCAAACCAGCTCTCGAAACCTGGTGCGGCCTGGAAAAGCAGCATCCCGAGACCATCAACCGTCTGGCATCCAGTGCGGCGCGCCTGCGCAAGAAACTCGGTTTCAAGCGGCACGTATACCAAGTCGGTGACGACTGCGTCGCCGGAAAGCGCGCCGAGCGGCACTGAAAGCTCGTCATTGCCAGCCATGCCGAGTGACGTCGCGTTCACAACCGTCTTCGCTCCCGTCAACATGTCCCCGGCCTCGCTCCAGTCATGAACGCGGACCCTGGCTCCGAATTCCCGCCTCAGGTTCTCGCTTCGTGTGCGCGTGCGGTTTGACAGCCTGATCTCCTCGACGCCCGCATTCAGGAGCGAAGCGATTACGGCCCGCGCGGCCCCTCCTGCACCAAGAATGGCGGCCGGGCCCTGCGCGGGATTCCATTCGGCCGCGTTGCTGCGCAGGTTTTCCATGAAGCCGCAACCGTCCGTGCTGTCCGCATGGACCATGCCATCATCCCGAAAAGTCAATGTGTTCGCGGAGCCGGTCAATTCCGCCCGTTCAGTAACCAGGTCCGCGATCTCAAGCACACGTTCCTTATGCGGAATCGTAACGTTGACACCGACAAATCCGAGCTTTGGAAGTGCGCGGATAGCCGCTTCCAGGTCGTTTTCGGCAACGTCCATAGGTATGTAGTGGCCTCGAACGCCGAAGCGAGTCAGCCAGTGTCGAAAAATCCGCGGCGATTTCGAATGAGCGACTGGTGAGCCGATCACGCCGGCAAGGGGAATTCTATCTCTGGACGTCATGACGGCAGCGTGCCTCGCATCGCCAGATAGGACAAGACTTCCAGCAGCGGGAGCCCGAGGATCACAAAATGGTCTCCATCGATGCGGGAGAACAGACGAATGCCTTCGTCCTCGATCCTGTAGGCGCCTGCCGAGTGCCGGATGTGATCCCAGTTCCGGTCAACGTATTCTGCGATCCAGGCGTCCGACGGCATTGCCATTTTCAGGCGCGCTTGACCGACATGACGCCAGACCGGGCGAGTGCCTTCATAGATGACCGCGGCCGAATGGAGCTTGTGAGCGGCACCCCGCATCGACATGAGCTGCTGAACCGCGTCGTCCCGCGTCTTCGGCTTGGAAACAATCCTTTCTTCAAATTCAAGAACTTGATCTCCACCGAGGACAAGCGCGTCCGGATGTTTGGCTGCGACCTTGCGCGCCTTTGATTCCGCGAGTGCATCGGCAATATCGCGAAAGTCCGCGCCGCTCGCCTGCAGCCCGGCCGTGAATGCCTCTTCATCGATCCGCGCCGGACTTATGGCGAAGGCAACGCCCGCACGACGCAGCATTTCGGCGCGCGCTGTCGAACCGGACGCAAGAATCAAGCGCTCAGACATGTGGATAACTCTGTGCAAGTCTTGGCGCATGTCCCGCCCGAGCAGCACCAAAGCCCAGCCTGCAGACAGACTTGTGTCTCTTTGCGGTCATCCTGGCCAACATCATCCAAGATTTGTCCACCGTGGAAATTTGCAGCTTTCGACATGTGGACAACCCTTTTTTCCAAGGGATTTCCCATGACAGTCCACTGCATCCAAAAACACCGCGAACATGGTAAGCAGTTCTTTTCAATGGATGAAACACGATATATTCACAACGCATTGCGTCCCGGACGACTAGCAAAATGCTATGTGCATAAGTTTGATCATATAGCAGGAATTCCACTTGTTCCCATGTACTACTACCACCACAACTCTCTTTAATCCTTAATGATTATTGTCGATCCAGTCCCGTAGGAAAACACAATGCCTGAAGTCCCGGTAGTCTTGTATCCTTGGCTGAAAGCCTTTCATGTCATTTCGGTCATCTCATGGATGGCTGGTCTTTTGTATCTCCCTCGCCTGTACGTTCATCATGTTGAGCAAACCAGTTGCTCAGGCGAAAAACACGATCTCTTCGTGATGATGGAAGCACGGCTTTTGCGCTTCATCATGAACCCGGCAATGATTGCGACTTGGATCTTCGGCCTGGCACTGGTTCTTGTTCCTGGAATTGTCGACTGGTCGCAAGTCTGGCCGTGGTCGAAAGCTGCTGCCGTTCTTGCCATGACCTGGTTCCATCATTGGTTGGCGCTGAAGCGCAAAGCACTGATAGCAGGTATGAATGCGCTGACGGGCCGAGAGTACAGGTTTATGAACGAGGTGCCGACGGTCTTGATGGTCGTGATTGTCCTTTCGGTCGTGCTGAAGTTCTAACGACAGTTGACTCGCCGCGCTGCGGTGACTAGATGCGCATGGCAGGTGTCGTCCTGGCACCATTGGCAATTCTGCAATCCTGCATCCCTTCCGTCCGTGCCGTGGACGATCGAAAGGCATTGTCATGGCTGATCGCCTGAATCTATCCGAACTGAAGTCGAAGTCTCCGAAGGAACTGCTGGACCTCGCTGAGGACCTTGAGATCGAAAACGCGTCGACCATGCGCAAGGGCGAGATGATGTTCTCGATCTTGAAGGAGCGTGCGGACGAGGACTGGACGATCGGCGGCGATGGCGTCCTTGAGGTCCTTCAGGATGGGTTTGGCTTCTTGCGCTCGCCGGAAGCGAACTACCTGCCAGGTCCGGACGACATTTACGTTTCGCCCGAGATGATTCGGCAATTCGCATTGCGTACAGGCGACACGGTGGAAGGCGTCATTCGGGAACCAAACGACAACGAACGTTATTTTGCGATGACAAAGGTCGAGAAGATCAATTTTCAGGATCCGGAGAAGGCGCGGCACAAGGTGAGTTTCGATAACCTCACGCCACTCTACCCGGATGAACGACTCACGATGGAGATAGAGGATCCGACGATCAAGGACCGATCCGCCCGGGTCATTGATCTTGTCGCACCGATCGGGAAAGGCCAGAGGTCGTTGATCGTTGCGCCGCCTCGAACAGGAAAAACGGTAATTCTTCAGAACATCGCCCATTCAATCGAAACCAATCACCCGGAATGCTACCTGATCGTCCTGCTCATCGACGAACGCCCCGAGGAGGTTACCGACATGCAAAGGTCGGTAAAGGGGGAAGTGATTTCCTCGACCTTCGACGAGCCTGCCAGCCGTCACGTCGCGGTAAGCGATATGGTGATCGAGAAGGCCAAGCGCTTGGTGGAGCACAAGCGGGACGTGGTAATCTTGCTCGATTCCATCACCCGCTTGGGACGCGCGTTCAATACGGTTGTTCCGTCATCCGGAAAAGTGCTGACGGGCGGCGTGGACGCCAATGCCCTGCAACGTCCAAAGCGGTTCTTCGGCGCGGCAAGAAACATCGAGGAAGGCGGATCCCTGACCATCATTGCAACGGCACTGGTCGAAACCGGCAGTCGGATGGACGAGGTGATCTTCGAGGAGTTCAAGGGAACGGGCAACAGCGAGATCGTCCTGGACCGGAAGGTCGCGGACAAGCGCGTTTATCCTGCGATGGACATTCTCAAGTCTGGCACCAGAAAGGAGGATTTGCTGGTAGAGAAGAATGACCTGCAGAAGACCTTCGTGCTGAGGCGGATCCTGAACCCGATGGGCACGACCGATGCCATCGAGTTCCTGTTGTCAAAGCTCAAGCAAACGAAGACGAACTCGGAATTCTTCGACTCGATGAATGCGTGATTTTCCCATTTCTTTCAAATGGTTAACCATGCGGATACGATATTCGCCCTCAGCAGCACCAGGGGGAAATCCGGCATTGCCGTAGTACGGCTTTCCGGGCCTGATGCGGGAGGCGCGCTTGATCGGCTGGCAGGCGGCCGGCCGCAGCCGCGGCGCGCATCATTCCGGGTTCTATCGGACGGCGACGTCATTCTGGACGAAGCGCTCGTTCTCTGGTTTCCGCACCCGGACAGCTTTACCGGCGAGGATGTTGCCGAACTTCACCTGCACGGGTCCTTGGCAACCGTCGATGCAGTCCTGCGATCTCTCGGTGGCCAGCACGGGCACAGGCTCGCGGAGCCCGGAGAGTTTACGCGGCGTGCGCTGGAAAACGAACGCCTTGATCTTTCCCAGGTTGAAGGCCTCTCTGATCTCATCGAGGCGGAAACCGAAGCACAGCGTCAGCAAGCGCTGCGAGTTCTTTCCGGTGCCTTGGGAGCACGGGCAGCGAGCTGGCGAGCAAAGCTGGTCAGGGCGGCGGCACTGCTGGAAGCAACGATAGACTTTGCGGAAGAGGATGTGCCTGCCGACGTGAGGCCGGAAGTCCGAGAATTGGTCGCAAAGGTCACAGCGGACCTTCTGGAGGAAAGCGCTGGCATTGGAATGGCTGAGCGGATTCGAGAAGGATTTGAAGTCGCGATTGTCGGACCACCGAACGTGGGAAAGTCTACATTGCTGAATGCGCTGGCAGGCCGGGACGCCGCAATCACGTCGGACATCGCCGGCACGACGCGAGACGTCATCGAGGTTCGGATGGACCTGCGGGGACTGCCCGTAACGATCCTGGATACGGCCGGGCTCCGGACCGGGCGCGATGAAATCGAAGCGCTGGGCGTCGCGAAAGCCCGCGAGCGGGCGCAACAGGCAGACCTTCGTGTGATTCTCACCGAGCATCGCGCGGCGACACCGGCAATCGAACCTCGAGACGACGACATCGTTGCAGTGCCGAAGTCGGACATTTGCGATGGAGATCTTTCGGCAGACACCGGTGCCGGCCTGGACTGGCTGGTGCACGAGATCGGAATGCGGCTGGAGTCGCGGGCGAGCCTTGCAGGGCTTGCCATCCGGGAACGACATCGAATTGCAATGGCCAGAGCATTGGACTCGTTGCAACGAGCGGCAAGCCAGCTGGAGAGTGACTCGAATCTGGCAGAAATTGCCGCCGAGGAAGTCCGTTCGGCGATCCGCGCGCTAGATTCCCTTGCCGGGCGCGTGGATGTCGAGCATATTCTTGATGACATCTTCGCCAATTTCTGCATTGGCAAGTAGGAAGCGGTGTTTCACGTGAAACAGTCTCGGCCAGACGTGGTTGTTGTCGGTGGCGGCCATGCCGGCGCGGATGCAGCCCATGCAGCGGCGCGCAGGGGCGCGCGCGTGGTTCTCGTCACGCTTTCGCGGGACGGCATTGGCGTCATGTCTTGCAACCCGGCAATCGGGGGCTTGGGCAAGGGGCATCTTGTGCGCGAAATCGATGCGCTCGACGGTGTCATGGGCCGCGTGGCGGATCGGGCGGGCATCCAGTTCCGGCTTCTCAACCGACGCAAGGGTCCAGCGGTCCAGGGACCGCGCGCCCAGGCAGACCGGCAGCTCTACCGTGCAGCAATGATCGCGGAAATGGAGACCTATCCAGGGATAGACGTCTTGGAAGGCGAGGTGACGGACTTCATCATGACGGGATCCCGGGTATCCGGGGTGGTCCTCGCGGACGGCTCCAGGATCAAGGCCGCGGCGACCGTGCTGACCACGGGAACGTTCCTGCGCGGGATGATCCATGTCGGCACCGTGTCACGCCCGGGCGGCCGGATTGGCGATGCGCCGTCGGTCGCCCTGGCGGAGCGGATCGATGAATTCGGGCTGCCCCTTGGGCGGCTGAAGACGGGGACGCCTCCACGATTGCGCAAGTCGTCCATAAGTTGGGACGGGCTGGAAATGCAGCCCAGTGACGAAAATCCCGTGTTCTTTTCGTTTCTTACGCGGCGGACGGCGGTCCGGCAGATCTCCTGCGGGATTACGCGCACCAATGAGCAGACGCACGACATCATCCGGAACAATCTGGGACTGTCAGCGATGTACGGCGGGCATATCGAGGGCGTCGGACCAAGATATTGCCCGTCCATCGAGGACAAGGTGGTGCGTTTCTCGGACAAGCCCTCGCACCAGGTCTTTCTGGAGCCCGAGGGACTGAACAGCGATCTGGTCTATCCGAACGGGCTCTCGACATCGTTGCCGGAAGACGTTCAGCACGAATACGTTCAATCCGTGGCCGGACTGGAACGAGCGGAAATCGTGCAGCCGGGCTACGCAATCGAGTACGACTATGTCGACCCGAGGGCGCTGGCATCGACGCTGAAGCTGCGGGACGTCGAAGGCCTGTACCTTGCCGGCCAGATCAACGGAACGACGGGATATGAAGAGGCTGCGGCGCAGGGGCTGGTGGCGGGCCTCAATGCGGCAGCAGACGCATTGGGGCTCGAATTGGCCAGGTTTTCGCGCGAGTCTTCATATGTGGGCGTGATGATCGACGATCTCGTGACCCGAGGCGTGACCGAGCCCTACAGGATGTTCACGTCCCGCGCCGAGTTCAGGCTTTCCCTGCGGGCGGACAATGCGGACCAGCGCCTGACTCCGTTCGGAACCGGGCTCGGATGCGTGGGCAAGGCGCGACAAGCCGAGTTCAGAAAAAAAATGTACGCACTGGAATCTGGCAAGGCGTGTCTTGATCAGGTGCGTGTTTCTGCATCCGAAGCCGCGGATGCCGGGGTCCGGATCTCGCGAGACGGTTCACCGCGCACAGGATCCGAACTGCTCGCATTTGCGGATGTCGGCTTTGGCGACCTCCTGGCCTTGCGGCCCGAGCTTGCGGATATCCGTGTGGATATCCAGGAACAGCTCAAGCGTGATGCCCTTTATGCGCATTACGTGGCGCGCCAGGCCAAGGATGTGGATGACCTTCGGCGCGACGAGGCACATGAGATCCCGACCGACTTCGATTACGGGATTCTCAGCGGGCTCTCCAGCGAATTGCGGCAAAAGCTGACGGCAGTGCGCCCGGAAACGCTTGGGCAAGCAGGTCGGGTCGAAGGCATGACGCCTGCTGCGCTGACGCTGATACTGGCGAGGCTTCGCAAGGGCGAACGCCGCGCGTCATGACCGGAAAGGCCGTGTTTTGCGACCGGACGAATGTTTCACGTGAAACACTGGCGATGCTTGAAACGTACGCCAAGCTCCTGGAGAGCTGGAATCGACGCATAAACCTCGTGTCGGCGGGAACGCTCGAGGCGTTGTGGACGAGGCACTTCCTGGATTCGGCGCAATTGCTTCAGATGGCGCCTCCGGCGCGGCGCTGGGTCGATCTTGGGAGCGGCGGAGGCTTTCCCGGGGCCGTCGTTGCCATCATGGCCAGGGACATGACCGAGACCGTCTTGATCGAAGCTGATCAGAGAAAGGCCGCATTCCTGAACGCGGTGTCGCGGCAAACCACCGGTTTCAGGGTCATATCGGAACGGATTGAAAGGGCGGAGCCGCAGTGCGGCGACATAGTATCTGCGCGCGCCCTTGCGCCTCTCGGCAGGCTTCTTGGCCTTGTGCACCGGCACCTGAAGCCCGATGGCCGGGCAATTCTGCCGAAAGGGAGGAAAGTCCAGGGCGAGATCAGGCAGGCGCTTGAACACTGGCGCTTTGATTGCGAAACATATCCGAGCGAGACGAGCAACGAGGCCGTCATCCTGAGTATCGGAGGAATAGAGCGTGCATGAGCGAAGCCCGCAGCCGCGGATCATGGCGATTGCCAACCAGAAAGGCGGTGTCGGAAAGACTACCACGGCAATCAACCTTGGGGCGGCGCTCGCGGAGTCTGGATACAAGGTTCTCCTGGTTGACCTTGACCCACAGGGCAACGCCTCAACCGGACTGGGAATAGGGCACGAGCTCCGGAAATACACGACATACGACCTCGTCCTGGAAGGAGTGGAGCTGCAGCGCGTGGTGCAGGACAGCGGCGTCAAGGGGCTCTGCATAGCCCCTGGGACGACGGACCTGACGTCCGCAGACATCGAAATGGTCTCCATGGCGCGGCGCAGTTTCCTGTTGCGCAACGCGTTGAGGCATCCCGAAACTGCAGCGCTGGGCCTGGACTTCATGCTGCTCGACTGCCCGCCGGCGCTGAATCTCCTGACGGTGAATGCGATGGTGGCGGCGGATTCGGTCCTGATCCCGCTGCAGAGCGAATTCCTGGCACTCGAAGGGCTGTCGCAACTGATGCTGACCCTGCGGCAGGTGCGCGACACGGCCAATCCGGACCTGCGTATCGAGGGCGTCGTGCTGACCATGTACGACGGAAGGAACAAGCTAAGCCAGCAAGTGGCAAACGATGCCCGCGAGACTTTGGGAGGCCTGGTTTACGACACGATTGTGCCGCGAAACGTCCGCATTTCCGAGGCTCCCGGCTTTGCCGTTCCTGTAATCGACTATGAGACGGATTCAAAAGGTGCCCAGGCTTATCGTGCCTTGGCGAAGGAGCTGTTGGCGAAACAGACGCAGATGACACCATAAAGGATTGGAACATAAGGGCAAAAACATGACAAACGGAAAGGCAGAACGGCGGCGTGGACTGGCGCCTGAGCGAGGCATCTCGGCTCTCATGGCCGACCTGGAGGCGAAGCCGGCATCCGCGACAGGAGCGCCGCGCGCCGGCGAAACGGCGATCGGCATCGACCGGATTTCCCCGAACCCGGGACAGCCGAGGCGGGCATTTGCGGACTCGGCCCTCGACGAGCTCGCCGCCTCGATCCGCGAGAAGGGGATCATTCAGCCCCTGATCCTCCGGAAGGACCCTCGCGACCCGGATCGCTACGAGATCGTCGCCGGCGAGCGCCGGTGGCGGGCGGCGCAGCGTGCGCAGCTGCACCAGGTTCCCGCGATCGTGCGCGACCTCGACGACGCCGAGGTGCTGGAGATCGCCATAGTGGAGAACATCCAGCGAGCCGACCTGAACGCGATGGAGGAGGCGTCGGGGTACCGGCAGCTGATGGAGCGCTTCGGCCATACCCAGCAGGCGCTGGCCCAGGCCCTGGGAAAGAGCCGCAGCCACGTCGCGAACCTGCTCCGGCTGCTTGCGCTGCCGAAGGCCGTGCAGGAGATGGTGCGGTCGGGGGACCTGTCGGCGGGCCATGCGCGCGCGCTGGTGACGGCGGCGGATCCGGAGGCTCTGGCGCGGAGGATCGTTGCCAAGGGACTGTCCGTGCGCCAGGCCGAGGCGCTGGCCCAGGAGGACCGGACCGGCAGCCGTTCGCAGCCTCGCGGCAGGCGGAAGGCGAAAGACGCCGACACGCGCGCCGCGGAACGGGACCTGGCGGCCGCGCTCGGAATGAAGGTCAGCATCGACCATGCGGCAGGCGGCGAAGCGGGCTCGGTGACGTTCCGCTACGGGGACCTGGAGCAATTCGACGAGCTCTGCCGGCGAGTGCTGGTGACCACGGGGACGGGCTAGGCGAGAATCTCCCGCAGGATCGCGTCAAGCAACGGACGGCCCAAACGGGTCGTTCGGACGAATCCGGAAGCGTGTTCCAACAGTCCGAACTCCATTAACCTATTGATATTATTGTATTCTGCAAGCAAATTTGCTGGCACGCCTTCCGCAAGGCGCAGGCCCGCCATGACGGCTTCGATGCGCGCGTCATCCTCGGAAACAACGTGTTGTCGGCTGTAGCCGTTGCCGGTTGATTCCACGGCATCGAGCCAACTGGCCGGCATGGAATGGCATTCGGTTGCAATGCGAAGACCGTTGACTGTCAGGCGGCCATGCGCGCCCGGCCCGATGCCGGCCCAGTTGCCCGAGCGCCAATACACGAGATTGTGTCGGCTTTCTTGCCCGAGCCGAGCGTGGTTCGAGACTTCGTAAGCCGGGAGACCGGCCGCTTCAGTCATGTCCTGCGTGATGTTGAACATGTCCAGGGAGCGATTCTCGTCCGGAAGTCCCCGCAGGCGGCCCGCAGCGTGACGATCGCCGAACGCCGTGCCTGGCTCTATCGTTAGCTGGTAGAGCGAAACATGATCGGCGGCGAGTTCGAGAGCTTCCGAGAGCTCCGTCTCCCATTCCGCTGCAGTCTGGTTCTGTCGGGCATAGATCAAGTCAAAGGAAACGCGCGGAAACGTGGAGCGCGCGATGTCGTAGGCCGCTACGGCCTCGGCGGCGGTGTGAAGACGGCCAAGAGTTATCAGGTCCGAATCCCGGAGCGACTGGATGCCCAGCGAGAGGCGATTGACTCCAGCCTTTGCGTAGGAGCGAAAGCGGTCGGCCTCGACCGAGGTCGGGTTGGCCTCAAGCGTGATCTCGATGTCGTCAGCCGGGGTCCAGGCGTCCTTGGCCGCTTCGATGGTGCGGGCAACGGTTTCTGCCGCCATGAGGCTAGGCGTACCGCCGCCAAAGAACATTGAACTCAGCTTGCGAGGACCGACATCTTCACGCACTCTCGCGATTTCATTCAAAAAAGCTTCCTGCCAGCGAGATTGGTCGACGGACGCGGCCACATGGCTGTTGAAATCGCAGTAGGGGCACTTTGCCTGGCAGAACGGCCAATGAACATAAAGGCCAAGGCCCCTATCCATCTTGAAATGCCGTCGCCAGCTTCCGGAACGCATCGGCGCGGTGACTGATGCGGTTCTTTTCCCGGCGGTTCATCTGTCCGAAGGTGATGCCAAAGCCCTCAGGCTGGAAAATCGGGTCGTACCCATGGCCCTCGCCGCCACGCATGGGCCACGTGATCTGGCCGTTGAGGCGCCCTTCGAACGTTTCGTCATGCCCATCCGGCCAGGCGAGCACGAAAGCGCAGCAAAACCGGGCGGTCCAGGGCTGCGCGACGCCGGACTCGAGAAGCGCGCCGTAGGTGCGTGCCATCGCATGCACGAAGTCGCGGCCACCTGGCGTGTCTGCCCAGTCCGCCGTGCGAACTCCCGGCGCTCCGTCAAGGGCATCGATCTCGATCCCTGAATCGTCGGCAAGCGCAGGCAGTCCGGTGGCGCGGGAGGCGGCATGCGCCTTGATCCGGGCATTCGCGACAAAGTCCGCGCCGGTCTCGTCCGGCTCGACGAGGCCGAGGGCGGCTGCTCCGATGACGCGGATTGCGTGGTCATCAAGCAGGTCGGCGATCTCCTCGAGCTTTCCGGAATTGTGTGTCGCGACCAGAAGGCGGTCACCGGCAAAGCGGCGCATCAGGCGGTGGCATCCCTTTGTTTGGCAACAAGAGCTTGGGCGCCAAGGCCGGCAAGGTCGAGCAACGCCGACATTTCGTCGCGCGAGAATGCCTCGCCTTCCGCCGATGTCTGGACCTCGACAAGGCGGCCAGCGCCCGTCATGACAAAGTTGCCGTCAACGCTTGCCTCGCTGTCCTCGGGATAATCGAGGTCGAGGATCGGCTGGCCGCCGTAAATTCCGCAGGACACGGCAGCAACGTGATCCTTGACGGGATCGGTTGCAATCTGACCGGACTTCAAGAGTTCATTGGCCGCGAGACGAAGCGCAACCCAGCCGCCGGTAATGGATGCGCAACGCGTGCCTCCATCGGCTTGGATGACGTCGCAGTCAATAATGATCTGGCGTTCGCCGAGCGCTGAACGGTCCACGCAGGCGCGAAGCGACCGACCTATGAGGCGCTGGATTTCCTGCGTGCGTCCGGACTGACCTGCCTTGGCCTCGCGACGGCCGCGCGAATGCGTTGCGCGAGGAAGCATGCCGTACTCTGCTGTCACCCAGCCAAGCCCGGAGCTCTTCATCCAGAACGGTATTCGGCCATCAATCGAAGCAGTGCACAGAACCTGTGTGTCGCCGCACTTTATCAGGCATGATCCTTCGGCGTGACGCGTGACGCCCGCCTCGATTGACACGCCGCGCATTTCGTCGTTCTTTCGTCCCGAGGGCCGCATGGCAAATCTCCGGTTTGGACGGGACGCTTGATAGTTGCGGCGCCGGACTGCATCAACCCCGATTGACCTTGTGCGCCGCTTCCATTTAATTGCAGCGCCTTGACATCCCGAACGGCCGATGACTGACGCAGGACAACTTCTGGAAGAGATGAACGAACGCTCGCGCGAAGTGTTTCGCCGGGTTGTGGAAGGGTACCTGGAGACCGGCGAACCGATGGGCTCGCGCAAGCTTACGCGAGAGCTGAACGAGAAGGTCAGCGCGGCGACGGTCAGAAACGTCATGCAGGATCTGGAATTTCTCGGACTTCTGGATTCGCCGCATTCTTCGGCAGGACGGTTTCCGACCGAGTCAGGGCTGCGACTTTTCGTCGACGGGATGATGGAAGTGGGAGACCCGTCAAGCCGGGATCGGGAGGCCATAGAGTCCGAATTGCAGGCGACCGACGAAAGTGTCGCGAACCTGCTTGACCGAGTCGGTTCGGCCCTGTCGGGCGTGACTCAGGGCGCATCGCTTGTATTGGCGCCGAAGCACGACGCAGCGGTGCAGCACATCGACTTTATCAGCCTCGCAGCCGATCGTGCCATGGTGGTCCTGGTTTTCGAGGACGGACATGTCGAGAACCGATTGTTCTCACCGCCGCCGGGACAGACCGCCAGCAGCTTTCGAGAGGCCGCGAACTTCCTGAACGCGGCCTTGGCCGGGCACACGCTTTCGGAATTGGGGGAAGTCGTCCAAAGGGAGATCCAGCAGAATCGACAACAGCTCAACGAACTTGCGCGGGAACTGGTCGAAAGCGGGATGGTGATTTGGGAACATGAGGGGACCGACTACGAGCGCCTGATCGTACGAGGCCGCTCGAACTTGCTGGCGGGGGACGCAGGGGAAGAAGACCTTGAACGAATCCGAAGCCTTTTTGACGACCTGGAGCGCAAGCGCGACATTGCAGAGTTTCTCGAACTGACGGATGCGGGGGAGGGTGTGCGCATTTTCATCGGTTCGGAGAACAAGCTTTTTTCGCTTTCCGGTTCCTCTTTGGTTGTCTCGCCCTATATGAACTCCGATCGAAGAATCATCGGGGCAATCGGGGTGATCGGGCCTACCCGTCTCAATTATGGCCGGATCGTTCCAATTGTAGATTACACCGCTCAGCTGGTGGGCCGGCTGTTTGCTGATCGAGGGCAGTAATGAACGACGCAAAGACGAAGAATTCCAAGGTTGAGGAAGAGGGTCTCCAGATCCAGGCCGAGGAAGGGCATTCCGGTTCCGAAGAGGAACTGATCGACATCACTTCGCCCGAGGCGCTGGAAGATCCGCATGACGACGAGAAGATTGCGGCGCTGGAGGCGGAGCGGGATGCGCTGAAGGACAAGTTCATGCGTGCGCTGGCGGAGGCCGAAAACGCGCGAAAGAGATCGGATCGGGACCGGCGCGAGGCGGAGCGATATGGAGGAACCAGGATGGCGCGGGACATGCTGCCGGTCTTCGACAACATGAAACGTGCGGTGGCGGCCGTGCCTGAAGATGCCCGGGACGCAAACAAGGCGTTGATCGAAGGCGTGGAACTGACGATGCGCGAACTCCTCAACGTGTTCGGCAAGCACGGTGTGCGGGTGATATCGCCCGAGGCCGGGGACCGCTTCGATCCCCAGCTTCACGAAGCGATGTTCGAGGCGCCAATGCCTGGCACCGTGGCTGGCGAGATCATCCAGGTGGAGGCCGACGGATTCATCTTGCACGACCGCCTGCTGCGACCCGCGAAGGTCGGCGTGAGTTCGACGCCAGCGTCATGAATAGCTGCTTTCTGCCGACAGACCGATCCGCCGGGGTCCCGCTCCGATGCAGCCGGGCGGCTACTTCGCCAGGGTCTTGAGGCGGTAGAGGGCATCCAGCGCGTCGCGCGGGGTCATTTCGTCAGGGTGGATCGCTGCCAGCGCATCTTCGAGCTCTGATGCTGTCCGTGCCTGGGCTGAAGAGGGAGGGTTGGCGGAGAAGAGCGGCAATTCGTCAATTAGGGCTTTCGGGCGAACGCTGCCTTCGCGTTCACCCCGTTCAAGCGCTTCGAGAACGGTGCGGGCGCGGTCCACGACGGGCGGGGGAAGTCCGGCAAGGCGGGCAACCTGCACGCCGTAACTGCGGTCCGCCGCGCCCTTGCGGACTTCATGGAGGAAGATGACCTCGCCTTCCCACTCCTTGACCGCCACGGTTGCGTTTCGGGCACCTTCCAGCCGGTTCGCGAGTTCCGTCAATTCGTGATAGTGGGTCGCGAAGAGCGCGCGGCAGCGGTTCGTCTCGTGCAGGTGTTCGAGCGTTGCCCACGCGATGGACAGGCCGTCATAGGTGGCGGTGCCGCGACCGATCTCGTCAAGGATGACAAGCGCCCGGTCGTCGGCCTGGTTCAGGATCGCGGCCGTTTCGACCATTTCGACCATGAAGGTCGATCGCCCCCGGGCAAGCTCATCGGAGGCCCCGACGCGGCTGAAGATCTGGCTTACAAGGCCAATATGCGCGCCTTTGGCCGGAACGAAGCTGCCCGCCTGGGCGAGGATGGCGATGATCGCGTTCTGGCGGAGGAAAGTGGACTTGCCGGCCATGTTAGGCCCGGTCAGCATCCAAACCCTCCCGTCGCCGTCGTTGGAAAGATCGCAATCATTGGCAATGAACGGCACGCCTTCGGCCTTGAGGGCCTGCTCCACCACGGGATGCCGGCCTCCGGAAATTGAAAAAGCCCCGCTGTCGTCAATCCGCGGCGCGCACCAGTTCTGGTCCATGGCAAGGCTGGCAAAGGCACAGGCGACATCGAGTTCGGCCAGGGCGCCGGCGGCAAGCGCGAGACGGTCTCCACTTGAAAGGACAAGGCGCACCAGTTCCGCATGCAGCGCGGTCTCGATCTCGATGGCTTTCGCCCCAGCGTTCAGGATCTTGGATTCGAGTTCCGAAAGCTCCACGGTCGTGAAGCGGACGGCGCTTGCCGTGGTCTGTCGATGTATGAACCGCTCGGAATTGGGGGGCGACATCATCCTTTCCGCATGTCTCGCACGCGTTTCGATGAAGTATCCAAGGACGTTGTTGTGCCTGATCTTGAGCGAGGCGATTTCCGTGGCATCTGAGTAGTCGGCCTGCAGTCCTGCGATGACGCTGCGGCCCTCGTCACGCAGCTTGCGCGCTTCGTCCAGGTCGGCGTCAAGGCCGTCAGCGATGAATCCACCATCCCGGACGAGAAGGGGCGGTTCCGCGACAAGCGCATCGGAGAGAGATTGGACCAGTTTGCCAAATCCGCCGAGATCAGACAGCCAGGCGTCGATTGGCTCGGGCCGATCGTTCGCGAGGGCGGCGGTGATTTCCGGCAGCAGGCCGAGAGCGTTTCTGATTGCCGCCAGGTCGCGTGGCCCGCCTCTGTCCAGAGCCAGTCTCGACACTGCCCGCTGGATGTCAGGGCAGCGTTTGAGAATGTCCCGAATCCCGTCGGGTTGCGCGTTGCCCGAGGCGAACCACTCTACGACCCCGATATTGGCTCGAACGGCATCGAGATCGCGAGAAGGAGATGAAATGCGGTGTTCGATCAGACGGCCGCCAGCGGCGGTTACGGTGCGATCGACCGCGTGAAGGAGCGAGCCCTTCCGATCTCCGGAAAGTGAACGCGACAGCTCGAGACTCCGGCGAGTCGCGGCGTCAATCTGGACAGTTCCGGATTCGACGTCGCGCACTGGAGCGCGCAGAAGAGGCAGTTTTCCCTTCTGAGTGAGCTCAAGGTAATCGACGAGCGCGCCGATCGCCGAAATTTCCGCCCGGGAAAACGACCCGAAGGCATCAAGGCTCTGGACCTGCCAGAATTTCGCGAGGCGTTTCTGCGCCGCCTGGCTGTCGAAGCTAGCCGGTGACAAGGGGGTCAGGCAGGCGCCGGATTCGGCGACCAGGTCGGAATACTCCGAATACTTGCTCTCGGAAATGATGACCTCGCTTGGCGAGAGACGCGCAAGCTCCGGCCCGAAACGGACGGGAGAAGTCGGAAGGACGCGCAATTCCCCTGTCGAGACATCGACGCAGGCGACGGCGGCCTCGCCGCGGACTTCCGCCAGTGCCGCGAGGTAATTGTGTCGGCGGGCATCAAGAAGGGCTTCCTCGGTGAGTGTGCCGGGCGTGACAAGCCGTACGACACCTCGCTTGAGGACGGCTTTGGGACCGCGCTTCCTGGCCTCGGAAGGATCTTCAAGCTGCTCGCATACGGCGACGCGGAAGCCCTTGCGAATGAGCGTCAGAAGGTAGCCTTCTGCCGAGTGCACTGGCACCCCGCACATCGGGATGTCTTCGCCAAGCTTCTTGCCGCGTTTCGTGAGCGCAATGTCAAGGGCTTCTGAAGCCACAACGGCGTCGTCAAAGAACAGCTCGTAGAAATCGCCCATGCGGTAGAACAGGAGTGCATCAGGATTTTCGTCCTTGATCTTCAGGTATTGCGCCATCATCGGCGTGACGTCGGCGGTCGCGACGGGCACTGATCACATCCCCTGCAATTTGGTCGAATCTAGCGATCCGGCCAGCAGGGCGAAAGATCAAAAATCAGCTGGCGAACGGCGCGGCATCACCCCAGAGTTGCCGGATTCTGTCGTCACGTCGGCAGGCCTTGCGATAGAACTTGTAGGCATTGGCCTTTGACTTGGGGCCACGGCGGGTCAGGACGAGCTCTTTGCTCTTGTAATAATCTTGGTGATAGTCCTCGGCCACGTAGAATTCGGATGCGTCAAGAATGGGTGTGACGATCGTGCGTCCAAGCTCCGATTGCGCCTCCGCCTTCGCCTTTTCGGCGGCGGCGCGCTCCGCGGAGTTCGAGACGAATATAGCCGTGCGGTAGCTGTCGCCCCGGTCGCAGAACTGTCCGCCGGCATCAGTGGGATCGACGGACCGAAAGAAATCATGCAGCAGCCGGTCATAGTCGATCACGCTGTCATCATAGCTGATCTCGACCGCTTCGTAGTGCCCGGTGCCGCCTTTCGTGACTGCCTTGTAGGTCGGATTGGCCGTGGTCCCGCCGGTGTAGCCAGAGACGACTTCGGCGACGCCCGCAAGGGATTCGAAGTCGGACTCGACGCACCAGAAGCAGCCGCCCGCGAAATAGGCCTTCTTCTCCGCCGCTTCAGCCTGCGCGCCCTGAAACACCAGACCGAAGAAGATCAATGCGAACGAAAGAGATGTCCGGGTAAAGGGCGAGCTCATCATTTTTCTCCTTGCGATTGGCGGGAGAATGGCGCGGACTTGGTCAACAGTCCATTCAACGGAGCGTGAGGTCGCGCGGGCGTGAAGGCTGTTTCAGAGGGCGGGCGGAGTCAGGTCGGGAGACATGAGGATTGCAACTTGGAGCGGGCCGCGAAACCTATCGACGGCAATGATGTATGCTTTCGGCAACCGGCCGGACTTCGCGGCGTGGGACGAGCCGTTCTATGCCGCTTATCTGGCGGCGACGGGGATCGAGCACCCGCTGCGGGAGCGCGTGCTCGCGGCCAATGAATGCGACCCGCAGCGCGTGGCCGAACGATGCCTTGGACCAGTTCCCGAAGGCTGCCCGCATTTTTACATGAAGCACATGCCGTTTCACATGGAGCCGGACTTCCCGCTCGACTGGGCTGAGAGCTGCGTGAACATCCACCTGATTCGGCATCCGGCAAGGGTGGTGGCCAGCTATGTAAGGAAGCGCGAGGATCCAGTCATGCGCGACATCGGATTCGAGGAACAGCTGGCACTGTTCGAGAAGCTGCCCGGACCTGTCGTGGACAGCGCGGACATCTTGCAGAATCCGGAAGCGGCGCTCAGTCGGCTATGCGAAGCGATCAGGCTCGAATTTGATCCCTCGATGCTGTCATGGCCAGCGGGCCCCAAGCCGTTTGACGGGGTTTGGGCGCCGCATTGGTACGGATCCGTGCATCGGTCCACCGGGTTTGCGGGTCCGGAAGCGCCGTTGCCGGAGCTCCACGGCGAGGCGCGGGAACTGGCGGAGCGCGCTCTGCCGTTCTACGAGCGGCTTGCGGCGAATGCGTTGAGGGTTTGAACTGCCGCAGGCCACGCCTGCAGGACGTCTCGCATCGGACGAAGGACAACTTCCGCCGGCGTCACTTCAGGCGCCGGCTTCGCGAGGCGAGCAGTTTCAGGCGGAGCGCGTTCAGTTGAATGAATCCCTGCGCGTCCTTCTGATCATAGGCGCCCGCGTCTTCCTCGAACGTGACATGGGCCTCTGAATAGAGCGAATGATCAGACCAGCGGGCAACCGTCCGCACGGACCCCTTGTAGAGCCTAAGCCGCACGGTTCCCGTCACATGTGCCTGGCTCTTGTCGATCAGCGCCTGCAGCATTTCGCGCTCCGGCGAAAACCAGAATCCGTTGTAGATTAGTTCCGCGTAGCGCGGCATGATCGAGTCCTTGAGGTGGCCTGATCCGGAATCAAGCGTGATCTGCTCGATGCCGCGATGGGCTTCGAGCAGGATCGTGCCGCCCGGCGTTTCGTACAATCCGCGGGACTTCATTCCGACAAAACGGTTCTCCACAAGATCGAGAATGCCGACTCCGTGCCGGCCGCCGAGGTCGTTAAGGCAGGTCAGGACCTGAGCCGGAGTCATGGACACTCCGTCTATTGCGACGGCGTCCCCCCGCTCGAACGCGATCTCAACGGTTTCGGCCTTGTCCGGCGCGTCCTCGGGCAACGTGATGCGCTGCAGGACATGGGCAGGCGCCTCCTCGGCCGGATTCTCTAGGATCTTTCCTTCGGAAGAGGTGTGGAGAAGGTTTGCATCGACGGAAAACGGCGCCTCGCCGCGCTTGTCTCCGGAAATGGGAATCTGATGCTGTTCGGCAAACTCAAGGAGCTTTGATCGGGAAGTCAGGTCCCAGATGCGCCAAGGGGCAATGACCCTGATGTCCGGATTTAGGGCGTAGGCAGACAACTCGAAGCGCACTTGGTCATTGCCCTTGCCCGTTGCGCCGTGGGCAATGGCGTCCGCTCCCGTCTCTTCCGCGATTTCCACGAGGCGCTTGGAAATGAGCGGGCGTGCGATGGAAGTTCCGAGGAGATAGAGACCTTCGTAGACCGCGTTGGCGCGGAACATGGGAAAAACGAAGTCGCGGGCGAATTCCTCCCGAAGGTCCTCGACATGGACTTCCGTGACGCCAAGCAGTTCGGCCTTCTTGCGGGCAGGTTCCAGTTCCTCTCCCTGGCCGAGGTCGGCAGTGAAGGTCGCGACTTCGCATCCGAATTCGGCCTGCAGCCACTTGAGAATGATCGAGGTGTCAAGGCCGCCGGAATAAGCGAGAACAACTTTCTTGGGCGCGGACATGGGCTCTCCAGAGGCCGTCAGGTGTTCGGGGGCATTTACGGCCTTTTCGCACGGGGAACAAGCAACGCAGCAGGTGTTGCCGGCCTTTGCTCGCACGATGAGGGCCTGAACGCTGACTGGGCTCAAATTGAAGTCTGATTGACATTTGGGCCGAACGATCTCGCGAGTGCGCACGTCTGCGGAAGTTCTTGACTCGCCAATTTGTCGTGACGCGTGATAGTGCTCAGGGGTTCGACTGTCGGTGACGAGCCGTGAATTTTGGATCAAGCCCGGGCTGGGATGACACGGTCCTGCCGTTTCAGCTTGACCGGACCGCAACGCGGGGCCGGGTCGCGCGTCTGCGCGGCGTCTTGCAGCACATCCTGCCGCACGATCGAGCAACCAACGCAACATTCAGGCTTGAACAATCCGGGAACATCGCGTAAGCTCCGTCACGTGGATGGCAACGACGCGTCTGTCAGGACGCGTGAGTGTCACGACGCAATCCATGCCGCGCCGAATGC
>JAJEGW010000163.1 GCA_022819605.1 Silicimonas sp. | reverse complement strand
CAGGTCGAAGCCATCGACCACGTCATTTGCTGGCTGAAGCAACGAATGGGGTGAACAATGGTCAGGGCGGGAATCGTCGGGCTTGGCAGATGGGCGAGAGTGCTCACTCGCGCCTCGAATCTCTCGGAAAAGATTGAAATTGTCTCGGCCTACAGCCGGTCCGAAGAGAATCGCACGAAGTTCGAGGCCGACACGGGCGTTCCTTCCGCCGGAACGTTGGACGAAATCCTCGCCCGCGACGACATCGACGGCATGATACTGACTGTCCCGAACGAGCAGCACTACCCGGTTGCGTTGCAGGTCGCGAAAGCGGGCAAGCACGTTTACACGGAGAAGCCGATTGCCCATAACCTCGAGGACGGCCTTGCCATCGACGCGTTGCAGGACCGTTACGGTATCACCGTCACGGTGGGCCATTCCGCCCGCCTCCTGGGCGGGGTGCAGGAGATCAAGCGGCGCATCGATGCTGGCGAGCTTGGCAAGGTCGGTTTCATCGAGGCCAACTTCTCGAATGAACGCGCGCTGGAACTTACCCCCGACACTTGGCGCTGGTACCGCGACCGTGCGCCTGGCGGGCCGCTTTCCCAGCTGGCAATTCACATGTTCGACGTGGTGAACTATCTTGGTGCAGAGATCGTCGAGGCGTCCTCCATCGCCTCTAGGCTCAGTCCCGTCGGCGCCGAGGTCGATGACCAGTCCATGACGCTCTTGCGCTTTTCGGACGACGCCATCGCCTATGTCGGCACATGCTGGACCTCGCCGGGCGTTTTCTCCGTTCGCGTTTTCGGATCCAGTGGCCTCATAAATTACGAGATCGACTTCGGTACATGGGACACGCCCGAAGCGATCCGCGAATCTTCCACCCTTTACATCCAGCACGGCAGTGACGGATTCGGCAAGCGCGAGGTGCTCGACGAGCCCGCCACCAACATGTTCACAGCAGAGCTCGACATGTTTGCCGAGAGCTGCCGTACAGGCCGGACTTCGGTCCTGTCGGCGGCAAATGGCAACGAGGCGGTTGCCTGCGTCTACGCGGCGCTTGCCTCCATTGAACGGAATGGTGCCGCAGTGAAGCTCTCAGAAGTCATGGCTGCCGCAAGGACGAACCAGACATGAACCTGCCGACTCGCATTTTCGCCGAACTGACCCAACCGGAGATCAAGGCGCAATTGAAGAGGAACCCCCTCGTTTTTTTCCCCTGCGGTTCGGTTGAGCAGCACTCCGCACACCTGCCCGCAAATACCGACACGTTGGCCGCAACCCGGATCTGCGAGCTGGTTGCGGCACTCATGGATGGGCTCGTTCTGCCTGCGCCATCCGTTGGCGTAACGCCGATGCACATGCCCTACGAGGCAACGGTGACCTTCACGCCGGCGACCTACCAACGAGTCGTCGTCGAGATCTGTGAAAGCGCCGCGAGCCATGGCGCAAAGGATCTGCTGATCGTCAACTGGCACGAAGGCAACATTCCCTCACTGGCCATCGCCGCGGACGAACTCCACCGTCGGGTGGGCATGCGCGTTGCCACCGTGCAGGCCTGCTACGTGGCAGAGGAATTCTACGGAGATGCCTGCAACGGCCTGACCCACGCAGGAGAGATCGAGACTCTTGCCGTCCTCGCGGTCCGGCCAGACCTTGTCCACCTCGGTCGTGTCACCGGCGGCTCGGAGCCTCGGCAGGGACACCGCATGGACAGGCTTCGCCGCACCCGCACGTTCCAGCCCGTGCTGACCGACATTCGCCAGATCGCGCCCTCGGGCTGGTACGGCAATCCGGCGCCGGCGACCGAGGAGCGAGGGCGCGAGATGATGAATGCCATTGCCAGCCATGTCGCGAAGGAGGCGACCCAGCTGCTTGTGCAGCTTGGGCGCGTACCAGATTGATGGCCAGGATCGTGCCGCGGGACGAAGGGCAGGTGCTGGACCTGCCGGGCCGGACTGCAACCGAGTTGGCTTCAGCAGCCACGGGCGCTTCTTCCACGACAGTCAGGCGTGTCGAGATTGCCCCAGGGTCGACCGCAAGGGGTCCGCACGTACACGACGGGTTCGAGGAGGTCATTCACGTCCTTGAAGGCAAGGGCGTGCTCAAGACCGATGGTGGCAATCATACGCTTGCGCCCGGTGACACCGCGATTGTTTCATCCGGCGAACGGCACCAGACGGTGAACACTGGCGAAGTGATGCTGACGCTCTTTTGCGTTTTCCCGGTTGCTGACATTCGTCCCGGGACGCGAGAGCTAGAGAGCTGGGACAGTGCCTGACGTAATCTGCCTGCGTCCGCTCGAAGACTTCGCCAATGAAGGTGTGACCCTGCCCGAGGCACTCAACATCCGTGCCCTGGAGCCGGAGAGCCAGGAACTTGCCGAGGCGATGCGATCAGCCGAGGCCTTGGTGATGCCGGCGGTCGGGCCAGCGCTTGAAACCGGGTTGTTCGCCGGATCGGCAATTCGCCTCGTTCAGGTTACCGGGGCTGGCATCGACCGCTTGGACGGTGCAGCGCTGGCAGGGCTTGGGATTGCGGTTGCAAGCATTCCAGGACGTTCGGCACTGGCAGTGGCGGAATATGTGGTGGCCACCGTTTCGACGCTCCTGAGGTTCCTGCCCGGGAGCACGGCGGCAATCCGTGCGGGAGACTACGTGGACATCCGAGGCAGGATGATTCGGTGCGGCCTCAACCAGCTTGCAGGACTCACGGTTGGCGTAGTGGGATTCGGGATCATTGGCCAGGCGACGGCGAGGCAATGTTCGGAACTGGGCGCAAAAGTGATTTTCTGTGATCCGGCAATCGAAAGCGGAGACGGCGTTGAACTCGGTGAATTGCTTGCCAGAGCCGACATCGTCACGCTGCACGTGCCGCTGCAAGACGGGACCCGAGGGCTGATCGGCGCTGCAGAGATTGGCTTGATGAATCCGGGCGCAATTCTCGTGAACGCCGCGCGAGGCGGGATCGTGGACGAGGCGGCGCTGGCGGAAGCGCTGGAGGCTGGCCGGATCGGCGGGGCAGTGGTTGACGTCTATTCGACCGAGCCGCCTGCGCCCGACAATCCGCTTCTGACCCTCAGCGCCGTCGCCGCGCAGCGCTTGATCCTGACGCCGCACATCGCGGGCGTAACCCGGCAGGCATGGGCAAGCCTGTTTGCGGAGGCTTGGAACAATGTCGCTCGCGTGCTCTTGCAGGGAGAACCTGCATGTCATGTGACGAACGGGGTCGCGGCATGATGCTCCGGAAATCGCGGACTGCCGGCTTCGGGAGGCATGCGACCGAATGCAAGAATTGCTGGGGCGGTGGCTGGCGTGAAGTTCAAGGCGGTCACAGTCGAGTTGCCTTTCCGCCGAGCTATTGCACCGAGGACGCAAATTGCCGCGAACTCACGAACGCGAGCGTGGAGCGATTGCAACCGGATCAAAGGCCTAGAAGCTGTTTCGCGTTGCCAGAGAATATCGCGTTCCGGGTCACGTCATCCACGGGTGCTTCACGCAGCCAGTCGACCCCTTTCCTGTTGTCTGCGTAGGGCCAGTCGACCGCGAAAAGGATCCGTTCGAGCTTGAGCGTCTTCAGGCAGAGCAGGAGCGCGTCGTCTGCAAAGAATCCGCTGGTGGTGATCCAGAAGTTCCGGCGGAAGGCGGCGATGAAGTCGACCGGCGTTCCGCCGGTTCGCCGTAGACTTTCGTCGATCCGCGGCATCCAGAAGGGCAGTGCCTCGCCCAAGTGGCCAAGAATGATCTTCAGGTCCGGGTGCCGGTCAAGAACACCTGAGAGGATCAACCGGATGGCTTGGGTTCCGGCCTCCACTCCGAAACCCCACGCGGCGCGCGTGAACATCGGGTGGGATTCGTCGTAGGGAGCGTAGTAGCGGGCCGTGACCGTCTTGTCGGGCAGGGCAGGGTGGACATAGATCGGAACGTCCAGTTTCTCAGCCCGGGCGAAAATCGGCCAGTAGGCTTCGCCATCAATCATCTCGCCGCGACTCATCCCGTGGATCATCGCACCCTTGAGCCCAAGCTCCTCGACCGCTCTCTGGAGCTCGTCCGCCGCGGCATCGGGCAGCATCGTGGGAACCATCGCAAAGCCCTGGAAACGGTCTGGCGTTTCGGCGATCACGGCTGCAAGCGCGTCGTTCACGGATCGGCAGGCCGCAGGTGCGACATCATCTGCAAGTCGCTGGCTGCCCGGAGACTGGTGGGACAGAACCTGCATGTCGATTCCTGCCTCGTCCATTTCGTCAAGTCGGACGCCGACGAAGTCGTAGAGGCGGTCAATGAGTGGCGCCGGCTGCTGGCGCGCGGCGGCTGCGAAATGCTCGGTCAGCGCGGCGTGCATGAAATGCTCTTCAACTGCGATGACTCCGTGAGATTTCGGCTGATCCATTTCGTCACCCTTGCGTCTTCTTGCGCGACTGCCTGGCGGTACGTGTCTTGCTGCCGCGACCGGACTTGGGAGGCGCGATGCTGTTTCGCTCGATGATCGACACCGGCATGATCGTCGTTTCGGGCACGCGTGCGTCAGGCTCGGTCATGCGCTTCAGAAGGATTTCGGCCGCGATGCGGCCGACGTCGAATTGCAGGATCTGCACGGTGGTGAGTCCCGGCGGAATCATGTCGAGAAACGGAATGTCATTGAACCCCGTCACCGAGATGTCCTCGGGGCACTTCAGTCCCAGAGACGCGACTGCATCGACGGCGCCGATCGCCAAGCGATCATTGGCGCAGAGCAGGGCGGTCATGTCCGGGGCGTTTTCCAATGCGGACAAGGCGCAGCGGTTGCCTTCGTCCTCGTTGTAGCGCTCGGCCACGACCATGGCGGTGTCTGACACCTTGAGGTCGAGACCTTTCGCCGCGGCCTCAAACGCCTCTCGTCGCTGAATGCCGGTCGACAAGTCCTTTGGCCCCGCGATGTGGCCGATGTTTCGGTGTCCGGCATCGTGGAGCTTCTGCATCATCATTCGGATTCCGCCCGCGTCATCGTTGATGACCGAGGGAATTCCGGAGCCCTCCACCATTCGGTTCGCCGTGACAATTGGAACTTCCCGGGAGATGCGCTCCAGATGCGGATCCATGTGGGTCACGGCTGCATCGATGATGCCGTCCACGCCTCGTTGCAGCAGCACGTCGAACAGGCGCGCTTCGCGATCGGGATCATTGTCCGTGTTGACCAGGATCGAGGCGTATCCGGCGGGCTCCAGTGCAGCTTCCATTCCGCGCACGATCGGCGGAAACAGGGTGTTGGTGATGTCAGGGATCATGACGCCCACGGTCATGGTCCGACGAGTCCTGAGCCCGGCGGCAATGCGATTCGGCCGGTATCCCATTGCATTGGCCGTTTCGCGGATCTTCGCCACGACTTCCGCTGACAGCAGAGCGCGCGCGTTCGGCGACAGCGCTCGCGAGACCGTTGCGACATGTACGCCGGTCTCTCTCGCAACATCCTTGATCGTAACGCTTTTCTTCACATTCCTGCCCATTGCATTGCTGAGGGTTATACCGCTCTTTGGCCCCGATGCAAACGGTTGCGGAAAAAAACTTGACCGATGGAAAGAAGGACGCTACGGTCATGCAATCGTTTGCGTAAATCATTGATCTCGCCAAGCGAAACACGAACCGACAGGGCCCCGTTGGATGGCAAGCGTCGTTGACAAAAGGGATTTTTCGAAGCCGGTCATCCGCCGCAAGGCATTGTCGGCGTCCAACGAAGGGTCACTCGCCACCGTCGTGAATTTCGGAGACCTGGGCGAGTTGACCTTTGACGAGCCGGTCGCGCACGGCGGATCCGACAAGGGTCCCACGCCGCTTACCGGTGTCCTGGCATCGCTGTGCGCGTGCGAGGCGGTCACGTTCGGCCGCACGGCCCGTGAGATGGGCTTTGAATACGAAGGCATCGAATTCGACGCGGCCTTCACCATCGACATCCGCGGGCGTTCCGGGATGCGCGGGGTCGTGCCTCACTTCCAGACGGTCAAGGTCGAGGCGCGCGTGCGCACCCAAGATAGTCAAGCGCGGCGGACGAACGTCGTCGAGGAAACGGAGGCGCGGTGCCCGGTCTTCAACCTGATCAAGGACGCAGGTGTCCGAATCGAGATGATCTGGATCCGTGACGCCGGCGATGCCGGCACCATGGCCGCTTAACGGGAGAACAGGATGACAAAACCCACCATTGGTTGGATCGGCATGGGGCGCATGGGCTTCCCGATGGCGGAGCGGCTGGTGAATGCCGGCTATGACGTCAAGGTCTGGAATAGAACGCGTTCGAAGGCGGAACCTTTGGAGGAGAAGGGTGCGACGCTTGTCGACAGTCCGCCGGATCTGGCTGGCGTCGATGTGCTGGCGACAATGGTCTCGACTGGCAAGGACGTCGAGGCGCTCTGCTTAGGCGAGAATGGTGTGCTTGCCGGAAACGGCGTGCCAGGGATATTCCTCGATTGCTCCTCGATCGGTGTCGAGGAGTCGGCGGAGATTCGTTTGCGGCTTGCCGAAAAGGGGGCGGAACTCGTTTGCTCGCCCGTCAGCGGGAATGGCAAATGCGTGAAGGCAGGCAAGTTGAGCGCCGTTGCTTCGGGACCAAGGGCGGCATTCGACAGGGTCGAAGACATCATCGCTACCGTCGCAGCCAATGGCGTCTCCTATGTCGGCGAGGGCGAACTGGCGCGATTCTGTAAGATTGCGCATAACGTGATGCTGGGCGTGGTGACCCAGAACCTGGCTGAAATCACAATCCTCGCGCAGAGGGCAGGAGTGCCGCGTCGGGCGTTTCTCGATTTCATGAACAACTCGGTCATGGGGTCGATATTCACGCGCTACAAGACCAACGCATTCGTCAACCTGGACTGGACAACAACTTTCACGCCGGCGCTCCTCCGCAAGGATCTTGACCTGGGTCTGGCATCCGGGCGTGAACTCAACGTGCCGATGCCGGTGACGGCGGCAACCCGCGAAGCGCTGCAGGCCCATTTCGGAGCGGCGGCGCTCAAGGACGATCCGGCGGCCTATCTGGAAGAGGATTTTTCTGCACTTCTCGAGACTGTCGCGCTGGCAGCAGGCATTGAACTCGAGAGCGAAGACAGCCCTTATCCCACCGGACTGGAACTGCCCCATGCCGCTGAGTGAGGGTCGAACCTGAGTTGGCGTTCGATACATGTGACGCCTGCAATGACAAACTTGAAAGGGAGGTAAACCCAATGAAACTAGGAAAATTGCTTGCGAGTTCGGCTGCTGCGGCTCTGGTCGCGTCGGCTGCGGTAGCTGAAATCAAGATCGGCACGTCGCTGCCATTGACGGGTGCGTTCTCGATCGCTGGCGCAAAGCACGAGCAAGGCTACCAGCTTTGCGTTGACATGATCAACGAACGTGGCGGCATCAATGGCGAGCAGCTCGAACTGATCATGTCGGACAACCGGTCGGATCCGGCCACCGCGATCGCACAGTACGAGCGGTTCATCAACGTCGATGGCGTCAACGCCGTATTCGGCACGTTCTCGTCGCGCCTGACTTTCCCGGTTGCAAACATTCTTGCAAAGAACGGCTTGGTGCATCCCGTCCCGGCTGGTGGAGCCCTGCGGATCTATACCCAGGGCCACAAGAACATCTTCTATTTCCAGCCGAACGCGGCGGAGTATGTCGGTTCGTCGCTGCAAGGTCTCATCAGCGACCTGGTCGACGAGGCGGATCGTCCGAAGACCGCTGCCGTCGTGTCGGCGGACGACTTCTTCGCGAACGCCGTCGAGACCGGTTTCCTGGGTCTGAAGGTGATGGATCCCGCGACCGGCGGCGAAGTTACCGACTTGGCGCCGGGATATCTGGCCGACGCCGGCATCGAGGTCGTCTACACCGAAAAGTGGCCGGAGGAAGGCTTCAATGACTGGCTGAACCTTGCAAACTCCATCAAGCGCTCGGGCGCCGAACTCATCATCGCGCTGAGCGCAAGCGCAGAAGAGGCCGTGCAGTTGACCCGTGCCTTGAAGACCGTTCGTGCAGAACCAAAGATGGTCTACTACAGTCAGGGCACGCAGGTTGAGTTTTACGAGGGCACCCAGGAGGCCTCGGAAGCCATCCTCATGCACACGTCGTGGCACCCGGATGCACCGTATGTGGGGGAACTCGCGGGCGAGCCGTTCAGCAATGCCGATTTCGTGGCCGAGTTCACCGAACGCAACGGATTTGCCCCGGACGAAGATGCGGCGATCCCATTCGCGGTGTGTCAGGGCATCGAGCAGGCAATCCTTGGCGCGGGCGAAGCCGACAACGAAAAGATGGGCGCATGGCTGGCAGCGCGTACGTCCAGCGATCCCGTCCGCACTATCCTGGGCGCGTTCCACTGGGATTCCGTCGGTCTGCCAATCGACAAGCCATTCATGGTGGCGCAATGGAATGGCGGGGAACTCCAGTTCGTCTACCCGACGAACGAGTTCAAGACTTCACCGCTCAACTATCCCAAGAAGGGCTGGTGACAACGCGTGGCCGGGTGCTTGATGCGCCCGGCCATTCGCTGGCCGAAAGCGCCACATGCTGGACATTCGAGACCTTTGCAAGCATTTCGGAGGCATCAAGGCCGTCGATGAATGCTCGTTCAGCGTGGAAAGAGGCAGCATCACCGCCCTGATCGGCCCAAATGGGGCAGGCAAGACGACAGCGTTCAATTGCATCAGCAGGACGATGACGCCCA
>JAJEGW010000138.1 GCA_022819605.1 Silicimonas sp. | reverse complement strand
AAACATCGCGGCGACTGTTAGCAACCCAAGAGGAGGATGGGTTGCCTTGACTCCCGAAATTTCCAGCGCGTAGTCAGCGCCCCAGTACGTCGGAGGGTGTTCAGGGTAGACCAGCAGAGCGTTTGGCATGGCGGCCTTTCTTTTGCCCCACTTCAATTGCGGATTGAGTCTATCGGAGTCGCTTTCCGAAGCGCAAGAGGCTGGCGGATCTCGCACAGGGTGGATCCAATCCAATCGGCTCCTGCAGTGCCTGACCATGGTCCCGGGCTCTCGGTGCCAGACATGGTACGCCTTGATCGCGGCGAACCGACGAAGGAAACGGCGCGATGAATCAACCCGAGGTGTTTGCCCGCGCCATTGCGGCTGAAGTGGCTCGCTTCCTGAGCCTGCTACAGGCGCACCATTGTCTCAGGGCGGTCTGCAATGGCGGCTCCTAGCGCGATAGGCGAGTGCCGCTGCCAGCCGGATCGGATTAAGTCAGGAAACTACACCCGGGGGGCTCGAGGGCGGACCTGAGGTAGCCGCCGATCCTCGCCGGGCCCACGGCCCGGACCTCGCGAAGGCCCGGTTCCACTTCCCGGCGGTGGACGGGGCGATGTCGAAGCTGGCGGCGACGGCGCGGCAGGTTGCGCCGGCCTCATGGCCGCGACGACGCGCATGCGAAGATTGGTGGAATATGCTCTGGGTTTTGCGGGGGCCTCCTGATTGCGATGCGCACATCGAATCAGACCTCCGCCCCAAAGGGAATCCCCAATGATTCCAACTAGGTCGGACACGCTCTAGTGGTGTCGATATTGCAATTCGTCGCTTGGGTGTTCCCGGATAACGGCGTTGGCGATCCGGGAAAGTCCTACGGCGAGGGACCGGAAGGTGCAGCGCCGAGACAAGATGACCCATGAATGTCGGAGACAACTACCTGCAACCACAGCAGGCAATCCTTGCATGCAGGCGACGATTGTTTCATCAAACTGGGGCAAATTGGCTGTCACTATCTTCGGCCGACCGGAATTGCGATATGTCAGGGGTGTCCTGATTCGCCTGTCGGGAACTCAAGGTGCTGGTTCAGAAACGCCCGCAGGGAGGCGAAGCGTCGTCGATGAACGCCGTGACGGGCTGCTTTCGCATGGCGAGGTCGGGCGGACGGGCATCCAGACGTAACGGGAGGAGCAGGGACCATGACTGCACGGGCTGGACACAAGGAAACCCGCCGGGCGACCTATCAGGACGTTCTCGACGCACCGCCCCACAAGGTTGCAGAGGTGATCTCCGGAACCCTCCACACCCATCCGAGACCAGCGTCGCGGCATGCCTGGGCGAGTTCCGGCATAAGTGCCAAGATCAGCCCGCCGTTCAACTATGGCGATGGCGGTCCTGGTGGTTGGTGGATCGTATTTGAGCCTGAGCTTCATTTGGGTGATGATATCTTAGTGCCGGACCTCGCCGGCTGGCGGCGCGAGACGATGCCCGAATATCCGGACGCGGCCTATTTCACTGTCGTGCCGGACTGGGTCTGCGAAGTGCTGTCGCCGTCTACGCGACGGCTGGATCTGGGTGAGAAGCGAGCGCTCTATGCTCGCGAGGGAGTCTGCCACCTCTGGTTTGTCGACCCCGATGCACGGACGCTTGAGGCATTCGAGCTGCGAGGGGGACAGTGGCTGCTGCTGGCCACGCTTGCCGGTGACGCGCCGGTTTCGCTCCCGCCTTTCGACGCCATCACCTTCCCGCTTGACGCTCTCTGGCCCGAGGTGATCGCCGGCACAGGAAAGGCAGGCAACGGCGAAGGGGTGGGACACACACGCAAGGGCAGACGAGAGGAACCGTGAACTGGCAAGTGATCACCGCGTCCCGAATGTCTGTCACTGCAACATGTGCATTTTGGCGTGCAGATTGTGGCGGGGACGGTACGAGACATCTTCAGATGACCTGTCCGCACGATGACGGAAGATGGTGAAATCAGGGAATTTTGTGCCATATGGAACTGGTGCTATCGCAATTCGTTCCGAACGACCACTTGAGACAGTCGGCAAGTCGGCCAGAACTTCCCGCAGAGAGAATTCGTCGTAGCACTTCTGATGCACCCGAACTCAGAAACCAAATCCTGTGCGCTGTTCGGGCAAAGACTCATCAAGCGGCATTTGGAATTGGACCGTTTGGCCAAGTCCCGGGTTGAGTCCTTTCGGATTCCGGTATCAGGAATGAACTCTGAATCCCGTTCAGGGAGAATGCGTGAAGAATCTCCAAACAGTGAAGCTGACGAACGAGCAGCTATCTGTTGTCGAATCCGAACCCCATCTTTCGCGCGGCCTTTCGGAACGACTGTTCCGACGATGTATTGACGACAATCCTGTTTTCGCCAGCGCGCGAACTGAATTTTGCGATCTTGCTGTCAGAAAGAAGCGATTCGACGGTTGCCTCGCTGTCGCATTCAAAGAGGACCCCGGTTCCGGCATGTCGAATTGACCGTGCACGCGACTCGATCCTTGACAGGAATCCCTCGACGAGTTCCGGTAGCGGCTGTTCATCTCGCGCGGACAGGAATTCCCTGACGGTCCCGGTGTCCAGACCCGTCTCGACCGCCTTCAGCATCTTTTCCGTGCTAAGGCGCCATACGGACTCCGGCTCCTCTTCGTCGGCACAGCTGCGCAGGAGGGCCCGTTCCTCTTGGTCCAGACGGCCGCCCTGCACGACGATTCGGAGGTCCGGGAAGACCGACACAGGTG
>JAJEGW010000121.1 GCA_022819605.1 Silicimonas sp. | reverse complement strand
TCATTGGTTTGACCCGGATTCAGGAAAGAAGGCGATGCGCCAAGCTTCTGAAGAATCCCGATGCCCGTGCCGCCAGAGCGGATCTTGAGACCCTTGAGATCTTCAAGCGACGTCAACGGCTTGGCAGAGTGGTAGAGAAATGGGGCGTGCGTGAATGCTGCAAGCAATACGGTGTCGTCAAATTCTTGCTCGACGAAACCATTTGCAAGATACCACTCCATCAGGCCAGCCGACGCGGCCTCGGCATTCTCGAACAGAAACGGCACTTCGATGGCACGCAGCAAGGGGTGCAGGCCGGGTGTGAAGGCCGCGACACCGTAGGCGATGTCGGCGATGCCGTTCTTGACCAGGTCGTATTGACCAGGCGGCGGCGCGAGCGGAGTCTTCATCAGGTCTATCTTGACTTCGCCGTTGGTGGCCCTTTCGACTGCCGCAATCCAATTCGGAATCGTCGTTTGCATGTGGTGAACCGGCGGCAGCCAATTGGCCATTCGCAAGGTGACCTCAGCCATTGCGGTGTTGGTCATTCCGACAACCAAGGCAAAGACAGCGCCCACCAAGCCATTCATTCTCATGACTGACATTGTTTTCCTCCCTATGTTCAAACTGTCTATCGCGGTGTTAAACCCGCCTGTCTCGACTCTTGGTAATTTTGCTTGTCATAGCAATGCAATTCTTGTTTGAAGCTTTTGCGCCTCGGAGATTTTCGCCGCGGCTTCCTCCTCTCGATGAAGGTCCTGAACCTCTTGCTCATCGTCGAGCGCAGCAGCGGCAATGTGATCTGGGAAATCCAGAACGACGCATTCGGCGGTCAACACGACGTGCAGATGATCCCCGAAGGAACCATCCTCGTCTTCGCCAACAACACCTACTCTCCGGATCTCGCCCACAGCCAGGTCTGGGAGTTCGACGTCGAGACCAAGGAGATCATCTGGCGCTTCACCGAAAAGCAAAGCCCGATGAACTTCTTCTCCACCCAAATCTCCGGCGTGCAGCGCCCATCCTCCGGCAACACCCTGATCTGCGAGGGCGCCAAGGGCTGCATCTTCGAGACCACACCGGACTGCGAGGTCGTCTGGGAATTTGTCAGCCCCTATTGGGGCGAACACCCGATTTTCGGCTCGATGAACTGGATTTTCCGCGCAAGACGCTACGCATTTGACAGTCCAGAAATGAAAAACCGCGTTTGAATGAGGCAGACCATGACAAGGTCCATCCACTACTATCAGGATCAGCTGCTCGCCTGCGGCACCTCCGAGCCGGCGGCGGTTTGCGACCGCATTGTCATGCCGACCGAATACGCCGACAAGACCGACACGATCAAATCCAACGCCGGCGCGTCCAACAAGAAGAAGGGCAACTTCAATTTGCAGGTCGATCAGATCATCACCGCGAAAGGCGACGGCACCTGATGGAACCCTCCCGCGCAAATGAGACAATGCAATCCGGCCTGTTCCTGATTTTGGCGTTTGCCGCCGGGCTCGGTCAGGGCAGCCTGCATGTGGTGCTTCCCGCGCTGGGGGACATGTCGCACGATTTCTCCGTGAGCTTTGGCACGGCCCAGTTCAGCCTGACCGCCTTTTTGGTTTCCATGGCCGTCACCACCCTTTTTGCCGGCATTCTGGCGGATCGTTTCGGACGGCGCCCGGTCTTTCTTGCCGGTCTTGTCCTTCTGATCCTCGGCGGAGCCGCCGCGACCCTTGCCCCGTCGATCTGGCTCGTAACTGCGGGCCGCGTGGTTCAGGGTGCTGGCGCGGCCAGCCTTCTGGTGATCGGCCGGACCATCATGCGTGACCGGGCCAAAGGGACCACAACAGCGCGCGGCATGTCCTGGATGGTCATCGCGCAGGCCGTTGGCCCGGCTCTGGCACCCATCATCGGCAGCCTGATCCTCTATGTCAGCGACTGGCGCGGCGTGATGGCGCTGCCGGTGGTCTTCGGGCTTGGGCTTGCTCTCTACGCTTGGCGCGGATTGCCGGAAACCGGTGCGTCGAGCACCGGCCAGTCGGGTGCAATGTTCCTGCAGAACGCGCGGCAATTGCTGATCCGCCAGGATTTCTGGGCCATCGCGCTCATTGGCGCCTGCACGCTTTCGATGTTCTTTTCCATCATCTCCAGTGGCTCATGGGCCGTGAGCGAGATGCTCGGCCTGGCGCCTGGATATTACGCGGTGCTGATGCTTGCCTTCAGTGTCAATTTCATCCTCAGCAACTACATCAATACGCGGATTGTGGAACGTTTCGGGCAGGTGCGCCTGATGACCTTCGGCGCGATCTGCATGACCATTGCCATTCTCGGGTTTCAGGTGGCAATTCGCACCGACCCCGCGCTCTGGATCTATCTTCTTCCCTGCGGCCTGTTTGCCTTCTCCAATGGGTTCATTTTGGCAAACTCCATTGCGCTGGCAGTCGATATCGATCCGAAACTTGCTGGCACGGCCTCGGGCATCGTTACATGTTGTCACATGGTGATTGCGGGGATCGTCTCGCAGATCGTTGGCGCTCGCCTACCAAATGACGGACTTCATGCTCTCGCCGGAACGCTCCTGATCTGCGGCGCCCTGATGCTCGTCATGCTCACACTCATCCGCCGCGGTGCGCAAGCACCGGCTCAGGCTTAACAATCGGGAATCCTGCGAATGAAACTTGCGTCCCTCGAATCCGTTCGTGACGGCGAACTGATCGTTGTCTCCCGTGACGTGAAGGCCGCTGCCAAGGCTGGCTCGGTTGATCGGCAACTACGATGCCTTCACCGGAGACAACGACTTGTATGGAACAAAGGAAGGAAGCGGGACACGTCGCCTCGGATGACTGGGGGTTAAGGCCGAAAGCCATGGTGGGCTGCGCTGCCGTCGAAGACCTGCACGGCGCCACAATGGCGCGGATCGAAGCAGGTGGGTTCGAGGAGCAGATCGCGGGCGATTTGTGCCCGATCAAGGCGCGACTCGGGTTCTACTGCTGTCCGCACGGCAAAATCTTGCACGGCTGAGGCATTTCGTGTGATTTGAGAACGCTTTAGATTCTCTCTCAGGGGACCACCGTCCTCGCGACGGGAAAGGTGATTTCAAAATTGGCACGCACACAAAGTGAGTTGGTCAACGATCGCGCCCGACTCTTGGGGCCGAATGTATCGACATTTTACGATGATCCGGTCCATTTCGTGAAAGGTGAGGGCGTTTGGCTTTGGGACG
>JAJEGW010000125.1 GCA_022819605.1 Silicimonas sp. | reverse complement strand
ATGACGCAGCAAATCCGGTATACGGAGAGATCCTTCGCGGCGCGCAGGCAGAGGCCGAGCGGCAGACCAAGGCCATTCTTCTGGGGGACTCCGCGGCGGGGAATGTCGGGAACTCCCGACTGGCGCAAATGATCGGCGGCGGTGGCGTTGATGGCCTGATCCTGCAGGCGGCCGGTGTTCAGGCCGACAATCTCATCATAAAGGCCGCGCACAAGAAGGTCCCGGTCGTTCAGCTGCAAACCGATATCGGCCTGGGCGGCAGCCTGGTTCAGCTCCCCGACGCGCTGGCAGCGGAGATCGCAACCCGGCACCTGAAGGAACTGGGCCATCGGACCATAGGATGTCTTGCCACGGTTGAGGGGCTGACTTTCACAGAAAGCCGGATGAAGGGATGGCAACATGAAATGGGAGCTGACGCAGACCCGACGCTGGTCGCGCATGCCGCCCCAATTGCGGAGGAGGGCGAGGCCGTGACCCGGGAGTTGCTCTTGCGGCGCCCGGACATTACCGGCCTGGTTTGTTTCAACGTCGTCGCTGCCATCGGCGCAACGCGTGCGGCCACCGCTCTGGGCCTGAACGTTCCGCGAGATCTTTCGGTTGTATCGATCCATGATGTGAAATTTGCAGAGGATCTGAAAGTGCCGCTTTCGGTCGTCAGAATGCCGTTGGCTGAAATGGGTCAAGTGGCGATAAAAACCGTTTGCATCGAGGCTCCAGAGCTTCCTGCCAGAATTGCTATCGAGACTTCGCCCGAATTCGTGCAACGTCAAAGCACTGCGGCACCGGGTCGGTGACCCTTAAAAGACAAGTGGTAAATCGCTTTACCAAACTTGACCATAGTGATAAGCTTGAGTCTCAGGATGCGACGCCGCGTCGGAAATGGAGTTCAGCAGATCATGGCTAATGGAGTGCCACGGCAGGACGTCGTCAAGTCCTTTAGCGATGTGACTGTGATCCCGAAGCTGAATCTCGATGTCAAAGAGGGTGAGATTGCAGTCCTGGCGGGAACGTCAGGATGCGGGAAGTCGCCCGCTTTGAGAGTGATCGTCGGGGTTGAGAAAGTCAGCAGTGGTTCGATTTTCATTGCCGGTCGCGACGTCACTTGGGAGCGCCCCGAGCAGCGCGACATCGCCATGGTATTTCAGTCCTGCGCGCATTGTCCGAATGAGAACATCGGCGAGACCATGTCATTTGCGCTGAGGCTGGCATGGGTCTCGAAAGAAGAATTGGCCGAGCGGGTCAGGCGCGCGGCTGAGATGCTTGAACTGACGCCGTATCTTGATCGGAATCCTAAAGATCTGTCCGGCAGGCGCCGTCATCGCGTCGCGATGGGTCGTGAGTTCGTTCGCGATGCGTATTGTTTTCTGTTCGATGAGCCTCTGTCCAACTTTGATGCCAGGCTGCGTGCTTCATTGGGAGCCGCGCTTTCTCTGCTTCACAAGAAGCCGGTCGTGCAGTGAATTACGCGCATTGCACCCAGATTGATCAACAGATAGGCGCGCTGTTCGGCCTGCTGCGCGAAGAAGGCATCCTCGACAACACCGTCATGATGTTCACCTCTGATCACGGCGATTCCATGGGAATCCACGGTATCAGGGCCAAACAGGAATTCTACGAAGCGTCAGCGGATGTCCCGCTGATCCTGATGGGCACAAAGGGGGACGCGCGTGTTCAGGCCTGTGCCTCGGATGACCGGCTGGCTTGGCTGGCCGATGTCATGCCCACACTGCTTAACTTGGCCGGGATAGAGATCCCGGACACGGTCACCGGAAAATCAATTCTCGCCACGGCCCTAAGCCATCCTTGTGGCGAGCTCGGCGAGGGAGCATTGTCCAAGCGCATGATCCGTGACGGGCGGAACAAGATGATCTACTGCGCGGCAGGCAGCAGCACTCGGCTCTTCGAGCTTTCTGACGACCCGGACGGGCCAACCGACCTGTCCGGCAATTGTTCCCAGGCCAGGCAGGTCGAACAGATGCAATCGTGTCTCGTCGAGACGCTTTGCGGACCGGGCAGGGACTGGGTGACGGATGCCAGGCTCGCCGGACTGCCGAACCGCCGCTACCGTCACGGCCCAAGTCGTAGGCTAGGAATGACACGAGGCCATCAATGGCCGGTCCCGCCGGTGAACCCCTGCGGGCTGATGAGTTTCTTTCCGGAAACACCAGGGGATACGTGATGAAGGCCATTGTCACGGGCGCGACAAGTGGGATTGGGGCGGCAACAGTCCGCGCCCTTGCCGCCGAGAGGTTCGCTGTGCTGGCCGTCGCGCGCCGCGGTGACCGCCTTGCGGATCTGCAAAACGAGACCGGTGCCCAGACCCTTGTCGGCGACGTACGCGATATCGCGGCACTGACGCACGAGATCGAGCGATTTGCACCCGATATCCTGATAAACAACGCCGGTGTCGGACACGGCATCGACGGACTTGCGGGCATTGGTCCGGAGGTGCTGCAAGAGGCGATTGACATCAACGTCACCTCCCTGGCGCAACTGACCGCTGCCGCGCTTCCCGGAATGATTGAGAGCGGGCGTGGCCACATCGTCAACATCGGCTCTATCGCCGGGCTGCACACGCTGGTCTCGGCGCTCTACGGGGCAACCAAGGCCGCGGTCCACATGTTCAGCCAGAACCTGCGCTTCGAGCTGATCGGAACCGGCGTTCGCGTGACCGAGATCTGCCCAGGACGAGTGGCGAGCGAGTTTTATCAGGCCGCGGAAGGTGACCGTGAGCGGCTGGACCGGATCGGCGCTTCCGGGATCCGGACCCTTGACCCGGAGGATGTCGCGGACGCGATCCTCTACGCGATCGGCGCCCCGCCACACGTCAATGTCACGACACTTGAAATCCTGCCGACGGATCAGGCCGTCGGCGGCGTGCGGGTGGCCAACTGAGATGGACCGGCTGAGTGGAAAGATCGCGCTGGTCACAGGCGCCGGGAACGGGATCGGCAAGGCCACCGCGCTGGCGCTGTCGCGCGAAGGCGCAAGTGTGATCCTTGCGGATTGTCAGCTGGGCTTTGCCAGCGAGGTCGCCGCCGAGATCGAACGGGCAGGCGGCAAGGCGCTCGCGGTTCAGGTCGATGTCAGCGACGAGGCGGCGGTCGACGCTGCTGTGCGCAGCGGGCTGGCCCGCTTTGGACAGATCGATGTCCTGGTGAACTCGGCTGGCGGCGGGTCGACGAAAGATGGTCCGGTGACCGAGCTCGATCTTGATGAATTCTGGCGCACCATTCGCGTTGATCTCTTCGGAACCCTTCTGACTTGCCGACGGGTGATCCCTGAAATGGTGACATCGGGCGGCGGCTCGATCATCAACATTTCCAGCTTGCGGGCGATTATCGGGACTCATGGCGCCGACGCCTATACGGCATCGAAAGGC
>JAJEGW010000154.1 GCA_022819605.1 Silicimonas sp. | reverse complement strand
AAATTCTCGATCGAACGGATCGCTGATCCTGCCATGGAAAGCCCGTACGCGGGAGATTGGGACGCCCTGAAGGAGGTTGAAGTCAAGGACAAGCTTTCCGGTCTCATCCACTTGAAGAACAAGTTCGTGCCGCTTTGGAGCACGACCCTTCCGACGCCGGCATCGTGCGTTCTTTCCAAGAAAGCCATGGAAGAGCTGGGCGACAAGATCACCACGAATCCTGTAGCCCAGTCCGGCCAGTATCTGCTTGCGGAGTGGCAGCCCAAGCAGAAGACGATCCTGAGGCGCAATCCTGACTGGGCGCATGAACCGGGCGGATTCGACGAAATCCAGATCATCCCGATCGAGGACCCGGCCACTGCCGAGCGCGGCTTTGAGGCAGGCGACCTGGATTACACCTGGACCTCAGTGTCGTCCCTGCCAAGGCTCAAGGCGAACCCGCCCGCGGGTTCAGTGGTGCTGGAGAAGCCATCGTTGGCTTATGTCTGGCTGGGAATCAACCAGGATGCCGAGCCCTTTACCAACCTCAACATCCGCCGGGCGGTGCAGCATGCCATTGATCGCCAGACCGTTGTGGACGCGGCCTATTTTGGTGCCGCCGCCGTTGGAAACGGCATCCTCGCTCCGGGCCTGCCTGGATCGCGCGACAGCGTGACCTACGACTACGATCCGGACCGGGCGCGCGAGCTTCTGGCGCAGGAAGGCGCGACAGGTCTCAATGTCACGCTGGACATCCTCAACCAGTCCGAACGCCTCGCAGCTGCGCAGGTGATCCAGGCAAATCTTGCCGACGTCGGTATCAACTGCGAAATCAAGCAGAATGACAGCGGAACCTTCTGGACGCTCGGCTCCAAGGACGGTGACTACTTTCTGAAGCTGCAGCTGATCCTCAGCCGCTTTTCGATGCAGCCCGACCCGTCATGGGCGACGGTCTGGTTCACGCCGGAGCAGGTCGGCGTGTGGAACTGGGAGCGGTTTGACAACGCAGAGTACAAGGCGCTGCATGATCAGGGTCTCGTCGAAAGCGATCTGGCGAAGCGGGACGAGATCTACAAGAAGATGCAAGGGATCATGGACGAGAGCGGTTGCTACGTCTTCCTGACCCACGAGGTTGTCGGCGCGATTCATCGCGACACGATCAAGCCGGGGCTGAAGCCGAACGGGGAGTCGCTCTTCTCCGAATTCATGCCTGCCTAATCTCAAATTGGGCGGTCCGGTGTCGGGCCGCCCACACTTCCAGAGCATGACTCAAGTGCCGGTTTCCTGAAATCTCCCGCACTTGGAAGTGGGGGATCTGAGGGGATCGAGTGATCCCTTCCAGTTCGCGCCTGAAGGGGAGCCCGGCAGCCTTGCCCTAAGCGCAGCAACGGCGTGTCTCCGCCAACTTTCGGCGACCCCGCCGCAGACCAGGGCTCTCCTCTGCACTAGGTTCGCCCCAAAACTATATCAGTTTTTTCTCACGAAATTCCGCAATTTCCTCGACCGAAAAACCTGCTGACTGCAGAATCTCGTCGGTATCGTGCCCCATGGGAGGGCAGGCGCGCGAAGCGCCGTCATCACCGGTGCAAATCGGGGAACGCAACATCTGGAATTTCTCGCCGCCTACAAGATTCACTGTTTCGACCTTTCCGTTCGCTTCCAGACTTGCATCTTGTAAGGCGGTGCGGGGTGTACGTATCGGCGCTACCGGGACACGTCCCTGCAGCCTGCGCAGCCACTCTGCGCTTGTTGCAGCCGACAATGCCTTGTCCAAGATGACGGTGAGTTCGTCGCGCTGGTAAAGCCGGTCAGCAAAGGTCGCGAATTGCGGATCTTGGGCAAGATCCGGACATCCGACGGCATCACACAGTTCCGGCCAGAACTTCTCCTTGTTGCACATTACGTAGATCCATCCGTCCGATGTGCGATAGAGCTGGCAGGGCACCAGTGAGACATGGGCCGAACGTGGTACGCGCCCCGGATCATAGCCCGAGTTAAGTGCCCAGGTGTTGAGATAGCTCAAATTGTAGAGGGCGGTGTCATAAAGGTTCACGTCGATGTCGCGGCCTTGGCCTGTTGCCCGTGCGGACAGGACGCCAGCCACGAGACCCAAGGCCATGTAGGGTCCTGCCATGAAGTCCACGACTGACATCCCCACCCGAGTGGGAGGTGTTTCCGGCTCGCCCGTTACGTGAAAGTATCCGGTCTCGGCCTGCATCAGGTAGTCATAACCCGGCCAGTCGCGTCTCGGGCCCTCGCAGCCATAGCCGGAGCAGTGAGCGCAGACGATGGCGGGATTGGCCGATTTCAGGGTGTCATATGTCAGTCCGAGCTTTTCCGGGACATCTCCTCGAAGGTTGTTCGCCACGGCATCCGCGCCAGCGACCAGCCGCTTGAAGATCCGTTGCCCCTCGGGATCGCCGAGATCAAGCGTCAGGCTCTTCTTGTTACGGTTGATCGACTGGAAGAAGAGGCTGCTGTCATTGCCGTCGGCCCCTTCGACGAAGTAGGGGCCGAGCGCGCGCGCGTAGTCGCCGCCGGACTGTCGGTTTTCGACCTTGATCAGTTCTGCACCGAGGTCGGCCAAGTGCTGGGTGCCGAACGGGCCGGCACCGTATTGCTCGACAGCGAGCACGCGCATCCCTTCGAGCGGCGGCACCATATCAACCCATCCCTTTGCGGACGGTGCCAACCACGGAGTGCCCGCGTCTCGTTGCAGCGGCAGTACGGATCATGGTCCCATTCGAAGTCAGCTGATGCATCCGGGTCGTGTTTTCGGGACGTGCGGTCCGGAAAGTTCGCCAAAGATCCCGGACGGAACACGCTCACCGAAAGGGTCGCAATACGAAAACGCATCCCAAGCAATTCAGGATGCGCCATCCAACGAGTCTTTTGGAGCGGGCGATGAGATTCGAACTCACGACCCTTACCTTGGCAAGGTAATGCTCTACCCCTGAGCTACGCCCGCATTCCGGTGGGTGGATTGGAGATATTGACATCAAATGGCTTCTGCAAGCGGATTCTTCCAACCTACTGTGGCACTTTGCAGAGCAAGCACGCATGCGGCGCAACGCCTGGGCTTTATCAAGTCAGCGAATTGCGATGTGTTCAGGACGCGCAGGCAGTTCCAGATGCGTCGCGATGTGGATCTCGCCCGATTGCATCCCGGTTCGGTGTCAGATTGCAGTCGCTTCAAGAATTATGCCGCGCAGCTTGTCTGCAACGACATCTGGCTTGTGACGGGTCATGGATACGTGCCCAAGCCCCTCCATCTCGTGGAATACGCCTTTCGGGGCGAGATCGGCGACCACCTTGCACATGGATGGCGCGGTCTGGACGTCCTCGGAAAAGCTGATGACATGCATCGGAACCGGGCAGGTCTTCAGGGCCTCACGGCAGTCGAAGTCGAGGCAGGCTTGCCATTGATCGATCAAGTCCTGCGGATCACGGTCTGCGAAGCGGGTCGTGTAGGCTTCCTTGACTTTCTCCCAAAGCTCCGGGTCGTGCAGCGCCTTGGCCGGGAAAGCGTACGGGGCGTAGTGCGGCGCGAGGAAATATTCTGGAAGGGAAATGCCGTCCTTGCGGAGGTCGATCTCCGCCTGCATCCAGTCCCTGGTGAAGCCGTCGATGAAGGCGGCGGTTCCCATGGGAATGGCCAGGCGGACTTTCTCGGGAAAATCAATTGCCACCTGTTGAGTCACAAGGCCGCCAAGGGAAAGGCCGCAGACGACCGCGCTTCCGTCGCAATACGCATCAATTACGGCAGCGCAGTCTCGTGCGAAGTCCGCGATCGTCCACGGGGCCGGTGGCGATGTCGTGCTTCCGGCGCCGCGCGGATCGTAGGAAATGCAGCGGAAAGCGTCCGAAAGTAGCGCGAATTGCTGGGAATAGCACTCGGCCGTCGCGTCACCTCCGGGAATGAAGATGACATCCGGTCCGTGTCCGTCGGTGACCACGCGCATGGCGACCTTGTCATTTGCAAAGTGATGGAATTTCGCATTCGAGTCGAAATCGGGAAACGCGCCCAACTCTTCTCTCCTCAAACCAGATCTCGAGGTACATCCTCGTTCCATTGCCGTTCGACGACTATTCCGTCGGCATCGCGCGCAACAAGGCTGGCTTCGATTCGCCAGCAGTCGCGCAACGCGTACACGCTGACATCGGTCCTTGTTTCGGCCTTCCAGTCGCCGCGGGAATAGGATTGGCACCAGTGGCAGGTGCCGATCGCGGAATTGGCATCGTCGGGATGGATTTCGAAGCGCTCGGTGCTGGCGCGCTCGACCTGGAGACTTGTATGCACGTGAGTTTCGGTTCCGGTGCTGCTGCGGCGCGAATTCACCTCCGTGCCCGTGCTCAGGTCGATATGGCGCCGCCGATCATAGAAGCTTCGGGAATGCTGCTTTATCGAGGTCGGGCTGGCGCCTTCCGGCGGTGGGAAGGAGGCCAGTTCGTCGTCAGTGTTTCGGCCCGGGCGAACCGGAAGATCGAGCCTTGCGCTGCCGGGCTTGATCGTGAGAGTCGCCTTCTCGTAGGCTGGCCAGATCACCGGCCAATAGGCCGTGGACAGGGCAAGACGAAGCCGCTGCCCCTTGTTGACACGCTGACCGCAGGCGTTGAGTTGAATCGTGACGGCTTGCGGATCCGTCAACGGCATCGGCTTGGGTCTTGAATGGTTTGCCCGGTGGGTCAGGTTCAGCACTCCGTAGCTGACAAGGGTAGCGCGGCCATCCTTGCCCACGGCGGAGAGGACTGCGGCGACATTTGCCTGTTTTGTGTCACTGGCGACTTCTGCGTGAAAGAGCGGAAAGCCGAAGAGATCGAACTCTTCATCAAGAACGTCTGTCTCGAAGATCGTCATCAGGCCAGTCTCGCCGTTCTGGTCCAAGGGACCGTCGGGAACTGCCCCGTACCCGCACCATGCGCCAGCGGTCCACCCGGCAGTCTCAGCAGAGGAAATAGTGATGGTCTTCTTCGAAGGCTTGTCCGTCAGCCCGTTCTCTCCCGGATAAAGGGACAGCACTTCCATCCCGACGCCATTCCATTCGGGTTCCGCCACCCAACGACCAGGCCGGTCTTCGTTGCGCGGCGACGGCGCCACGGGAGAGTTGATCCAGGCCCGGAGTTCCGGTTCCTCCATTATGCCGGAGTCGATGCCCTTGAGATGCTGGTCCCACCAGCGAAGGCATTCCTGCAGGAAGCCTATGCGTGGTCCGGGCTTTGCGAAATGCGGATACTTGTGGGCCCATGGCCCGATCAGTCCCTTTTTCGGACCGGGCAGGTGCTCGAGCAGGCGGAAGATGGCGTTCGTGTACCCATCCGCCCAACCACCCACCGCATAGATCGGCACCTCAATGTCGGCATAGTTTTCGCAGACCGATCCGTGGGCATAGAACTCGTCTCGCCGTTGGTGCCGAAACCAGTCGAGCATCCACAACCCGTTGTTTTCCAGGCGTTCCACCCACATTTCCCGCCAGCGATCTCCCACGATTGCGGGATCGGGAGGCGTGTTGCAGATCGAGAAGGCCGTGGCCCCCCAACTCAGCTTGTCGGTCAGCATGCAGCCACCCATGAAGTGGATGTCGTCGGCGTAGCGATCGTCGGTGGAACAGAGCGAGATGACCGCGCCCAGCGCTTCCGGACGCCGGGCCGCGACCTGAAGCCCGTTGAATCCGCCCCAGCTGATCCCGATCATTCCGACCTTTCCAGAGCACCAGGACTGGGCGGCAAGCCACTCGATCACGGCCAGGCAGTCGTCCTGTTCCTGCTTGAGGTACTCGCCCAGGCAGACGCCTTCGCTGTCACCCGTGCCGCGCAAGTCGACACGAACGCCAGCATATCCGTGGCCTGCGAAATACGGATGGGTCACGTGATCACGCTCAACCGTTCCGTCACGCTTGCGATAGGGCAGGTACTCGAGGATTGCCGGCACTGGATCCGATTCCGCGTCAACGGGAAGCCAGATCCGGGCCGCGAGCCTTGTCCCGTCAGGCATCGGGATCCAGGCGTTCTCGATCTCGCGGACTTCGCGCGGGAAATCGGTTCGTATTTCTGAGTTCTTCAGCATCGCTCACATTCCGTTTCGCGGAATCGAGTGATCCCACTGAACGTGGTGGAATTCCTCCTTGCCGTCCCAGCAGGTCACGGAAGCGCGCAGGCGGAAGTCCGTTTTGGTGGCCGTCATTTCAGAGCTGGTCTTGATCCGCACGTTCCAGTCTTCGCGCTCGAAGCGGCTTTCCTGGTCCATCGTAGCCCGTGCCGAAAGAGGGTCTTCCGGATGGATCCGATAGACTCGGTCCGATACATCGCCCATTTCCGTGCCGGTGTCATCAAGGCGCAACCGACCGACGGGGCCGAACACGCCGCCGTCAAGGAAGAAACGCGCGGCATGCTCGCCAGTTGCCAGGTCGACATGGAGCGACCTGTCCATCGAACCTTCCTTGACAGTTGTAATCGGGCGACTCTTGTCCGAGGGAGCCGGTTCAGGAAAGACGCGAGGTTGATCTGCAACGTCACGACGGACTGGAAGCGCCAGCGCCGAACGGCCGGGCGTGACGGTCAGCGTGACCGGTTCCGGCGCAGGCCAAAGGATCGGCCAGTAACAGGTTCCCACTTGCACGACGAGCCGGTGACCTCTTGCAACTCGGTAGCCGATCCCGTGCAACGGTACCATGATCGCCATCTCGGCGCCTGGAACCGCTGGTTCAGGAGCCGTGTCGGAAACGCAGTGCGCGAGATTCGCGAATCCGCGAGTGATCAGTGTCTGTGCGCCGTCCGGCGCTTCGTCCACGAGCAGCGCGGCGATGAATCCTTGCGGCCGATCCGTGGAAGCGGTGAGGTTGAGCACGGGCTGCCCGAGTATGTCGATAGGGGCGTCCACCGGCTCTGATCGGTAATTCAGCGCACCTGCCGCATCGACCCGGCAGTCAACGGGCATGTCCCCAGGGATCGCGAACGAGCACATGTCCCCGCCTGCAGAACCGAAGGTCTGCGGCGAACATACGGACATTGCGCAGCTGGATTCGGCTGACGTCCCAAGCCGGCCCTCGTTCAGCCAAAGCGTCTCGATGCTCACGTTAGGCGAGGGCCAGGCGGATTCCTCGACCCAGACGCCGGAGCTCTCCTTGCGGGAGCTGGCGGGAGGAGCCGAGTCCTGCAGGTAGAACCGCAGGCGCGGTTCGTCCATCAGTCCGGTGTCGATGCCCTTGAGGTAGTGGTCCCAGAATCGGATGACCTCGCTCACGAAGTCCACGCGAGGTCCTGGCACGCCTTCATGAGGATAGAGATGAGCCCAGGGTCCCATGAGCACCTTGACCGGCCCCGTCAGGTGTTCGGCGATCCGGAACGGCGTGTCGCGAAAGAGGTCGGCCCAGCCGCCGAAGAAATAGACCGGAATCTCGACATCCGCGTAGTTTTCCGAGATCGAGCCCCTGCGCCACATTTCGTCATGCGTCTGGTGCTCCAGCCATTGCGCGGGCCAGAATGTCATCGCCTCAAGGCGCTCTTTCCACATGTCGCGCCAGCGATCCTCGCCGACGATCGCCGGATCAGGCGGCATCGCGTTGTAGAGCTGCATGATCGAGCCCCACCAGAAATTGTCGTTGGCAAGCACGCCTCCGTAGAAGTGGATGTCTTCCAGCCAGCGGTCATCAGTACCCATGACCGGCGCGATTGCCTTGAGTGCCGGAGGGCGCCTCGCGGCCACCTGAAAGGATGTGTATGCGCCCCAGGACTTGCCGAACATGCCGACGTTTCCGTCGCACCACGGCTGTTCGGCGATCCACGCGATCACGTCGACCCCGTCCGCCATTTCCTGTTCCGAATACTCGTCCAGCATCACCCCTTCGCTGTCGCCTGAACCTCGCATGTCGACCCTGACTGCTGCGTATCCGGCGTCGGCGAAGTGCGGGTGCATGCTTTCGTCGCGCATTCGGGTCCGGTCCCGGCGCCGATAAGGAATGTACTCCAGGATGCAGGGCACGGGCGAGCGTGCGGCCTCGTCCGGCAACCAGAGCCTCGCGGCAAGGCGGATGCCGTCGGGCATGGGAATCCATTCGGTTTCGATGATCTTGGTCATGGCGTTACCTCAAGTTCCGGAGGTCTTGCGCCAGGTTCAAGCGGCGTGTGGCACGCGACCTTCCTTGTCTCGCTTTGGACGAATTCCGGGGCTTCGGACCTGCAGCGCGCTGCGACCCATGGGCAACGGGAATGGAATTCGCAACCGGCGGGTCTTGCAAGAAGGGACGGCACTTCTGCGGGCAGGGCGATGCGATCGCGCGCCTTGTCCGGATCCGGCTCGGGATTTGCCGAGAGAAGAGCCGCCGTGTACGGGTGGCGCGGCGCGCGGAATATCTCATCGGTGTCGCCCACCTCGACAAAGCGGCCGAGATACATGACGGCCATCCGGTCTGCCACGTGATGCACAACGTGCAGGTTGTGAGTGATGATGATCATTGCGAGGCCAAGCCGTTCGCGGAGTTCGTTCAGGAGGTTCAGCACCTCGCCCTGCACCGACACGTCGAGCCCAGCGGTGGGTTCGTCTGCGATGATGAGATCGGGGTCCAGGGCGATCGCGCGCGCCACGCCAACTCGCCGTGCCTGGCCACCTGACAACTGATGTGGATAGCGGTCGGCAAATTCCGGAGTGAGCCCGACCAGCGACAGGAGTCGCGGGACTTCAACGCTTGGGTTCTTGTCGACGATCCCGTGAATGCGGAACGGTTCAGCAATCAGGTTGCCGACTTTCATGCGGGGGCTGAGCGAGCCGACGGGATCCTGGAACATCATCGACATGCGCCGCCGCAGGGGCTTCATCGATCTTGCGCCGAGCGTGTCGATGCGTTGCTCGTCGAACCGGATCGTTCCGGCAGAAATGGCCTGGAGACCGTTGATCGCGCGAGCCAGAGTGGTTTTTCCCGATCCGCTTTCGCCCACGATCGCGAATGTTTCGCCTGAATGGAGATCGAAACTCACGCCCGCCACACCCAGGATCGAGCGGCGGCGCATCAAGGGGCCGACTTCGAACGTCACTTCGACGTCGCGAATTTCGAGGATCCCGCTCATCTCGCCTCCGCCAATACGCACCGGGCCACGTGTCCAGTATCGACAGCCACGTCGGGCGGGACCTTGTCGCAGGCATCGACGCGTTGATCGCAGCGGGTCGCAAAGACGCAGCCGGGCGGTCTGTGCCTGAGATCCGGGATTTCGCCTGGAATGGTTGGCAGGTGCCGGGTGCGCCCGGATTGCCGTGCCGGATCGCATTCAAGCAGGCGCCTGGCATATGGATGGCGCGGTGCGTGAAACACCTGCCGCGTGGTGCCGCGCTCCACGACTTCGCCCGCATACATCACGACGACATCGTCGCAAAGCTCGGCGATGACGCCAAGGTGGTGTGATATGAAGAGCACCGAGCAGGCGATGTCCTGCTGCAGCTCCCGAAGGAGCTCGATTGTGGCCACTTCAAGCGTGGCATCCAGCGCGGTCGTCGGCTCGTCCGCGATCAGGAGCGCGGGCTTCATCATCAAGGCCATTGCGATCGCGACCCGCTGCCGCATCCCGCCTGAAAACTCATGTGGATACCGCGCGAGCGCGGCCTGCGCGTCGGGGATCCGCACCTGGCGCAACATTGCTTCCGACCGCGCGTCCTTCTCGCTGCGAGAACGACCGGATCGATATTGAATGTTCCGCATCTGGCGACCGACCGAGAGAACCGGGTTCAGGGCTCCCATAGGATCCTGAAAGACCGTCGAGATCCTCTGGCCCCGGAGTTCCTGCATCCTGGCAGGACCGAGCCTCGTGAGATCCTCGCCCTCGAATTTGATGCTGCCGGCATCGATGCTTCCATTGTCAGCCAGAAGCCCGAGGATCGCGTTTATCAGAGTGGACTTGCCACAGCCCGATTCCCCCACGACACCGACAATGCGCCTCTCGGGAACATCGAAGGAAACGTCTTTGAGGGCGTGCAGTCGGCCGCCTTCGGTCGAGAACGTGACGTTCAGGTCCTTGATCGCGAGGACGGTCATGTGCGCCTCTTGAGGCGAGGATCGAAGAGATCACGCATCGTTTCTCCAAGAAACGTGAACCCAAGCGTGGTCAGGATGATTGGCAGTCCTCCCGCAATAGCAATCCACGGAGTGTCGCGGATTGCCGTGAAGCCGTCATTCAGGATGGAGCCCCAGGATGGCGTGGGCGGGCGAACGCCCAGCCCGAGAAAGCTCATTCCCGCTTCGATGGCGATCACGACCGGGATGTCCATGGATGCAAGGATCAGCAGCGGGCTGATCACGTTGGGCATGATGTGATGGCGCAGGATGCGCGCGGTGCCCGCACCCATGCTCTGTGCGGCGGTGACGAATTCTGAACCCTTGAGCGCAAGTGTCTGGGTGCGGATTATTCGGGCATAGCCGGGCACGTTCACCAGGACGACCACGATCACGACCGCCGTCAGGGATGGACCGAACAGCGTGACCAGGGCCAGCGCCAGCATGACCGTGGGGAAACTCTTGATCGAATCGAACAGCAGAAGCATCACGGCGTCCAGCCAGCGCGGGCCGTAGCCTGCGACGAGGCCCAGCACGACCCCGATCGCCAACGATGTGGCCGTCGCAAAGAGCGCGACGGACAGAGCAATTCGGCCTCCGTGAAGAACGCGGGAAAACAGGTCTCGTCCCAGGTGATCGGTGCCGAGAAGGTGATCGAGGGAAGGTGACTGGAACCGATCCCGCGGAGAGATTCGAGAGGGATCAAACGAGGTGAGAAGGTCGGCGAACACTGCGCCGCCCACCATCAGGAGGACCAGCGCGATGCCGAATGCGCCGAGGGGTTCCGTCAAGACGCGCATCATGGTGCGCGTCCGCTCGTTCCTGCGGAGATCAGAGACTGCTGCGAACACGGGGATCCAGAGCTCCTACAATCAGGTCGGCCACGAGGTTGAGAAGGACGAAGAGGATTGTGGTGACCAGCACGGCACCGGTTACGAGCGGGTAGTTGCGGGTGAGGATCGCGTCATAGACGAGCTTGCCTACGCCGGGACGCGCAAAGACGATCTCGGCAAAGACCGCGGACGACAGCATTTGCCCGATCCCGACCCCCAGCAGCGTCACGGTTGGCAGGATGGCGATGGTCAATGCGTAGCGGTACGTGATCATGCGCTCCGGCAGGCCGAATGCGCGCGCCGTCCTGATGTGCTGAGATTCCAGGACCTCGAGCATCGAGGCCCGGACCATGCGGGCGATGTAGCCAACCCAGCCAAGCCCGACCGCCAGAGACGGAAGGATCAAGTGAACGAGTTGGTCGCCGATGTCGCCCGGGTCGCCGGCGCCGATGGCAGGAAGCCAGCGCAGGGCGACCGCAAAGATCAGAAGGGCGTAGATGGCCACGACGAAGGACGGTACCGCGATGACCGCCACCGACAGAACGCCAACGATTCGGTCAGCCATCGTGCCGCGTTCGACCGCCGCCCAGCAGCCGAGCGGAATGCCAAGTGCAACCGACCAGCTGATTCCGCCCAAAATTAATGCGAGCGTGTATGGAAGCTGTTCCATGACCACGGTTGCGACAGGGCGGTCTGACAGCACGTCTCGCCCGAGATCGCCCTGCCATGCCGCGGAAAAGAAGTTCCAGAACTGGACCCAGACGGGCTTGTCGAGCCCCATCTTGATCCGAAGCCCTTCTCGCATTGCGTCTGTTGCACGCGGACCGAGAGCCACGGCGGCCGGATCGCCGGGAATGAGATAGATCATGCAGAACAGGAGGAGCATCGCCACCGAAACGATGACCACGGCAAGTCCAAGTCGTTTTGCTGAGTATCGCAACATGGGGCAGGGTGCTCGGGCGGGGCCTATTTCGCGTCAGATGGGCGTGAACCGGAAAGCGATGGAGCGATCGTCTTGTCGCAGGTCCGACCGGGGCTTGTCATGGAAATTCATCTCGGGCTCCTCGACGGTAGTTTCAAAGGTCTCGTGGCGTTCCGGGCAAAATTGTCGCTCACTCCTGCGATTCGTTCGTGTAAAGGCAACACATGAAATTAGATAGTGACACAGAATCTCCGGTTTAGAAGGGAAGCCCTCGCAAAACTTCACGCGTTGAGCGGATTTCCTCCGCTCATTGGGCGAAATTGCAGTTGAATTCCCGGGAAACGAGGTCAGACCGACATGATGAAGCTGCAAAGGCAACAGAATGCTGGGAGGTCCCCCATGTCCCAGAACCATAACTTGCGTCGATTTGCGGGAACCCACCTGCGTCCGAATTGCGGCGAATTTCCGGATCGAGCTTGTGTTGTCGCAGGCCACATCAAATGGCGCGATTGGTACCGGATGCGGAAGGAAGGCTCGATTGCGCGTGAGTGGAAAGAGCTACACTGATTTTCTTTTTCGAATTTCCTTCGACATCATTCTGCGCTTTTCGGCCAGGGCTTCGCGTCGCTGCTGTTCGATGCTCAATCTGAACGACTGCTCGACGAAGTCGATGTGATCGAGAGCCGCCTTCTCGGCCCGGGCCTCGTCGCCGTCGATGACGGCATTGCCCAGCTCCAGGTGCTGCTCGTAGAGTCTCTGGCCCGACCCGTCGATCGTCTTCAGGACATCGCGGTTGTAGAACACGCCTTGCCGCGTGAGCTCGTGGATCGATGCCATCATGTGAATCAACGTCGCGTTCTGGCTGGCGTCGACGATCGCCGCGTGCAAGGCGAAATCTGCCTCGCGGGCCGCTTCGGAGTCCTGCTCGCTCCACGCTCTTTCAGTCTCGGCGAGAATTTCAGCGATTCTCTCCTTGTCGGCCCGTGTCGCACGGCGTGCCGCCAGCCGGGCGGCGAACCCTTCCTGCTCGCGACGATATTCGAGGTAGTCGAAGAACGTCTGCTCATGGCGCCCATAGAGCGCCAGCAGAGCTGGCAGCATGGCCTGACCAGTCAGCGGCGAGACGAACGTGCCCTCGCCGTGCCGAGTGGAGACAAGTTTGCGTTCCTCAAGGACCTGCAGCGCCTCGCGCAGTTTCGGGCGCGACACGTTCAGCATGTCGGCGAGGTCGCGCTCCGACGGCAGCTTGCGCCCTTGCTTCAGAATGCCCGAAGCTATCAGGTCCTCGATTTGCGTAACGACGGCATCGGCCAGTGATTCGTGCCCAACTGGTTCGAATATTGCCGTGGATGCCATTGCGCGATCACCTCACTGATTTGAAATCAGGAACTACCTGGTTCAGGAAAATAACCACCTGTCCAGAAATTTCAAGCCGTTCTGAACGCTGCTGACTTTTCATGCAATATGCTGTTAATAGAGCATTTTGTAGATCTCCCTTAGCCGAAAGGCATTGAGCCGACGTGGTGATCGGCGGGCATTTGGCAAGATCCCCAGTCAGATTCGGCACTAAGTGGTAAAGAAAATTGTTGACTCATATTAGTTGTCAATAATATTTACCACTTGCAGGGTATCGGTCGATCCCGCGCCCTGTGAACGGAACGCACGTTCCTAACCTTTCTGGAGGAGACTTCCATGAAAACGACCCTGACGTGCCTCGCCCTGGCTGCCAGCCTGATCGCTGTGCCGGCGGTTGCGGCCGACAAACTGCTGTTGAAGACCCCGATTGCGTTCTCGACCTCGCTTCCAGGACTCGGCTCTCCGATTCCGCGCGTTGCCGAACAGCTCGACCTGATGTCGGGCGGCACGCTGAAGATGAAAGTGTACGAACCGGGCGAGCTGGTCCCGCCGTTTGAAATCCTGGACGCCGTGTCGACCGGCAAGATCAACTCGGGCTACACCACAGCCGGCTACTGGGCGGGCAAGATCCCGGCCGCGCCGCTCTTTTCTGCCGTTCCGTTCGGGCCCGAAGCAGGCGAGTACATGGCCTGGATCTACTACGGAAACGGCCTGTCCCTGTACCAGGAAATGTACGATCAGGCGGGCTACAACGTCCATGTCATTCCATGCGCCATCATCGCGCCCGAAACCTCGGGCTGGTTCGCCAACGAGATCAATTCGCCTGCAGACCTGGAGGGTCTGAAGATGCGCTTCTTCGGCCTTGGCGGCAAGGTCATGCAGAAGCTCGGCGTTGCCACCTCGCTGCTGCCTGGCGGCGAAATCTTCCCGGCGCTGGAAAAGGGTGCAATTGACGCAACAGAGTTCTCGATGCCGGCCATCGACGCGCGTCTTGGCTTCCACAAGCTGGTGAAGTTCAACTACTTCCCCGGCTGGCACCAGCAAGCCACCCTCTTTGAACTGCTCGTGAACAAGGACGTCTGGGCCGAAGTCAACGACACTCACAAGGCGATCATCGAAAACGCCTGCAAGGCGTCGATGACCGACAGCTTCGCCGAGGGGGAGGCAATCCAGCATGACGTGATGATCGACAATGTCGAGAACAACGGCGTGACCATCAAGCAGTGGTCAGAAGAAATGCTCGATACCTACCGAACCACTTGGGAACAGGTCGCCGCCGAAGAGTCCGCCAACAACGAGTTCTTTGCCAAGGTTCTCACTGACATGAACGAGTTTCGCGACGGCTATCTGCTCTGGAAGCGAAACGCTTTCTTGCCGCGGAAGTAACAGCCTTTGCTCCGGGGCGGCGGTTTTCGACGCCCCGGATCGCCGAATTTCCCGATTTTCGGAATCGTGTGGGCACCCGCCAGCATCTGTGCTTTCCATACGGGACCGAGAGTGGAGATGGACATGGCCGCGAACGCACCGAAGGACCCGCTAGGAACATACGAAGGGCTGCTCGAGCACGAAGAGTCCGACCGCCAGAAGATCGCGGTTGCCATCGACCAAGGCGTCAAGGCAATTGGCCATGTCGTGATGTGGGCGAATGTTCTCCTGATCACGGCAATCTTCACACAAGTCTCGCTGCGATACCTGCTCAGTCAGAACTACCCAAAGCTCGACGAGATCCAGTGGCACTTCTACGGGCTTGTGACGATGATCGGCATCTCTTACGCGCTGGTCACCGACAGCCATGTGCGGGTCGATGTGCTGCACATGCAACTCAGCCGTCGTGCCCAGCGGATCATCGAAGTTCTGGGTATCCTGACGCTGCTGGTTCCTTTCCTTTATTTGATGATCGATCAGGGCTACGACTATTTCTACGAAAGCTGGCGGGTGAATGAACGTTCCGACAGCCCCATTGGGTTGCCCGCCCGCTGGGCATTCAAGGCCATCATACCGATCAGCTTTGTCCTGCTGGCGCTTGCCGCACTTGCGCGACTGATTCACGACGCTCATGCACTCTGGACGGGTCCGGCCTCGGAACGGGAGGGCGCCCGGTTACGCAGGATCGTGCTGGTGCTGCTCGGCTTTGCTGCAGTCTGCGTCGCGTTGACATTCTTGGTGGAGACCACGGAGGAAAAGCTTGTCATCGCGATGTTCCTGACCTTCATAGCGCTGCTGTTCACCGGCTATCCGGTTGCCTGGGTGCTGGCCGGTGTCGGCGTTGCCTTCTGCGGACTGGCCTATCTGTTCGACAACGACCTGATGCTCTGGACAGGGCTTGAAAGCACGTTCACCGGGCTTGACTACCTGACCCTCGGCGCGGTGGTGAATCGGGTCTACGCGACGATGTCAAATGCGGTTCTCGTCGCACTGCCGATGTTCATTTTCATGGGACTCATGCTTGACGAAAGCGGCGTTGCGGAGCGGCTGATGAGCTCTATGCAGCGGCTCTTTGGCACAGTTCGGGGCGGTCTGGCGATGACTGTCACGCTGATCGGGATCATCCTGGCCGCGTCCACTGGGATCATCGGTGCATCAGTCGTGCTTCTGGGCGTGCTTTCGCTGTCGTCGATGATGCAGCAGAAATATCAGCCGACATTGGCCGCGGGCGTCGTTTCGGCAAGCGGCACGCTGGGCATCCTGATCCCGCCTTCGATCATGCTGGTGATCATGGCTGACCAGATGGCGCTTTCCGTCGGTGACCTGTTCATGGCTGCCGTGTTCCCAGGCGTGATCATTGGTGCTCTGTATCTTTTCTACATTTTCGCATTGTCCCTGATCAATCGCGACGCCGCTCCGGTGCCAGAAGGCGCGGTGCGCCCGGACTGGCGCGCGGTACGCGACGTGTTGATCGCGGTCATCCCGACGTTGGCATTGATCCTCGCAGTGCTTGGTTCGATCTTTGCCGGGCTCACCACGCCGACCGAGGCTTCGGGGATCGGCGCCTTGGGCGCGACGCTTTTGGCTCTCGGCTATCGGAGATTGAACATGCAGAAGCTGTGGAACGTGCTGGTCGCCAGCTTCAATACCACTGCGTACATCTTCGCGATCTTCCTCGGTGCCACCGTCTTTTCGTATGTCCTTCGCGAGTTGGGCGGTGACGAGCTGATTGAGCACTTGGTACGGTCCACGGGTCTCGGTGCCAACGGAACGGTGATCTTCATCCTCTTCATAGTGTTCCTTCTGGGCTTCGTGCTCGACTGGATCGAGATCACGTTGATCGTGTTGCCGCTCATGCGCCCGATCATCAATGGGCTTGGCATCGACATCCAGGGCTTCGGCGTGATTGATGAACCGGCACTTGTCTGGTTCATGATTCTGGTCGCGGTGACGCTGCAGACTTCGTTCCTGACGCCGCCTGTGGGGTTTGCGCTGTTCTATCTCAAGGGCGTCTGCCCGCCCGAGATCAAGTTGACGCACATCTACCGCGGCATCATTCCTTTCGTGATCCTGCAGCTTATCGGTCTGTCGCTGGTCTTCTACTGGCCGACGCTCGCCACGTGGCTGCCCTCGGTCGCTTACTAGGGAACCGGACCTGTGCGGCTCAAGGACTGCCATAACTTCCACGACTTCCGGCGACTGGCTAGGCGCCGTGTGCCGGGGCCGATCTTTGACTACATCGATGGCGGTGCCGATGATGAAGTGACAATGGCCGAAAACAGGCGCGCCTTCGACCGCTGCGATCTGCTGCCGTCGGTCCTGCGCGGTGTGTCAGAGGTCGACATGTCGGTCACGGTGATGGGCCAGAAACTGGACATGCCGGTCTATTGTTCGCCCACGGCGCTGCAGCGGCTCTTCCACCACCAAGGAGAGCGTGCGGTCGCGGCGGCGGCGGAGAAATTCGGCACGATGTTCGGCGTATCCTCGCTCGGTACCGTGTCGCTGGAGGAGTTGCGGCAAAAGCACAAGAACCCGCAGGTCTACCAGTTCTACTTCCACAAGGATCGCGGCCTGAACACGGCGATGTTGCAGCATGCGAAGGGCGCCGGTGTCGAGGTGATGATGCTGACGGTCGACTCGATCACTGGCGGCAATCGCGAGCGCGACCTCCGTACCGGGTTTTCGATCCCCTTCCGGCTGACGCTTGGCGGCATGATCCAGTTCGCGATCAAGCCGATGTGGGGCGTCAACTACGTCACGCATGAGCGCTTCCGCCTTCCTCAACTGGAAGGGCATGTTGACATGAGCGGGGGGGCCAGTTCGATCGGCGGATATTTCACCGAGATGCTGGATCCGTCGTTGACCTGGGATGACGTGACCAAGATGGTCAGCGACTGGAACGGACAGTTCTGCCTGAAGGGCATCATGACCGTCGAGGACGCCCGCCGCGCCGCCGAGATCGGCTGTACCGGCATCGTGCTTTCGAACCATGGCGGTCGGCAGCTCGACGGATCGCGTGCGCCACTGGATCAGCTGACCGAAATCGTCGATGCCGTCGGCGATCGCCTCGACGTGTTGATGGACGGCGGCATTCAGCGCGGCACGCATGTGCTGAAAGCGCTGTCGCTGGGGGCCAAGGCCGTAGGCATCGGCCGCGGGTACCTCTTCGCGCTCGCCGCCGCCGGACAGGTCGGAGTCGAACGGGCGTTGGAGCTCATGCGTGCCGAGATTGAGCGCGATATGCAGCTAATGGGCGTAACCCGAACCGACCAGCTCGGCCGCCACAACATTCGGAACCGCGGCGAGGTCGGGCCATTGCCACCCGCGCAAGGGACGGCCGCATGACCAGCGACTCACTACTGGCAAGGCTTCGCCATATTGTCGGTCGCCGCCACCTGTTGACCGGCCAGCGCGCCACCGAGCGCTTCCGCTCGGTCGGAGATTCGGGAAATCGAATTCACGATTCCGGCTGGCACGCGCAAGAATGACTTTTGCTCTGTCGGCATGGTCGACGCCGTGCTTGGAAGTGGCGCTATCCCTCCATCTCGACCAGAAGATCCTTGGCGTCAATCTGCGTGCCGGGGGCCACATGCACGGACTTGACCACGGAATCGCGGTCGGCGTGGATGCCGGTTTCCATCTTCATCGCCTCGATGGTCAGCATGAGGTCGCCCTGCTTGACATTGGCTCCCTCCTGCACCGCGACCGACGCGACGATGCCGGGCATCGGTGCGCCAATGTGGCACTTGTTGGATGCATCGGCCTTGATGCGCGCCACCGCCGCACTTTGAGCCGAACTGTCGGCGATTCGCACGGTCCGGGGCTGTCCGTTTAGTTCGAAGAACACCTTGGCGATGCCCTCTTCGTTGGTTTCCGCCACCGCCTGAAGCTGAATCTCCAGCGTCACCCCCGGGTCGATCTCAACGGAGATTTCCTCGCCCGGTTCCATGCCGTAGAAGAACGTGTGAGTCGGCAGCGTGCGCACCGGACCGTAGATGTCGTGGCGTTCGGTGTATTCCGCAAACACCTTGGGGTACATGAGATAGCCGCCAAGGTCTTCATCGTTGAATTCCCGTTCGAACCTGTCGTTGATTTCGCTCCGTACCTCTTCAAGGTCCACGGGTGCCAGGTCCGCGCCGGGTCGCGTTGAAACTGGATTCTCGCCCTTCAGGACCTTTTCTTGGATGCCCTTGGGCCAGCCGCCCGGTGGCTGTCCAATGTCCCCGCGCATCATGCCGACAACGCTCTCCGGGAATGCGACCTCGCGATTCGGATCAAGGACATCTTCGACACTGAGGCCCTGGCTCACCATCATGAGGGCCATGTCCCCCACGACCTTCGACGTGGGTGTCACCTTCACGATGTCGCCGAACATCCTGTTCACGTCAGCATAGGCGTGGGCGACCTCGTGCCAGCGTTCCTCCAATCCGAGCGAACGGGCCTGGGCCTTGAGGTTCGTGAACTGACCGCCAGGCATTTCGTGCAGATAGACCTCGGAGGCAGGCGCCTGTAGGCCGGATTCGAAAGCGGCGTAATGCCCGCGCACTCCCTCCCAGTAATTCGAAATCTCGCGAATTGCACCGATGTCGAGAAGCGTATCGCGCTCCGATCCCTTGAGCGCCTCGACCACGGTGCCGAGGGTGGCCTGCGACGTGTTGCCCGAAAGCGCGTCCATTGCGCAATCCACGACATCGACGCCGGCCTCGGAGGCTGCGAGGATCGAGGCGCACGCGATGCCGGCTGTGTCATGCGTGTGGAAGTGCACGGGCAGCCCGACTTCCTCCTTGAGCGCCTTGACCAGCGCCCGGGCGGCAGCAGGCTTCGCGAGGCCCGCCATGTCCTTCAAGCCAAGAACATGTGTGCCGGCCTCCTTCAGTTCCCTTGCCATGGACACGTAGTACTTGAGGTCGTACTTTGCACGATCCGGATCGTGAATGTCGCCGGTGTAGCAGATCGCGGCTTCAAGGATTCCGCCGGTGTCAAGAACGGCGTCCATCGAAACCCGCATGTTCTCGATCCAGTTCAGGGGATCGAAGATCCGGAAGAGATCGACGCCATTGTGGGCTGCACGCTGAATGAAGAACCGGACCACGTTGTCGGGATAGTTCGTGTAGCCGACGGCGTTGGAACCCCGGACAAGCATTTGGGTGAGCAGGTTCGGCATTGCGGCGCGGAGATCGCGGAGGCGCTGCCAGGGACATTCCTGCAGGAACCTGTAGGCCACGTCGAAAGTGGCACCTCCCCAGCATTCGACGCTGAACAAGCCGGGCAGGTTCGCCGCGTAGGCCGGAGCCACGTTGATCATGTCGATCGAGCGCATCCGCGTGGCGAGGAGAGACTGCGGCCCGTCACGCATGGTCGTGTCGGTGATGAGGACCCGTTCCTGCTCCAGCATCCAGTTCGCGACGGCCTCGGCTCCTTCACTCTTCAGGAGGTCACGTGTACCCGGCGCCGGATCGCGGGTCTGGAGTTCCGGCGGCGCCGGAGCGCGGAGGCTTGCGGGTGGTTTGGGGCGGTCTTTCGTCTCGGGGTGGCCGTTGACGGTCACGTCCGCGAGATAGTTCAGGATCCGGGTTGCCCGATCCCGTCGCGGCTTGAAGTCGAAGAGTCCGGGTGTCTCGTCTATGAAACGCGTATGATACTCGTTGTTGAGAAACGTAGGATGCTTCAGTAGGTTCTCGACAAAGGCGATGTTGGTGGACACGCCGCGAATCCGGAATTCACGAAGCGCGCGATCCATCCGGGCGATAGCAGCTTCGGGGGTGGGAGCCCATGCGGTGACCTTTTCAAGAAGCGAATCATAGTAACGCGTGATGACCGCCCCGAGTAGGCCGTGCCCCCGTCAAGCCGGATTCCCATGCCGTTCGCGCCTCGGTAGGCCGCAATGCGCCCATAGTCCGGAATGAAGTTGTTGGTCGGATCCTCCGTCGTGATCCGGCACTGGATTGCATGGCCATTGAGGGCGACGTCGTATTGCGACGCCGTGCCCGTCGCCTCCACTAGGCCCTTGCCTTCGGCGATCAGGATCTGGGCCTGGACGATGTCAATTCCGGTCACCTCTTCGGTCACGGTGTGTTCGACCTGGATGCGCGGATTCACTTCGATGAAATAGAATTCCCCGGAATCCATGTCCATCAGGAACTCGATGGTGCCAGCGCATTCGTATTTCACCTCCTCGGCTATCTTCCTGCCAAGGCCGGCAAGCCTTTCGCGCTGTGCGCCCGAAAGGTAGGGCGCGGGCGCACGCTCGACCACCTTCTGGTTCCGGCGCTGCACGGAGCAGTCGCGTTCCCAAAGGTGGTATATGTTTCCGCGGCTGTCGCCGAGGATCTGCACCTCGACGTGGCGTGCGCGCTGGATCATCTTTTCGAGATAGCCCTCGCCGTTGCCGAAGGCCGCTTCCGCCTCGCGGCGCCCTTCCAGGACTTTCTCCTCGAGTTCGTCGGGCGACATGATCGGGCGCATGCCGCGCCCGCCACCACCCCAGGAAGCCTTGAGCATCATCGGATAGCCGATTTCTTCGGCTTGCTTGCGCACGAGTTCCATGTCGTTGCCTAGAACGTCCGATGCGGGAATGACCGGCACCCCGGCCTTGATCGCGACCTTGCGCGCGCTTGCCTTGTCGCCAAGTGCCCGCATGGTCTCGGATTTCGGGCCTATGAAGGTGATGCCGGCTTCGGCGCAGGCCTCGACCAGCGCGGGGTTCTCTGAGAGCAGTCCGTATCCCGGATGAATCGCGTCGGCCCCGCTGTCCTGGGCAACCCGGATCACCTCGTCGATGGAGAGATAGGCCGCAACGGGGCCCAGCCCTTTTCCGATGCGATAGGCCTCGTCTGCCTTGAACCGATGGAGGCACAGCTTGTCCTCTTCTGCGAAGATCGCGACGGTGCGCTTGCCGAGCTCGTTTGCCGCACGCATGACGCGGATGGCGATTTCGCCTCGGTTGGCAATCAGGATTTTCTTGATCTCGGCCATCGTCCGTCCCTGCCTTGCATATGCGGCATGTGTTATCCGCCGCCGGTGGCGTCGGCAATCTCCGATTGGCCAGCGGTGGGGCTCGTGGAACGGGAAACGCGGTATTTGCAGCAGGCCAGGGACGTGGCCCTGCAAGAACGAGCGGGGCGTTCAAGTGCCTGGAATCGAGGACGGGATCACGCGAGCGGCAAGTTCGGAGAGTCGCTGTGCACCCATCTGGCCCATGTTCGCCATCATGTCGTCCGACAAGACATGAACCAGGTGCGGCGGCCCTTTCCTGCCGAGCGCCCCGACCGCGTAGTGGAACGCGCGGCCCAGCATGACGAAGTCTGCTCCGAGGGCGAGGGCGCGAAGGATGTCGAGGCCGCCCATGATGCCGCTGTCGAATGCAATCGGCGTCTCCGGGACGGCGTCTCGGATTGCGGGCAGACATTCGATCGAGGAAGGACCGGCGTCGAACTGTCGTCCCGAGTGGTTCGAGACCCAAATGCCGTCAACGCCCATTTCGACAAGGCGTTTCGCATCCTCGGGTTTCTGGATGCCCTTGACGAGAAACTGGCCGTCCCAAATTTCGCGGATCTCCGTGATGTCCTGCCAGCTCGGTTCGCCCCTGATCACGTGTCCGGCATGGGCGACCGAATTGTAGTCGTCCGACTGGTCGGCGTAATCCTCGCAGAACTTCAGGCTCGGAATGCCTTCCCGCAGCGTTCCCAACGTCCATGCGGGATGCAGCATCATCGAGAGGATCATGCCGGCAGTGACCTTTGGCGGTATCGTCAGTTCAGCGCGCCGCTGACGCTCGCGGCGGCTGTCGACCGGGACGTCCACCGTCAGGACGAGCGTGTGGAAGCCGGAATCTCTCACGCGACGCAGCATGTCGGCGCGAAAGTCTTTCCGGCCCGGCATGTACATTTGGAACCAGCCCTGGTCGCCAATGGTTGGGGTCAGGGTTTCCGGCAGCACGGTTGCGACATGCGACATGACGTAGGGAATTCCTGCCTCGGCGCAGGCGGCTGAGAGGATTTTCTCGGCCCCTGGCCACATGATGCCCGACATTCCGACGGGGGCGCATCCGAAGGGAAGGGGATAGTCACGTCCAAGAAACCTGGTGGACAGGTCGAATTCGAGCGGCCCTTTCAGGACAGCGGGCCAGAAGCGAATGTCCTGGAGCGCCGACCGATTGCGTCGGGTCTGGTCTTCGTCGCCGGTGGAACTGTCGAGATACTCGAACACGAAATGCGGCACGCGCCGACGTGCGTGCAGCCGCAGGTCAGATATGGCGGGATAGCGTGTGTCGAGATTCATGCGGGCAATTAGGCGCAATCGCCTGGATTTTGGAAGCGGATTCGTGAATTCGCAGGCGGATGTTGCCCTGCTTCAGTGCGACGTCGTTCCATTGCCTGTGTCGGGGCTTCACATTCAAATTCACGGTAGTTCACGAGCGTGATCCTGATTGGCCATGTCGGCGATTTCACCCGATCCTAGGTGGAGAAGGCGATGCGCAGGTCGCACGGGAAGGCAGACTTCCGGGCTTTGTCGTTCTGACGCGGGCTTGCCGCCTCTACGGCGCGGTCGGATCGCAAAGGTCGTGGGCGCTTGGCCGAATTGGCGCCGAGACCGGAATGTGAACATCGACAGTCCAGGGCAGCGGTGACGCCACGAGGTAGGTTTGACAGCATTGAATCGGGAACAAGCATATCCAAAAGCCATGCATGTAACCGGCTCTATTCACATTGCTGCATTGGCTGAGTTTGACATGCCGCAATCGACTCGGTCCTCGAAGCCTTCATGAAATTGTGTTACGCTCTGTTCCTTCCAGAAGTCATGAATCACACCAGAGCAACTTTGGGAATCACAAACGATTCGGACTTTTGGCAGGATGCTCTAGCGACACACGTTCCGGTTGCGTTCTGGACAACGGAGGCCGCGCTGAATATCTCCCTGAAACGTTACCGAATGAAAGTCGCTGCCATCGGTTCGCGTCGTATTGAGGTCAGGGTGCCTAACCGTGACGCAGCCCTTGTTAAGTCGATTGCCGAGTCACTGCGGTCCGGTGGAAAACGTGCGGATTTGATTCGTGATTCGCTGAAGCCTATTGTTGCAGCGACCAAGGCGAGAAGTGGAGCTGAGCTGGTCGCATTTTTTTCAGAGCGTCTCCGCTCGTCCAAGATCAACTCGACATAACACGAGATAGCTCATCGGGGCGCAGCGGCGATCTGCCCTGATGGCATTTCTGCTCGCCACCAACATTGTCAGCGAAACTGTTCGGCCTTAGCCGGAGCCGCAGGTGTCGCAAGAGAGCGAACCGTTCGATCAAGACGCATGATTCGACGTACATCGTGGCGCGAACGGATAGAGAACGTGCTTTTATTCCGAATTTGCGCGGGTTAGACTTGCCGGATGAGCGATGCCCTCGAAAGCGAAGAGTTTCCCGACACGATGCCACTCTCGATGCAGGCTATTGCCGCGCGCGGAACGCCATACCTTGAAGATCTCAATTCTGCTCAGCGAGAGGCCGTGGAGAATCTTGATGGCCCGTTGCTGATGCTGGCGGGTGCCGGCACCGGCAAGACAAAGGCATTGACGACGAGGATTGCGCATCTTCTGAACACGGGAACGGCGCGACCGAACGAGATCTTAGCCGTCACGTTCACCAACAAGGCTGCTCGGGAGATGAAATCGCGAGTGGCCTCACTCTTCGGCCAGACGACCGAAGGAATGCCGTGGCTTGGCACGTTCCACTCGATCTGTGCCAAGCTGCTTCGCAGGCATGCGGAACTTGTCGGCCTCAAGGCGAATTTCACGATTCTTGACACCGATGACCAGCTCAGGCTTCTCAAGCAAATCATTGTCGCTGATGGAACCGACGAGAAGCGCTGGCCTGCGCGCCAGTTGGCGCATCAGATTGACGGATGGAAGAACCGTGCCTGGACGCCTGACAAGGTGCCGGCGTCCTTGGGCTCGGTATTCAACAACCGGGGCGCAGATCTCTATGCCCGGTACCAGGAGCGGCTGAAGGCACTGAACGCAGCAGATTTCGGCGACCTTCTGCTCCACATGCTGGAAATCTTCAAGAAACACGAAGATGTCCTCGCGCAGTATCAGCGCTGGTTCCGATACATCCTGGTAGACGAATACCAGGATACGAACGTTGCCCAGCACCTTTGGCTGCGTCTTTTGGCGCAGGCTCACAGGCAGATCTGCTGCGTTGGCGATGACGACCAGTCGATCTACGGCTGGCGAGGCGCCGAGGTCGGTAACATCCTCCGATTCGAAAAGGACTTTCCGGGTGCGCACGTCATTCGTCTCGAGCAAAACTACCGTTCCACTCCCCAGATCCTGAACGCGGCTGGCGGCGTGATTGCCCAAAACAAGGGGCGGCTTGGGAAGACGCTGTTCACCGACCGCAATGAGGGCGAGAAGATCCGTCTGATCGGCCATTGGGACCACGAGGACGAGGCGCGCTGGATCGGCGAGGAGATCGAGGCGCTGCAGGGTGGAACAAGGGGCATGCGTCCCTTCGAGCTGGGCGAGATCGCGATCCTCGTGCGGGCGTCGTTCCAGATGCGCGCTTTCGAGGACCGGTTCCTGTCGATCGGACTTCCGTACCGTGTCGTCGGCGGTCCACGCTTCTACGAGCGTCTCGAAATCCGGGACGCGATGGCCTATTTTCGCCTTGCCGTCTCTCCAGACGATGACCTGGCGTTTGAACGGGTCGTAAACACGCCAAAACGCGGGCTTGGTGATCGCGGGCAACAGAAAATCCAGACCTCTGCCAGGTCAAGCGGCGTGTCGCTGATCGAAGGGGCACGGACGCTTTTGGCCGAGAATGCCCTCGCCGGGAAGGGCGCAAGGGAGCTGCAGAAGCTGATTGACCTGATCGCCACGTGGCACGCCCATGTGACCGAAGGCACCGACCACCTGGAGCTTGCCGGCCGGATTCTTGATGAATCGGGCTACACCGAGATGTGGCAGAACCACCGGACTCCCGAAGCGGAGGGAAGACTGGAAAACCTGAAGGAACTGGTGAAGGCTCTGGATCAGTTCGAGAATCTGCAGGGCTTCCTGGAACATGTCTCGCTGGTCATGGACAACGACTCGGACGACGCCGGCGAAAAGGTCGTGATCATGACGCTTCATGCCGCCAAGGGGCTGGAGTTCCCGGTCGTGTTCCTGCCCGGATGGGAGGACGGGCTGTTCCCCTCGCAGCGCACGATGGACGAATCCGGACAAAAAGGGCTCGAGGAGGAACGTCGGCTGGCCTATGTCGGGCTGACGCGTGCCGAGGAGCTTGCCTATGTGAGCTTCGCCGGCAACCGGATGACATACGGACAGTGGCAGTCGACGCTGCCTTCGAGGTTCATTGACGAATTGCCGGGCGAGGCGATCGAGGTGCTGACGGCGCCCGGGCTCTACGGGCGCACGCAGGCGGCGGCCTCCGACATGGCATCCAGGGCAAGTCGGGCGGATGTCTACAACTCGCCCGGATGGAAACGCTTGCAGTCGCGTTCGGGTCGGCGGGGTCTTGGCCAGCCCCGGGAGGCGAAGAACACGATAATCGATCTTGATGCGGTTTCGGCTTTTGCCGAGGGCGAACGCGTGTTTCACACGAAGTTCGGTTATGGGGCGGTGACCGGAATTGAAGGCGACAAGCTGGAGATCGACTTCGACAAGGCAGGCAGGAAAAATGTGCTCGCGGCTTATGTCGTGACGGCGCAGGATGCGGGAGACGTGCCGTTCTGACATCGATGCGTTCAGTGCAGGACGTGGTCAGTCGGCCCAGTTGCCGTGCCGGAATACCGCGACGCGATCGCCTGTTGCCGTGATACCGTCTATATCCGTGTCCTCGGCTCCGATCATCCAGTCGACATGGACGATGCTGCTGTTGCCCCCGCGCCTTGCGATCTCGTCCTCCGATGCCCCGTCGCTGCCGCGCAGGCAGTCCTTGTAGCACTGGCCAAGCGCGACATGGCAGGCTGCGTTTTCGTCGAACAGCGTGTTGTAGAAGAGAATGCCGCTTTCCGAGATCGGGGACGCGTAGGGCACCAGCGCCACCTCACCGATGCGGCGCGCGCCGTCGTCGCTTTCGAGGAGCTTGCGAAAAACCTTCTCGCTCTTTGATGCATTGGCCTCGACGACACGGCCCTCCTTGAACCGGACTTCGATGTCCTCGATGAGGGTGCCCTGGTAGGCGAGCGGCTTGGTCGCCCGGACGATGCCGTCAACCCGATCCTTGTGGGGGACCGTGAAGACTTCCTCCGACGGAATGTTCGGGTTGCAGACAATGCCGTTCTTCGCTTCGCTTGCACCACCCATCCAGCAATGCCCGTCAGCCAGGCCAACGGTCAGGTCGGTGCCGCTGCTCTTGAAGTGCAGCGCGGCGAATTCGTGGTTGTTCAGCCAATCGCGCCGGACGGCAAGGTTCGAATTGTGCACGGCCCATGCCGCGACAGGATCGTCCCGGTCGGTGCGGGACGCGGAGAAGATCGCCTTGGCCAGTTCGGCCTGTGCCGTGTCTTCATCCAGATCCGGAAACACCAGCTTGGCCCACGCGCGCCCCGGATAAGCTGCGATCGACCAGTTGATCTCGAAGCCCGAGATCTTCTCGAGCGCCGGACGAAAGGCTTCTGCATTGGCACGCGTTGCTCGGGCGACGTTTTCCGGATCTTCTGAAGCGAGCGCCATCGGGTTCTCTGCGGCTATACCCAGCCGCGCCGTGTTGCTGCCAAAGGCGTTGGCCATGCCCTGGTAGAGCCAGTCGGGCGCTTGGTCGAAGCTTTCAGGGCGTCCAAACCTGTATCGGGCTCGGGTGACGTCTTCGTCGCTCAGGATTGGCGTGACGAGGCCGCTGCCGCGGCGATAGGCGCATTCGGTTACGCGTCGTACAAGCGGCAGTGCCTCGGCGGAGGCCGTGATCAGGAGATTCTGGCCTTCTGCCAGGTTTACGCCTGTCGAGACGATGGTTTCGGCCAGGCGATCAAGCTGGGACGTGTTGAACGGAAGGTCATCGGGCATTGGGCGGAGCCTCCTCTGTGCATTGGAGCGTCATGTCACATCAACGCAGGGAGGAGAAGTCCGCGGTTGGGGAAATGGCGTGGACAATGACGGATCACTCGCCCGCGCAGGGCTGTGCCTAGGTCGGTGCACGAAATTCGAAGATTGCCAGAAAGTGGATCAGGCTGCGCGCTTGGCCTCTTCGGCCGCGGCAAGCTCTGCAGCGTGCCGACGCTCGCTTTCCTCGCGGCTGAGTGCCACGGAAGTGCGGACGCCGTTGCCCACGAAAGCCATGAGGCCCTTCACGACTCGCTCGTTCGGGTCAATGCCGGCGCAGGTCAGCACCTCGCGCCCATCGCGCGACCGCGCCCAGCGAGCGATCTGCTCGGGGCCGTTTCCATATTTTTTGTCATCGGCAATGGCGTCATCAAGCGCGGCAAGCACCACGGCTGCAAAGAGCTTCCGTGCGCGATTGCCCTGTTCATTGTTGAATGCAGTGCCGTCCACAAAATCTACCATATTTAGTCCTTCGGTCCTTTTCCTCGCAAGTGATTGGCATGACGTCCCTTATGCAGGTATTGGCACCACTTTTGGTATTCTTTTTCGGAATATCTGCTATGCGTTAGGCGCATAGCAGTCTTGGATTTCGCTGATGCCATCCATGTTGCAGTTGAGCATTTGGTCAAATATAGGGCAGGCACATCTTGAATCAACAAATCATCGGGTTTGTCGCATGCCAAGGATCAACGGAAACGAGATTCGGCCCGGCAACGTGCTGGAACACAACGACGGCCTCTGGGTCGCGGTGAAGGCCGAGCATGTCAAGCCCGGTAAGGGCGGCGCGTTCGCTCAGGTGGAACTCAGGAACCTTCGAAACGGCTCCAAGCTAAACGAGAGATTCCGTTCGGCCGACAAGGTCGAGCGCGTTCGGCTGGAGCAGAGGGACCAGCAGTTCCTGTACGAAAGCGACGGCATGCTTGTCTTCATGGACAGCGAGACCTTCGAACAGACCGAACTTCCCGCAGACATCCTCGGCGAGCGCCGACCGTTCCTGCAGGACGGCATGACGATCCAGGTCGAGTACTACGAGGCTGAGGCCCTGAACGCGTCACTGCCGCAGAAAGTGACGTGCACGGTCAGCGAAACCGAGCCTGTCGTGAAGGGCCAGACGGCGGCGAACAGTTTCAAGCCGGCGCTCCTCGACAATGGCATTCGCATCACCGTTCCGCCCTTCGTTGGCGAAGGCGAAAAGGTCGTGGTGAACACCGAAACCATGGAATACGCCGAACGGGCATAGGTGCGGGCAGCATCACATTCGCCGGATCGCCGCCGCACAGGCGCTAACTCGATCTGATTGGATGCCAGTGCGACGCAACCTTCGTGCCTCACCTGCGATTGCCGCCATTCGTCTCCTGCGCGGCGAAGGTCTGCTCAGAGCCCATTCTACCGAATTCTGCAGTTTGACCGAACGGCTGGTTTCGCCGTTCGGGTCAATAACGTGCTGAGGTTGTCACATCAACTATTGGGCAGCGTCCATCATCTGGATCAACTGAATGAGGTTCCCACAGGTGTCGTCGAAGACCGCCATTCGAACAGGCCCTGCATCCATCGGCTCAACAGTAAACTCTACTCCCAGATCGCCCAACCTTATTCGCTCCGCATCAAGGTCTTGCACCTGAAAAGAGTGTGCAGGGATGCCATCGGAAACCAGCGCTTCCTTATAAGGTTTCACGGCAGGATGGTCGCTTGGCTCAAGCAGTAGATCCGTTCCCTCAGGGTCTTCAATCGACACGACTGTCAGCCAACGGTTTTCACCTAGAGGAATATTGTGCTTCACCTTGAATCCGAGGACATCAGTGTAGAATTTCTCTGCTTTGTCCTGGTCATCGACAAAGACGTTAGTCACATAAATCCTCATGATTTTTCTCCGTTCTGTTTGTGCTTCATGAGCTACGATGCAGCATCAATGCGATTTTCGCTCGCGTTTCAAAACGCCTACATCGGACAAATCTGCGACCCCGGCAGAAGCCGCCCAGGCTGAGGTTGACCGCTACGAGAACCCACAAGGGCCATAAGGCTTCGCCAGCCTCAAAGCGGATTGTGAATCTGCGACTTTCCGGCTGCGTTCGGAATGCAATTGACGATGGCGTTGCGATAGCTTTGGCGGCGAGACTCACGAATGCGGCCACTTTGCTCCATGAATCCTGGAGACTTGCGATGCGATTTTCATCACGTGCCCCGAAGTGGCGTTTTCGGTGTCCTCGGTAAATCGTGATGCTGGCGTGGCGACCGCAATTGCGCCTACGGCTTCGCCGCGAAAGCCCATGATCGCCGCTGCGATGCCGACCACGTCGCTTTCATATGTACCCGATGCCTTGGCATAGCCCGTCTCCTGCACCTTCTTGATCTGCCTAAGCAACTTGTTGCGGTCCATCTCGGTGTTGCTCGTAAAACGGAGCAACTTCCCGCCTAGGACTTCGTCAACCTGCGCACCCGGCGAGGCAGACAGAAATGCCAGTCCGGACGCTGTTGCATGAAACGGCAGGGCTTCCGCGGGATCGATGTAAACCCGGGTGCCCTTTATCTTTGTTTCGACGATCCCGGTTGTCATCAACCTGTCGCCAACGAGCATGCTTGAATGTGCCGTTTCGCCAGTGGATTCCGAAAGATCGTGCAATGCGCGCGTCACCTCGCCTGCCATTGGATGAGTAACATCGCGCAGCATCGACAGCCGCGTCAGAGATGGCCCGAGATAGTAGGATTTGTCCTTCGGTGACTGTTCCAGAATGCCGTGACGAGTCAGGTCAGATACGTAGCGCTGTATGTTCGACTTGTCCCAGCCGAGCAGCCGGGCAATCTCCGACAAGCCCAGGTTAGGGGTGCTCTCGGAAAATAAATTCAGCACACTCAATGCCTTATCCACAGTGCTCATATATTTGTTCCCGGACAGGACGCGAAATTGTTGACTCGCGGACACATAAAAAAGATCATTATCGCACCAGCGTGTCAAATATTGATCATCTCAGGGAGGAAGTGATGAAACACACGATAGCGTCCATTGCTGCTGCAGTGGCTGTTTTGAGCGGCGGCGCAGCCCTCGCGGAGTACCCGGAGAAGCCTGTAAGCTTCATCGTGCCTTGGCCACCGGGAGACTTGGAAGACGTTCTAACCCGCATGATCGCCGAGGATTTCCAGGAGGAGTACGGCGTGGCGGCCGCGGTCGTGAACAAGCCCGGCGGCGGCGGCGGACCTTTCCCCGGCGCGATCGAGGTGGCGACCGCCCCTGCCGATGGCTACACGATCGGATCTTTCGTGATCGGTGTGCCGTTACTTGGCCACGAAATCGGCATTCCCGAACTCACCCCGGCAAAATTCGATCCGCTTGGCATCTTCGTGACCTACCCGTTCGTTATCGTCGCTGGCGGCAATGCCCCATATGACACAATCGAGGAAATGGCCGAACACGCAAAATCCAACGAGTTGGCGCTTGGGCATTTTGGAGCGAACCTGATTCCGACTCAGGTCACCATGGCTTACGCCAAGGCTGCCGGGTTCGAGTGGGGCGCCGAGGCCGCCTACCCAATGCTCGACTGCAATACTCTGGCTTCGGGTGACGCCGATGTCATCAATACGACGCTGCAACTGGTGTTGCCGTGCCTGGACAACATCAAGGTACTGGCGTCGGTGACCGGGGACCGAATTCCGATCACTCCGGATGCGCCAACGATGGGTGAACTTGTTCCGGAATTGAACATCGCCCTGTGGAACGGTCTGTTTGTGCACAAGGACACGCCGCAAGAAGTGCGTGACAAGATAATCGCGGTTGCCGAGAAGACGGTGATGAGCGAACGTGCCCAAAAGCTGGCAAGCGAGACAGGTGCCGGCGTGTACTGGGTGGGCGCAGCGGCGGCGGCCGAGCAAATTCAGTCGGATATGCAGACGACGGCTACGATCAAGTCGATGCTGGAATAGCCGTTGGCTGACCCAATATGGCTGGCGCGATCATGCGCCAGCCCTTCAATGGCACCTTAGCCGGTTCTTTGGATGCGCACATGACCCAGCAACACGAAGAGTCCACCCAGCGTCCGGGTGATCTGATCTTCATTGCTCTGTTCGTGCTGTTTTCCATCTTTCTTCTTTCCCAGCTGGCTGCTGAGACGCGATTTGTCCCCAACGGAAAACTGGTGGAGCAGCCACGTTTCTGGCCTGCCATCGGGGTACTTTCGATGGTGGGTTTCGGCCTCGCGCAAATTGCGTTGAGGTGGCGGGTCAAGGCGGGCTGGGATCCGGGCGAAGTCGCGGTTTGGCTGCGCGCCTTCGAATACCTGTTCTGGTTCATGGCCTATGTCGCAGTTGTGCCGGTGCTGGGTTATCTTGCCACGACCATGGCGTTCACGACTTCGCTGGCCTTCAGGCAGGGCTACCGGGGAGTCAGGAACCTGGGCGCCGCCGCGCTGCTGGGGTTGACGATCGTCTTGGTGTTCAAGACCGGCCTTTCCGTGAAGATTCCGGGAGGCGCGGTCTACGAGTACCTGCACGGACCCCTGCGCAACTTCATGATCGTGAATTTCTGATCATGGAACTGCTCGGTTCTGCAATTCTGATCCTTGCACGTTGGGACGTTGTAGCCGCTCTGCTGGTAGGTTCTGTTGGTGGCGTAATCATAGGCGCAATTCCCGGCGTCGGGGCGGCGGTGGCCATTGCCATTCTCTTGCCGGCCACCTTTTCGCTGGACCCTATAGTGGGACTGTCCGCGTTGCTCGGAATTTACGGATCGTCCATGTATGGCGGTGCCATTCCGGCCATTCTCATCAACACGCCC
>JAJEGW010000175.1 GCA_022819605.1 Silicimonas sp. | reverse complement strand
AGTGGCGTTCCGTCAGGAACATCGACCATGTGCGTCTGGCCGTTGATGTTGAGACTGGTAGGCATGTGCAGCGATCTCCAATCGGCTTCGTTGTTCGGTCAGGCAGCCGAGCGGCAGCCCGGCTTGCTTGCACGACTAGACCGATGAAGCGCAGATGTCAAACGCATTTTGACAAGCATTGCAAAATTGTCTATCCAGAAGACATGAACGCAATGAACGAGAGAGACCTGAAGATCGTGACGGCAGCCTTCGGCCTGTTTGCGCACTACGGCGTTGGCAAGACCTCCATGGCTGAAATCGCCACGGAATCGGGCGTGACGCGCCAGACCGTCTACAACGCCTTTGACGGCAAGGAAGACCTAATTTTCGCGGCGCTTCTGCACTATGCGGGCAAGTCAAGGGCCGACGTCGAACGCGACTGCGTTAACGTCGTCGACCTGCCGGGCAGGCTGGACATTCTCTTCACGCATTTGGCGGAAATCCCGTTCGAGGCGATGCAAAGACTTCCTCATCTGGACGAAATACTGGAAATCGGCGACGGGCTTTCCGAGGACAGGAGAAGGGAGATCAGGGAGACGTACAAGAGCGCGATCCGTTCCGCGCTCGCGCCGCATGAACGTCATCTCGGGCGGCACGGCGTTGCTCTCGAGAGCCTGTCCGAGCTTCTCAAGGGCGTGCTGACGCACATCAAGCGGGAAGCAAGGGACGCAGATCACCTCAGGGACCTGTTCGAACCGGTCAAGGCCCTGATTGTCGGCTGTGCAAGGGACGGGAACTCCTGACCAGCGCCGTGCGGACTTCGGATCTCGGCACAAGCCGGAAGAGCCGGTCGCCCGCCGATCTTCGACACGACGTTGCGAGGCACACGCCATAAGGACCGTCGTCTGGCACCAGACGTCACGGGACGTCCGGGGCTGGCACAATTTCAAGGCTAGGCGTTTGCGTCGACAACTGCCATTGGCCCGCCAAATCGGCCACGTGCTGACGGAATTCCCCGTCATTCCTCTTGTCCATTCCGGATACTGGCCGGGATCGTTCCGGTTCAGCAGCGCCTGACCCACCGTGCCCACCCAGTCGATGGATGCTTCGTCCATGATCTTCTCAGCGCCTGATCCCGGATAGTGTGCACTGAACGGGCTCGCCGGGTGGGCTGCAATGCCGTCGCCTGCGGCAACGCGCATCAGCCTGCAGTCCAGGGATTCCCACCAGGCTCCCACGCTGTTGAAACCGCCCTCTCCGTAGATTTTCGGGGGGGCTGCGTCGACAAGCCCCTTTGTCTCGTCGTCGAGATCCATATGCATCTTCTTGGCAGCCATTGCCTGGGCTTCCGTCGCCTGGTCGCCGAAGAGCGCAGCCACCATCTGTTCGGGGTTCAGCGTGTTCCACCACCGCTCGGCCATGTCCGTGTCCGCCAGAGCCGCAGAAACACCCGCCAGCGACAGGATCGTTGCTGTCGCCATGTTCGTCAGTCCGACACGCGTTCGGCGTTTGATCATTGTCAACATGACTTCCTTCCTTCGGTTTGAATCCACTTGCCGGCGCGCAATTTCGATCACGAGCCGCAGGCAAGCCACCAGATGCGACTGCAGCGCACAATCGCACCAATTTGATCAGGTGGTCGCTAAACTGCGCGCCTATTGCGTCGGCAAGTCCTGGTTGTGACGCTTCCGGTAATTCTGCCCGAAGCGCGGGCCGACCTCATGAATTTCGGCAACTTCTCCGTCTCAATCATCGTGTTGCGGAAAGCAACGCGATGTCGGCAACCAACCGGGCGGCGGTGACGGTCGGGGTTGGATACGAGACCGACTTCAGTGAGATTCCGATGGACGAAGTCATGCAATTGGCCGCTCAGCGCTGCGCCAATTGGAATCGAGCCGTGCGCGATCGATACCGGTTCGGCGAGCGCGACGATCATGTCTTCTACACTTTCCCATGTGAGTGACTGTTGCGGCGGAGGCTGCTTGACCCGGAGACATCGGCGTGACAAGTCGGCTCGGGTCGCGGCTAGGGTGGCACACGCCATGTCGGCATTATTGCCGCGACCCACGCGGCCCCGCGTCCGGTGCAACGACGAAAAGACGGGGCCGCGTCTGCATTTTGATTTGGGGATTCATCCATGGCCATGGCGCAAGATCCGAAAATCGAGTGGGACGGCAAGCATTGGTCGATCACGCTACCGCTCGAAAAGAAGATCGTGACGGCGTTCATCGGCCCAAGTTTCATCTACGAATGGAAGATACGCGAAAGCGGGAGCGACGAATGGAGCGTCGGGTTTGAAGCTCCGATCCAGAACTGCACCTTCAGCGACCTGAAGCCAGACACGGAATACGTTGTCCAGGTCACGGCCAAGAACGGCGGCGGCGAGGGCGAGGCGGCCCTTTCGCGGGTTCAGACTGACTCAGAAGGTCGCATCAAAAACGTTCTGTCCTTTCCCGATCCCTGATCGCGATAGGCCGGGGGCGTCACGTCGACGCGCTCTCCGGTCTCCGGATCGACCAGTTCGCACTTGTATTCAACGGGCGGCACAGCCGGAAAGAAGTTCGAGAAGTCCACTGTTGACATGACAAATCCTTCCGCTGAGGCTGAACCGAAAGCGTTCTCTCCATGAACTTAACGCCCTGTCGGCTTCGCCTGACGGGGCGTCGTTCTTCTGCACTATCCCGGCGCGTCTGTCGAGGCTTGCAGCGTGCATAGATCTTGAACTGGAAACGCCCCGATACACGAAAGCCGGGAACTGGAGTTCCCGGCTTCACGCCCGCAACATCATGGGGACTGGTGCGGAGATGCGCACGGCACATTCATACAGTGCAGCCGCAGATGGTCAAGCGGTCTTCCGTCTTCCGTCTTGGCGAACTCCGCGAAACACGCAATCCGCATTAAATTGTTGACAAGCTGTTGCCTCGTGAAGATCGTATCCGGGCCTTCGTCACCGAGGCGCTACCGCCCTTGCGACAAGCAGTTTGCCGGACACGCCAGCGAAGGCCCTGCAGCACACGGCTTGTGGCAGAAATGCTGGTCGGCACCCGGTTCCCTGGCGGTGTGACGGCATCCAGCGCGCCCGGCGAAGGAATCAGCTTGCATGCGCAGAGGGCAAGCGCGGCGAGTCCCGCCTCAAGCCTGTGGTCGTCATTTCGATTGCCCTCCTTCCGGAGGTGGCGAATTCCCGCCTGTTTTCCGGACGAGGATGCCCCCTTGTGTCGGCACAAAAGCAGCTCCATTCAGAGGGAGCCCGGAATGAACGGGATGAAGTGCCTTTGCAGGCAGGCGGATAGTCCGCCGAGAGCGCGACTGCATAGATAAGGGATGTGCAAAGGGGGCAACATAGGGGCATTTGGCACCCACCCCCGCGCAGCGACGGCTCTGTCACGAGAGCAAAGTCGACGCTTGCCCGCATGGTGACGAGCGTGTGGCCAAACGCACAGACGGGGCTTTCGACAGCCTTCAACGCTGCCGACTTCACGAACTGGTCCATTGTCGGCAGCGTTGGCGCCCCAATGGCTCACTTCCTGATTGCGGGAAGTGTGAACCTGAGCCGCGCCAGTTCTGTCGATGCCGGCAGGATGGCATCGCCG
>JAJEGW010000099.1 GCA_022819605.1 Silicimonas sp. | reverse complement strand
GGCTCTGCCCGTTGAGGCGGGACTGGAAGCGCACCCTCAACCGGTAGAATCCTGCCCGGGCGCAGCCAGAGCGAGTTCCGCGCCGACAACTTGACAAGCGGGCAGCTGTCCCGCCATCACTCTAGGACCGAACGGTTACCTTTGTCTGTGGAACCCAGGGCACGAAAGAACTTTGCGAGGACTACGAAAAGCGTACCCATCGCATCGTCCGATACGTAGGAACCTGGCACTCTCACCCCGTCAGCATCGCCGAGCCGAGTCCGACGGACTACGCAGGAATCGGCGCGATCTTCGCCGCGGCGTCCGAAGACAGCGCGCATCAATTGATGGTGATCGTCGGCCATGCCAGCGAGGAGCAGCCGGAAGTCGGCGCTTACGCGTTCGAGAAACGCGAATTGGCCGCACAGCGCTCCGGGATGGGCATGGAAATCGAGGTCCGCGGCGGCGTGACAATTCCCCCTCCCGTCGCCCCGTTCAACAAGGCCATCGGACTCGCCCTGTCGGGAGGCGGATCGCGAGCCGTCGCCTTTCACCTCGGCACGCTGCGTGCCCTCGAAGACCTCAACCTCCTCCAGGAAGTCGACATCGTCTCGGGCGTCTCGGGCGGATCGGTCATGACCGGTCTGCTCGGCTATTCCGACGCGCCCTTCACCGATATCGACCGGAACGCCGTCGCGTTTCTCCGCCGCGGTCTGGTGCGACCTGCCCTGAAGAATCTGCTCCATCCCCCACGCGTCGTATTACTCGCGCTGAACTTCTTCACAGTTGCCCTGCCTTCCTTGGTGATCGATACAGTGGCGGCCGTCGCGAGTTTCACCGCGTCGCTCTTCCCTGCCCTCCGCCCCACCGCCAAAGCCATTTCGCGATTCTACTGGCCGTTCCGTAGGCGCTATTCGCGCACACACGTCGTCGCTGACGCCATGGCTGAAGTAGTCGGCACCCAGAACTGCGACGCCCCGACGCGCCAGGGCAAGTCCATCGTTTTCAACGCGTGCGAGTTGCGGACCGGCACCGCGTTTCGTATGAGCAACGAATGCTTCGGTGACTGGAGGCACGGCTACGCCCCAGCGAGCGAACTCCGCGTCGCCGACGCCGTTACCGCTTCGGCCGCCTATCCGCCGTTCCTCCCACCATTCGATTGGATGCGCCCATTCGAACGCAACGGCGAGACCAAGACGCATCGCATCATCGTCACCGACGGTGGTGTCTTCGAGAACTTGGGTGTGAGCGTTATGGAGCCTGGGCGCGACGCCAGGTTCAGCGTCATCTCTCATAACCCCGACATCATCATAGCGAGCGATGCCGGGGCTGGACAATTTAGCGGTGAAATCGTGCCAAGCAGCTGGCCAATGCGAATGACCCAGGTCATCTCCGCGATCATGCGCAAGGTCCAGGACGCCACAAAGGCTCGACTGCACGACTATGCGAGGACCGGCCAGATCGACGCCTTCGTCTATGCTGCTCTCGGTCAAGTCGACCGCCGCGTGCCTCTCAAACCCGCCAACTGGGTGGACCGGGAGGAAGTTGTCCACTACCCAACCGATTTTTCCGTAATGTCGCAGGAGGACATCCAGTGCCTTTCTGGACGCGGCGAAGCGATAACACGGGCACTTGCGACCCAGTATCTCCTCAGCGACTGATGGGATTGTCCCCGTATCCGACGCGGCGATCGAGCTTGTCGCATACGTAGAGTGCATTGCCGGGATCGAGTGCGTTGAGGGCGGTGGGCGCTTGGCCAGCTACGGCTGACCGGTGGCATCCCCGGAGTGCGAGATCCTTTTCCCACGCCAAAAGCGAACCCGACCATTTCGCAATGCTCATTCCGTCCGTCTGCCGAAGCGAAAACTGAAAGAATCTCCCTTCGAAAAGATGCGCATCTGTTGTATTAGAGCGTGTCCGACCTAGTTGGAATCATTGAGGATGCCCTTTCGGGCGGAGGTCTGATTCGATGCGTGCGTCGCAATCAGGAGACCCCCGAAATGCCCAGAGCCTACTCCATCGATCTTCGCATGCGCGTCATTGCAGCCATGCAAGCCGGCGCAACCTGCCGCGCCGTTGCCGCCAGCTTCGACATCGCACCGTCCACCGCCGGGAAGTGGAACCGGGCCTACTCGAGGTCCGGGTCCGTGGGCCCGGCAAGGATCGGCGGCTACCTCAGGTCCGCCCTCGAGCCCCACGGGGCGTGGATCCGGGAGCAGGTTCGGGCGCGTCTCGGGATCACGATCAGGGAGCTGGCGCGCCGCGTGAACGCGCTTCTCGGCCTCGCGGTCGGCAGGGACGCGGTGTGGAGGTTCCTCAAGCGCTGCGGGCTCAGCTTCAAGAAGATGACGCGCGTCGCCGACGAGTGGGAACGACCAGACGTGAAGCGCCGGCGGGAGCGCTGGATGCGCCATCAGGGCCGGATCGGCCCGGAGCGCCTTGTCTTCCTGGACGAGACCTGCGTGAAGACGAACATGGCGCCGCTCAGGGGCTGGGGTCCGAAAGGCGAGCGCCTGCCCGGACCGGCCCCGTTCGGCCACTGGAACACGTCGACCTTCATCGCCGCGCTGCGTCACGACCGGATCGATGCGCCCTGGGTGTTCGACGGCCCGGTCAACGGCGAGGTCTTCCTGACCTGGGTGACGCGGGAGCTGGTCCCGACGCTGTGTACGGGCGATCTGGTCGTGATGGACAACCTGGCCTGTCACAAGAATCCGAGCGTCCTCCGGGCGATCCGTGCGGCTGGCGCGCACGTGCTCTTCCTGCCGCCGTACAGCCCGGACCTGAACCCGATCGAGCAAGCGTTCGCCAAGATCAAGCATCGACTGCGGAACGCCGCCACTCGGTCCCGGGAAACGCTCTGGCGCGCCGTCGGCGAAGTTCTCTAGGACATTGAACCACAAGAATGTGCGAATTACCTCAGGAATGCCGGATATGGCTCCAACTAGACCGGACACGCTCTAGACACTTCCAACAATCGCCCCTACGCTTGGCCTGGTGAAATTGCGCTACACTGCTATGTCCGACAACCACGCCAATGCCATACGAACCGAAGTAAATTCAGACTTCCTCACAGCACTCTCCGCTTGCCGAGAGTGGAGAGACGGCAGCCTGCTATTCGACCCATTCTCTTTCCTAAATCTAGGCGACAGCCTGAGAGCACCTAGATTTGCCCAGGACGGTCCGTTGGAAGTGGAATTTGTTACGCGACCGAAACAAAGTGGCGGAACTCGGCTAGAACTCGTTCTCGATCTTTTTTCTTCCGTTCGTCTCCATATGCTAGCGCAACGATTAGCCAAAATTGTTCTCCCTATCCCACGATCAATTTCCGCGCTTGCACTGAACCTCGACCACCCGCATTTTGACTCGTATGACCTCTGGCAGGAACGAAAGACAAACTGGATCCGACACAAGTTGGTAGAGGGGAAGTCTGTAATTTTGGCGGACGTACGAGATTACTTTTCTTCGATAAAATTATCCGATATAGAAAATTGTTTGAGAGATTCAGGGGTGTTGAGCAAGGATGTCGAAGTTACTATTCAGAAAATTGATGAAATTAATGGAACTAAAGATCAAAATGGATTCACTCGCTTTGGTATTCCAATTGCGCAGGACACCATTTTTTGGCTACTTGCTGATCTTATGCTACAACCCGTTGATGAAAAGTTATCTCAAGATCCAAATATTGAAAGCTTCATTAGGTGGGTTGATGACTTCTTTATTGCTGTTGAACCACACGCAGAAGGCTACGCATTGGAGGCTCTTAACACGTCACTTTCTCCATTGGGATTAGAGTTGAATCTGAAAAAGACTCAAACAATGACTTCTATTGTTGAGTATGATCGTCATATGATGACATTTGATCACAGAACATTAGATAGCTTAATGATGATTTCTACACATGGTGAATTATCAAGTTCCAACCATAATGCGATAAGTAAACTTGTGGAATCAAAAAAGGAAGATTCAATCGAACATTCCAGATTGTGGAAAAGGATTTACACGCTAGCAACAAAATTGAGATCACGCAGACTTGTGAACAGTGCATTCACAGATCTTAATCTATACCCAATGATTGAAAAACAAGTTCTAATGTACCTTCACACCGTTGGCTGGCATCAAGGCACCATAGATCTTGCAATCAAGCAACTTTCTCGAGCGCCTACCGACAGTCAATCGATTACCATACTCAAGGCACTACTTCTTGTTGCCCTTTCTAATCACAGGCTTGATATTTCACCTTTGCGTTCTTTCTCTACGTCACGGCATGCAGCGCTGCACCCCTATTCACGGGTACTTCTGGAAGCGTGCTTGTTATTCAACAGTGCCCGAAACAATTCGTCGGTATCGCGGCAGCTATTCTTGTTGAGCCATGAGTCACCTTCACCGATGGCTCGTCGTCTTGCTGCGAAACTTCATCGGATCGAGCGGGGGAATCTGGAGCATTCTAGGGGTCATGCTGTGCGACATGATGACGCAAGTTACATGTCGATTTATGAAGGCGAGGATGGTTCTGGGAATGCAAGCGAATTTCAATGGCGACGAAGCGGACGGATCGACAATCCGGAACCTGCGAGCTCGTCATTTAATTCCAGCATTAGGGCCGCAATCCTCCCATATGTCGCAAGTGCGCGGTAATGATTTCGTGGAAGAAAAACCGGGGTCGAGACGATCTGGAGCTGGAAGCTCGCCTATTGCGTATTGGCAGAGAGATTGTAGAGGCACGACGCTCGACTGAGGACACGGAAGTTTCGCAAGAGCGATTGAAAGAGGTTGAGAGAGCATTCAGCGACCTCCGGGCGGAGAAGGACCAAGCGAAGCGTCTTCTCGTGATCCACGAAATTGAAGCCATGCTCTGTATGGTGAAGTCAGAGTCATTGCTTTATTCAACTTGGCTCAGGCTCCGGGAAAACTTGTACCGATTTGGCATCGAAAGGAAAGTTAGTTGGCAACGTGACATGAGTCAGATGTTCTCGAATGGCCACGTTGAACACGATCAAGAAATTGCACGGCAAAAGCTGCGTCAACTAACTCTGGAGTTGCAAGAGTCGGCGGCCAGGTACAATCGCTTGACGAACGAGAAGGCAGAGGTAACGGCGGCGATAAATAGATTTGGTATCTTCCTGATCTTGGGCCTCCTCGTTACGTTGATCTCGTGTTACGCCTTCATTGAATTTCATGTTCCCGCCCCGCTTATCTCGGTGCTCACGATTATTTCTTGCGCGGTGTCAGGGGGTATGGCGGCAGTCTTCAGTCGCCTTACTACTTTCAGGAGGGAACGCGCGCGCTACGACTATGAACTGACATTGAAGCACGACATGGTTGCGCGTGCTTGTTTAGGGGCTGTTGCGGCAATCTTCATTGTTGCCGCGTTGCTTTCCGGGTTCTTTCGTATAGTTGTGCCTGACGATGCAGCTGATCATTTCTTTTTGCTAGTCTTATTTAGTTTTGTGGCTGGATATTCCGATCGCCTATTCAACGACACGCTTGAGCGTGTCATCGGATCACGAAGTCCAAAGACTTCGAGAAAATCTGAGTGAACGGAAACAATGTATAGCGACCTAGGAGTACTGATTTTAGTTGGCCAAGTTGGCGCTGGAAAGTCGGAGGTCGCCCGACATTTGGTCAAACTGGCGGGTGCAAGACATATACACTTAGAGGAGTTTCGGCGTCGAAGTGTTTATGCGAAGAGGTCGTATTCCATTGCTGAAGAAGTAGTATCGGAGGTGGGGGGGAAGGCGTCGGTACTCGAATGCACAGGTACGTCGCGAGATTTTGAGGGGGTTATAGAGGGGATCCGTTCGCGCGGAATTAGGTGCTACGTAGTTTTATTGGAATGTCACCTAGAAACTGCTTTAGAACGCGTAATTCGACGGGACCCGCTCGGGAGGCCGCGTAGTGGTAGGTCGTGGGCGTCGGAGTTGCGGCGGACGGAAACGAAGCTTCGCTTGGTGCCTGTGGATCATACAATTTCCGCCGAAAAATCGTGTCCGAACGAAATCGCCGAGAGAATTCTTCAAATATGGTTGAGATTGAGAGAAAGAGTTGCAACGCAAATATCACCGCAAATTTGGAAAGATCTTTCGTTCTCGAAGTTGGCAGCAATGCAGATTTGTCCTCTGTCACATGAGCTAAAGTATATGCAAGACCCAAGCGATATATCGGAGCCAAGGAGCATGTTCTTGGGTCGGGTTCTCCATGAAACGCTTGCGTGGATGTACGGCACGTATAGCTGCGTTTCGTCGAAGCGGGAGGTAGTTCAGTGGTTCAAACGGCGGCTAATGGAGAGTAAACCAAGTCGGTTATCTTCTGAAATCTTGGAGACCGTATTTAGTGTGGGTGAGCACGCTCTCGCTTTTCATTATGATGTGGTATTTCAGAATGAAAAGTTGAGGACGATCGCAGTCGAGAAGCGGATTCAGATGAAGTTAGTTGATTGTGCCAACTACTTTGGACGTGTTGACCGTATTTCTGTCGACTTGAGCGGTAGTATCGAAGTCATTGACTATAAGACATTTGATTGGAGGCCGATGAGTAATGTAAGACTCCCGGATCGACTTCAGGTTGCAGGCTATGGCGCGGCAGTTATGCAGGAGCTTGGTCTGCCGTCTGTCATCGTCCGAGAAATTTCGCTTCTCTCAGGTAAGGAAGAGCGGTTTTTGATGACGATAGGTGACGTGCAAAACGTGGAACTGGCTTTGTTTCGGTGGGCGAGAAGTGTTTATACGTCGGAGGCATTTCCAGCCAATTTGGGGGCGCACTGTGTTTCATGTCAGTTTTTTTCGGTGTGTCCAGAAGTTAAAAAGGGTGCGGGCGAAAATCCTGGTATTTGACAGTGTAGTTCGGCTGTGCTGTCAATTTCATAGGGAATTATTTGATGTAGGTGCGGGTGGTGTGCGAATTGTACGGTGGTGCGCGACCGCTTAGTGCACGAAACCCTGTGAGTTCCGGCTGTTCTTGAAGTCGGAAGGGCATTTGTTATGTGCGCGTTGCATTGTGGGTGCTAGTCTCCGGTTGACAGCCAGCCATCTCGCAGCGAAACGCTGCCGGGAGCGAGTGGCAGTGGTGCTGGGCGCTGGCTACGAAGGCAACCGCAGACGGATGACGGGGAAAATGACGCGTCGTGCAATTCGTACACGTAGCGTACTGCGCGAAGGGCGATCTAACAGGCAGCTTCTCGCCTAAAAGCTTGGCAAGCGCACGCCCTCAGATTGGAAGATCCATGGTTTCAGGTGACGCAATTTCTGGCGCACCGAAAGATGGATCCCGCAGGATCAAGTGACTTTTTGATGGGCACAGGACGCGCTTCGGAATCCCAACGTTCCTCGCTTTTTGGGGACACGGCGCAAGCCGGAATGCGCCGCCTCAAGTGCGATTCGGACCATGTCGCCAAACGAACTTTCTCGACTCTCTGAGTCCAGCGCCTCGCCAGTCTGCAGGTGATCGGAGACAGTCAGGACTGCGAGCGCCCGCGCTTCATGCCGCAATGCGACCGTATAAAGCTCCGCCGCCTCCATCTCGACGGCCAGTATGCCGTGTCGGGTCATCTGCTCGTTCAGGTCGGGACGTTCGTCGTAGAATGTGTTTGACGAGTAGATGCCGCCGACATGCGTTGGCGCCTCTGTCCTTTCGGCGGCCTGCACGGCAGCACGGAGAAGCGCCCAGTCGGCGCAAGGCGCGAAATTCAGCTCCCGAAACATCCCCCTGGACGGCGTCACCATCGAGGAAGCGGTCATCGCGATGACGATGTCGCGGAGCTTCACGTGCGCCTGCATGCTGCCGCAGGACCCGATGCGGATCAGCGTCTTGGCGCCGTAGTCGCGGATGAGCTCGTTGGTGTAGATCGACAATGACGGCATTCCCATGCCCGAGCCGTGGATCGTGACCAGGTTACCGTTCCACGTTCCCGTGTAACCCAGCATGCCCCGCACTTCGTTGACCAGTTTCGGATCATCGAGAAACTTCTCCGCCGCCCACTTGGCACGCAGGGGATCGCCCGGCAGGAGAACGGTTTCGGCGATGTCTCCGGGCTTGGCGCCGATGTGGATGGTCATGTCGCGGACTCCTGTCTGCTGCTGTCCTGGCGGCAAGTTCCGCCAAATCGCGTCCGTGTGCAATCGCCCTCGTGGGGCGGTTTCAGCCGGAATCAGAAGGACATGACTGACGCATGGCACATGGTCGGCAAATTGCAGACCGATGCCGTCCGGGACGACCGTCCGCTAGGGTGCGGTGAGGTTTTGCCTACTCGGCCGCGACCGCCTGCCGGTCGGCAAGCTCCACGATGTCGAGCATGATCCGGTTCAACTCGAAATCCCGTGGCGTGTAGACCCGCGCGACGCCCATGGCGCGAAGCTGCGCCGCGTCGCCGTCGGGAATGATGCCGCCCACGACCACCGGCACGTGGTCGAGACCGGCGCAGCGCAACTCCACGAGGGTCTCCTTGATCAGCTGCAGGTGGGATCCGGACAGGATCGACAGGCCGATGACATGGGCGCCGGACTCCTTTGCTGCGGCAACGATTTCCGACGGGGTGAGGCGAATGCCTTCATAGGTTATGTTCATGCCGACGTCCCGGGCTCGGACGGCGATCTGCTCGGCCCCATTCGAATGTCCGTCGAGTCCGGGCTTGCCCACTAGGAACTTCAGGCGTTCGCCAAGCCTAGCGGACACCGCGTCGACGGCCTGCCTAATTTCGTCAAGCCCCTCGGTTCGGTTGGACGGCGAAATCGAGACTCCGGTCGGGGCGCGGTACTGGCCGAAGGCCGCGCGGACGACATCTCCCCACTCCCCCGTCGTGGCGCCAGCCTTGGCGGCCTTGATGGAGGCGGGCATGACGTTCCGGTCAGACGCGCACGCGGCGCGCAGTTCCTCGAGCGCTTCCGTCACGGCCGCGTCGCCGCGATCCCTGCGCCAGGCTTCGAGGCGCGCCGTCTGCTCCGCCTCGGCGCTGCAGTCGATCACGGTGATGGCTTCGGCTCCGGACGGCAGGGGAGACACTTCGCCGTTCTCGTACTTGTTGACGCCAACGACGACGGTCTCGCCGGACTCGACCCTGGCAATCCGTTCCGAGTTCGAGATGACCAGTCGCGACTTCATGTACTCTATGGCCTCGACGGCACCGCCCGCGGCATCGATGTGGGCCAGCTTGTTCCGGGCGCAGTCCTTCAGTGCCTCGACCTTCGCCTCGACGACCGGGTTGCCGTCGAACAGGTCGCCGAACTCCAGAAGGTCTGTCTCGTAGGCGAGAATCTGCTGCATGCGCAGCGACCATTGCTGGTCCCAGGGACGCGGCAGTCCGAGCGCCTCGTTCCAGGCAGGCAGCTGCACCGCGCGGGCGCGGGCGTTCCGCGACAGCGTGACCGCGAGCATTTCCAGGAGGATGCGATAGACGTTGTTCTCGGGCTGCTGTTCCGTCAGGCCGAGCGAGTTGACCTGGACGCCGTAGCGGAAGCGCCGGTACTTCGGATTCTCGACCCCGTAGCGTTCGCGGCAGATCTCGTCCCAGAGTTCCGAGAAGGCGCGCATCTTGCACATCTCGGTCACGAAGCGGATGCCGGCATTCACGAAGTAGGAGATGCGCCCGACCATGGCAGGAAAGTCCTCCGCCGGCACCTTGGCCCTGAGGTCGTCGAGCACGGCCTGCGCGGTGGCCAGCGCGTAGGCAAGTTCCAGTTCGGGCGTCGCGCCTGCCTCCTGCAGATGGTAGGAACAGACGTTCACCGGGTTCCACCCGGGCATGTGCTTGCCCGTGTAGGCCGCGACGTCGGTGACCATGCGAAGGCTGGATGCCGGCGGACAGATATAGGTGCCGCGCGAAAGATATTCCTTGATGATGTCATTCTGGACCGTGCCCTTGAGCCTAGCCGTGTCCGCGCCTTGTTCCTCTGCAGCGGCGATGTAGAGGGCGAGCAGCCACGGCGCCGTGGCGTTGATCGTCATCGACGTGTTCATCCCTTCCAGCGGAATCCCGTCGAAGAGAAGCCGCATGTCGCCCAGGTGCGAGATCGGCACGCCCACCTTGCCCACCTCTCCCTGCGCCAGCTCGTGGTCGCTGTCATAGCCCGTCTGCGTCGGCAGGTCGAAGGCGACCGAAAGGCCTGTCTGGCCCCTTGAGAGGTTTTCGCGGAAGAGCGCGTTCGAGGCCTGGGCCGTCGAATGCCCGGCATATGTCCTGAAGAGCCAGGGTCTGTCAGCGGTCATGGGTGCCCCCATAGAGCAACAAAGTTGCGGCATCTGCATATAAACCGTAATATAATGCCGCTGTCAATACGCCGCGTTGCAGCGTGAACCGGGCGTGGCAGCGGAATTCAGGGTCTGGCACCATCCGCCTAGCAACGACTTCAGGACATGAGATCGTCCCGAATCTGACTTTGTGGCGTGGATTTGAGTAATAAAGTTTCAATTTGGAGATTCCAACATATAAAATGTTGCGCAAAGGAGCGATTGACTTAAGGCTTGAATTGTGGTTCTGCATTGCGGCGTCACGTGGAAGGAGCAAGTCGGGATGGCTTTGGACAAGATGAAGGCAGATACGGCATCAGGAACGGTCAAGGATCTCTACGACCTGGGAGAGATTCCCCCCTTGGGCCACGTGCCCGCCAAGATGCATGCATGGGCGATACGCCGCGAGCGGCATGGCGAACCGGACCAGTCGTTCCAGCTGGAAACGGTCGACGTCCGCAAGCCCGGCAGCAATGAGGTCGTCGTTCTCGTGATGGCCGCCGGCGTCAACTACAACGGCGTCTGGGCCGGCCTCGGCGTTCCGATCAGCCCCTTCGATGTTCACGGCGCCGACTACCACATTGCCGGCTCTGACGCGTCGGGCATCGTCTGGGCCGTCGGGGACCGCGTCAGGAACTGGAAGGTCGGCGACGAGGTCGTCATCCACTGCAACCAGGACGACGGTGACGACGAGCATTGCAACGGCGGCGACCCGATGTACTCCCCGAGCCAGCGGATCTGGGGATACGAGACCCCGGACGGCTCGTTCGCCCAATTCACGACGGTCCAGGCGCAGCAGCTGATGCCTCGTCCAAAGCACCTGACGTGGGAAGAGAGCGCGTGCTACACGCTGACGTTGGCCACGGCCTACAGGATGCTCTTCGGCCATCACCCGCACGAGCTGAAGCCTGGGCAGAACGTGCTGGTATGGGGTGCCAGCGGCGGTCTCGGATCCTACGCGATCCAGCTCGTCAACACCGCTGGAGGCAACGCGATCGGCGTGATCAGCGACGAGGACAAGCGCGATTTCGTCATGAGCCTTGGCGCGAAGGGCGTGATCAACCGCAAGGAGTTCGACTGCTGGGGGCAGCTGCCGGTCGTGAACTCGCCGGAATACGGAGAGTGGTTCAAGGAGGTCCGCCGGTTCGGCAAGGCCATCTGGGACATCACCGGCAAGGGCGTCAGTGTCGACATCGTCTTCGAGCACCCGGGCGAAGCCACGTTCCCGGTCTCGACCTTCGTGGTAAAGAAGGGCGGCATGGTCGTCATTTGCGCGGGAACCACGGGCTACAACCTGACGATGGACGCGCGATATGTCTGGATGCACCAGAAGCGCATCCAGGGTAGCCATTTCGCCCACCTCCAGCAGGCCGCGGCCGCCAACAAGCTGATGGTCGATCGCCGCCTCGACCCGTGCATGTCGGAGGTCTTCCCGTGGAGCGACATCCCCGCCGCGCACGTGAAGATGCGCAGGAACGAGCACAAGCCGGGCAACATGGCCGTCCTGGTCCAGGCGCCGCAGACAGGGCTGCGCACGCTCGAGGACGTGCGGGAAGCGGGCAAGCAGGGATAGGCAAGCCCCGCGCCGTGAAGCAGGTGCGGGCGAGCCGACGCTGCCCGTGCCATGCCGACGGCGAGGGCGGTCCGCGCTGAACGGCGCTGGCCAGGTTCGGCGTTTCACGTCGGCAGATTTCCGAGGGGCAACTTGTTCCGGCCAGGCCCGGGCGGCGATGTCAAATCCGGTTGTTTGGCCCGGCGTGGTCCCGAGCACCTGTCACTGTGCGGACATGCGCGGACGCCGCAAGGAAGGTCCGGCGACGACCTGTCAACTGACCGGAGAAGCCGTGCGACGCGTTCAGCGCGCGACTATTCCGCTCGAGGTGCAAGCCGCGACGATTCCCGCGCGAGGCGCAGTCGCCGAGAGCCTTGCGACAGGCATGAGGCCACGCGTGCGGAGTTCTTGGGCCAGGCGCTGGCCGTGAAGTCTCCATGCGGAAGGCGGTCGCGAACGCCCGGCAAATCCGAGTTCAGATGCCTTCGCGCGTGTCGGCGATGCCCTGGTCAACGACCTTGTGGAGCGCCTCCGCGTCGCTGTCTCCCTCGACGCGTCGGAGCCGGAAGAGATCCACCTGCCGGTCGGCGGACGTGCCCTCGCGCACGATGTCGAGCGCGCGACGTATTTCCACCTCGCAACGGAGCGCCTGCGCGTCTTCCGCCACGTCGTCGAGAAGTTCGGTAACCAGGTCCTCGATGTCCGTGCGACCGCTCAGGCGGCGGGAATCGCCGAAATTCGCCAGCACGCCGTAGCGCTGCGCGACCCAGCGGTTTTCGGAAATTATCTCGGTATGGTCCTCGAGCGGCAGCTTGCCCTCCTTGTCCAGGCGCATGAGCATCCGGATGAGCGAGGCGTACAAGGCCGAGATGCAGACCGCGTCCTCGATGCGGGTGCAGACGTCGCAAATCCGAAGCTCGATGGTCGGAAAGGCATGCGAGGGACGAATGTCCCACCACAGCTCGCTGCCGTCCTCGATGAACTTCATGCGCTGGTACTCGCCGAGCAGATCGTCGTATTCGTCCCAGGAGTGCAGCGGCCCAGGTATTCCGGTGCGAGGCAGGCCGCCCATCAAGGTCAGTCGCCAGGACTTGAACCCGGTCATTCGGCCCTGGCTGAAGGGCGAGGAGGTCGACAGGGCATGCAGCAGGGGCAGGTAGTTGCGGAGCACCGTCATGATCCGGATCCGGGAATCCGCGTCCCCGAACCCTGCGTGGATGTGCATGCCCCCGATCAGGAACTGGCGCACGTTTTCCTGGAACCTGCTCGCGAAGGTCTCGTAGCGCTTCCTGGGCGTTGTCATCTGTTCCGTCTGCGACGCAAAGGGATGCGTGGAAGCGGCGAGGAGCGCCGCGCCGTGCCGTTCCGCCGCATCGATGATCGTGCCGCGGGTTTCGCGCAGGGCCTGCCGCAGCAAGGCAACGGAATTGCAGACGCGCGTGTTGGATTCAATCTGGGCGCGCAGGAACTCGCGGACGATCTTGTGGGCGCCGCTGGCTTTCTCGCTGGCCTCGAATATCCCGACATCCGGGTCGACGATCAGGTCGCGGGTCCTGGGATCGACAAGGAAGAACTCCTCCTCGATTCCGAGCGTGATCGCGAATTCGTCGTCGGGATGAAGGGTCATGGCTTCGGTGTCAGGTTCGCTCACTGGACTTCCCCACGCATTCTCATGGCCCGTCGCGGCCGCTTGCAGTTTCCGCCGCCGCAAGGCGGCAGGCATCGCCCGGGCCGCATGCTCTCCCGGACAAGCACGTTGCTTGCCTGTGGTGCAGCCCCCCAAGGGCGGTCTTCAATTAGCGCGACCCGCCCGTGACGTCAAAGGCCGTCGGCCTCCAGTACAGCGGGCCCGCGCCCCATGTCCGGAATTCCGTCGTTGCCGGTTCGGGCAGGGTTCTGGCCGGGTTTCGTCATTGCGATGCGTGCAATGCTCGGAACCCGACAGTATCGGTTCGCGATCCGGGTTCAGGCATTCAGTCGACGGGCAGGCCGCTCGGCACGCGCTCCGGGCGCCCGAGCGGTCGCTGGTCAGCGGTTTCGCCGGTGAGCGCATTCAGGAAGGCCACGAGCTCCTCGACGTCCTCGTTCGAGAGAGGCGGCAGCGAAATGTCCATCGCCCGCTCCTGGCGCGCCATTTCCAGGACGTCCGACTGGATCACGAAATCGATGTCCGCGAGCCACGGCGCCGGCGGCAGGGCCGCCATTGCCGGTGTCCACCTGGCGCGGCTTGCCGCCGGGTCGAGATGGTGGCGAACCACGTCCTCGAGCGTCGGCATCGCGCCGTTATGGCCGTAGGGCGCCGTCAACGCGACGTTGCGCAGGAACGGCGTGCGGAACCGGTAGGCATCCCGCAACTCGTCGCTCTCGCCCATTCGGCCAACGTCGCGCGGCATCGGATCCCAAATGCGCTTGCGACCGGGGCCGAAGGCCGGCAGGCCAAGCGCATGGAAGGACTGGTCGGACAGGAGCGGCCCCGAATGACAGCCCGAACAGCCGGCCTCGCCGAAGAACAGCTCCATGCCGCGCCTCTCTGCAGGCTTGAGCGCCGTCGCGTCGCCGGCAAGATGGCGGTCGAAGGGACTGTCGTGATTGCGGAACTCGGTGCCGATGAAGGCGGCGATCGCGTTGGCGATCTCGACGATGCTCACGTCCTCGGGGCGCTCGACGTGATCGAACGCGGCGACGAACAACTCGCCGTATTCCGGAATCGTGCGCACGCGCTTGGCAAGGATGGGCCAGCCCTTGTCGATTCGGTCGATGATGGCACCGGCGACCTCGTTCTCGCCGGGATCGCCCGCCATTTCGGCGGCCGAGGCCAGCGGCAACAGGGCCTGCGCAGCCAGCAGCGAGGCCAGCCCCTTCGGCAGCCATTCCTCGGCGGGAGAATTGAATCCGTTTCCGTAGAGGGGCGACGGGCTCAGCCTTCCGTCATGGAGCAGGAGCGCGATGTCCTTGTGGCCAAGGTTCCAGAGCCCGAGAGAGTTCCTGGCGATCCGCCGCCTGATGCGGTCACGGCCTTCTCCGGCGGTGCGCAGCGGCCCGAGGCCGTCCCCGCCCTCGCCGATCCCGAGGCTCAGGCCGTCCGATGAGGCGTGATCGTGGTGATGGCACGTGCCGCAGGAGATGTTCTGGTTGCCGGACAGGATCTTGTCATAGAATAAGAGTCGGCCGAGCGCGGCCTGTTCGGAATCGAACGCGATGAAGTCGCCCTCCGAAAGCGGCGCAGGCAGGTCGGTTGCGGCATCAGCCCCGGCAAGCGGGGCGACGCAAGAGATGAAGGCGAGAAAAACGGCATGGATGCGAGACGCGTGTTTGCAGGAGGTCGAAGCCGGACCGGCATGATTGCGGCGCTGATCTGGCTCGGGTTCAGCATTCCGGCGGCGGCCGAGCTTGAAGAGGCGCGTGACCTGATGGAAGCCGGCCGCTTCGAGGAGGCGCGTGCAGCGCTTTGGCCCGCCGCGCGGTCGGGCAACGCCGAGGCCGAGGAGCTGATCGGCGTCATGTATGCCTTGGGCCTCGGCGTCGAGAAGGACGAGGTCCGGGCGTTCGAATGGTACCTGCGCGCGGCGATGAAGGGTCACGCCGGTGCCCAGTCCGGCGTTGGCTGGTACTACGAGGTTGGGACCGGCCTCACCGCGCCCGATCTCGTGCGGGCCTACATGTGGTACGTCCTGAGCGCGATCGGCGGCGATCCCGATGCCGCGATCAGCCTTGAAGAGGTCCGGAAGAAGATGACGCAGGAACAGATCAATCACGCCCACGCGCTCGTGGACGACTACCGGGTCTGGCTCTACCCGTTACGCTGACCAGGCCAGGGCAGGTGCCATGACTTGCAGAGGGCCAGATGCCGAACGACCAGCGAATCCGCCTTGAGCCCGAAGCCCGGATCTCCGCACGGGTTCCGGATGCTGCCGCATGCGGCTGCCGGCATGGAAACGGTCAGGCGGCACGCCTGACAGGCTTGGCGAAGCGCTTGAGTTCGCCGGACTCCGGGTTGCGGATCGGTTCGACCGAATATTGCGCGATATAGGCACGGCGCGGCCTGTCGGTGCTGTTGGGGCCTGAGCGATGGAGGGTTCTGCTTGAAAACGCGACCACGGTGCCCGCCGGGCAGACCATGGGTCGACCCGGTTCGTCCCCGAAATAGCCGTTCAGTTCCTTCGAGTCCTCCTGCCATTCATGCTCGTCGATGCCCGGATCCGTCTCCAGGTTGCGGGGGAGGAGGTAGAC
>JAJEGW010000115.1 GCA_022819605.1 Silicimonas sp. | reverse complement strand
CGATCGGGGAAATGGAGATATTGGACGTGCAGCGCAAGGATGTCGCCGCGCTGCATCACGATCTTCGCGACCATCCCTACCAGGCCAACCGGACGCTCAGCGTGCTCTCGAAGATGTTCTCTCTCGCCGAGGTCTGGGGCTTGCGGCCGGACGGTTCCAACCCGTGCCGACACGTCAGCCACTACAAGGAGCGAAAGCGCGAGCGCTTTCTTTCGGAAGAGGAGACGGTGCGGCTCGGTGAGGTGTTGCGAGAGTTCGAGGAAAAAATGCCGTCGGCGGTCGCGGCATTCCGGCTGCTGCTGCTCACGGGCTGCCGAATGTCGGAGATCCGCGACCTCAGGTGGGAGTGCGTGAAGGCGGACTGCATTGAACTGCCGGACGCAAAGACCGGCGGACGCGCCGTTCCATTGGGTCCTGAGGCCCGTGCGGTGCTTGATGCCATTCCGCGCGAGGAGGGCAATCCCTGGGTCATCAGGGGACGTCGGCGCGGCACCCGTCTCGCCGACCTGCAGCGCCCGTGGCAGCGTATCCGCGAGCGAGCCGGGCTGGATGACGTGCGCATTCACGACCTGCGCCACAGCTTCGCATCCCGGGCACTTGCGCTCGGCGAGAGCCTGACCATGATCGGAAAGCTGCTTGGCCACACCCAGGTGCAAACGACGGCACGCTATGCCCATCTCGCGCGGGATTCGATCCAAAGCGCGGCGTCAAGGGTCACGGACAGCATCGGCAGTGACCTGCTGGAGGAACGCGATGACATGTCGGGCAAAGACCCTGACGAGATCCGACGAGCAATGACAGAGTAGGGAATTCATCGGGCATTTCGCGGTTTCGGCCCAGGCGACCAATGCAGGCTTGGACAAGGGAACAGAATTGAGAGCGGCCAGGCACGCAGGTCATGAGCGCTCGCGAATCCGGATTGGCACGCGGCGGCTGCTCGTACAATCCGTGTCCGGCAGGAAGTCCGAGCCTGCGGCAAGGCAGCGGAGGAAATCGAGCTGCAGGCTGCTTCAAGAGTTGCCCTGCCGCATTGGCTCTCTTGCTTGCGGCAAGGCCGCAAGTCGTCCATGCCCAACCGGAATGCCAATCGCATGCGACCGTGATCGACGGCGATGCCGATACTTGAAGGCGTTGATCGACGAGGGTGCAAACGCGGATCGCCAATCGGGGCGAAACCACCCCGATGGTGCTGCAGTGTTCCTCTGCAGCAGCATCGGTGATGAAGCGCAGCTCGATGCAGGCGCGGGCATCGGGTCCGCACCGTGCCGGATGGATTTCCTGTCTTGCAGGTGGCGTGCACCTTCTGTTGACCGCAAGCGGTCAAGGCGGTTCCGGATGTCTGTCCGCAGCAGGAAGCGGTGGATGCCCGCGAGCTGACTGCAATGCACGTCGCGGTCGGAGCAATTGCGCCATCCACCCTTGAATTCCTCGTTTGGCTGGTGCGGTTCCAGCGGCCCGGAACTCCGCCGGAATGACCTCTTCGCAGGACGCCGCAAAGAGACTGGGCGTGGATGCGGTCACGGTCCGATCGCGCCTCCGTGTCGAGATGAATTCGGTACGCGCCTGAATTCCGACAGCTCGCGCAGCAATCTGGCAAACTTTCGGCAAGATTCGGGCAAACAAAACGTGCTGAATCTGAGGTGCATCGTGTCGCGATGTTTCGCGGCAATATCCATGCAAGCCATAGCACCTGGCTGCAGGCGCGGGCGCGGCCAGGTTCCATCCGCGTATGCATAAGGCCACCAAACGCGACGACGAGACCTTCTGCTCGAAGTCGTTTGAGCGCCACCCGTGTTCGATCGTTGCACTGGTGTCGGCTGTCTAGGGGACGCACTTCAGCGGATCGCAAACGCGCTGGCAGTGGGATGACCTGTGTGTCTGGAGTTCGGGGTCCTGTGGCACAGCGGCGTCTGGCTTCCCGTCATCTGAAGTGTCGCGCAGGTGTTTGGATTGACATTCGCTACAGAAAGGTGACTGGCGTGTGGCATTTGATGTCGAAAGAGACTCCGTCGGTTTGGTTCCCACAGGCGAGGTTTGGGCAACCGCATTCGACGCCGGTGCAGCTAAGCAAGATGATCGCGTCGAAACCCAAGCTTTCCAGAACGTTGCACGAACAATTGCGGAATCGACACCTCATCGACAGCAACTCAGAACCTGCGCGCGAATGAGAAACTCAAGATGGCAGTGGTGTCCCTGCTCGGTGGAATCGTGGTCCACCGGGAATTGGTGTCCCCTTAGCGGGCAAAATTCTTGGCTGATGGTAGGGGCAGGTCTCCGCCAATCTTCGGAATGCCATTATCGTCTCTCAGGCCGACTGCCAGAGTTCGGTCGTATCCGAAGCCGGTGCTGACTCCGCCCCGGATTTTAGCAGGGCCAAGGATGAAGAGGTGTCTGTGAGTTCCGACGATTGCGAACGGCGAAACCTCGTCGTCGCAGTTGTGGAAGACAGCGCCCTCAAGATGCCATTCCGTGCCGGTTCGGCGCCCCTCCGCATTCCGTTGCTCAGGACGGGATTGAAGTTATTGAGCGATTCGTTGCCGATGTGCATCGAGCCAATGACGACCCCGAGATTTCGTTCCTGCGCATGGGCCGTGCCGGACAGCAGCAGGAGGATCAGAATGCGCAATTCGGACACATATCAGAAACGAATCCCCCGAAAGCCCGCCGAGCGGGTGGATTTTTCGCCTGCCAGCAACGATGATTACAAGGCGCGTTTGTCCATGACCGTCGAACTCCAAAGCGTTGCACTCGGCGACGAAGGTCATGTTTCGACTCCTTTCTGCGCCAATTTCCCCGCAGCCCGCCTCTGATCACCGGCAGTCACGTGAACCGGATGAGCCAGACATTCTCTTGGATCAGGCCGTCCGCTGGCCCGAAATCTCTGACGACGGCAGCCGAGACCCTGTCATCGATTGTGGGCGGACCGGCCCTTCCGCAAACTGTGATGTCCGTCCGCTACGGGTTTTGCTTCAGTCGCCCCCGATCTGGGATCGCTGACTCCGCTGGCAGGACGAACGCGGGGACGCGATGCGGCCAGGCCCAGCGGCAGGGTCGATGCAAATTCGTGCTGCAGATATTGGACGTCCAGCACCACATCGCCCCGACATCTCGTGGCGAAGTCCAATGGCTGGGAGCCAACCTCGGTCGCCAAGTTTGCGGGTTGCAGCACAACTTGGCCGAGATGCCGTCGCATCCGGCCAGCGGAGTATTCACCGACGCGTCCAAGCGACCCTGCATTGGCGCTTGCAGGACCAATCCGCCAGGTGTTCAGCGTAGTGGAATTATGCTGCCAGGGTTTGGCAGATGGCCATTCTGCACATGGCATTGGAGGCGCATGGTTTGAGCGTCCTGACGAGACCGACGGGCTGCTCGCATCGCGATGCGATCTATCAGGACGCGCTGGACGCACCGCCCCATATGGTCGCCGAATTGTCGGCGGGCAGGCTTCATATCGAGAAGAGGCTTGCCATGCGGTATGCCAGGGCGAATTCGATTTTGGGCGGCGAACTGGTTGCCCCGTTCCGTCGCAGTCGCGGAGGTCCTGGCGGTTGTTGGATTGTTGGCGCGCCTGAATTGCATCTGGGGCGACGACATCGTGGTGCCGGACCTGGCGGGTTGAAGGCGCGAAACGATGCCCGATTTTCCGGATGCGGAATATCGCACCATTGCGCCCGACTGGGCCTGCGAGGTGTTCTCGCCTTCAATCCGTCTGATCGATTTGAACGAGAAGCGAAAGATCAGCGCCCGCGAACGCGTTGCACATCTCTGGTTCGTGGAATCCGATGCGAGGAAGCTGGAAGGATTGCGCTTTTCGACGGTCAGTCGGCGCTTCTGGTCACTCTTGCGGATGACGCCCCGGTCGGGTTGCCACCTTTCGACGCCATCAATTTCACGCTTGATGCGCTCTGGCCGGGAAGCACCGCAGCAGATGGTGGCGCGACCGGACACGGTGTTGATGATTTGACGGATCAGCCGGAACTTTGCTTGCGAGGGTGGTGCAGTCCATGCGCGTGCTGCACTGTTCCACCGAGCCGTTGCGCTGTTCCGGGTTGCATGTACTCTTGCTCTGTGTGGTCGCAGATCGCGGGCATGTGCTGAGCGTGAGATTGGGATGTGAGCAGAAGGCAGCATGACCAAGCGCGGATCTTTCGAACTTCCAGGGAATCGAATTGAGTTTCTTTCCCGACTCCTCAAGGTGATCGAAGACGAAATCGTGCCGTTGACGGCGCGGGGTGTCGCCGACGGCAACAAGATATTCGGTGCCGCGCTTCTGCGGAAATCGGACCTGAGCCTGGTCCTGGCGGACACGAACAACGAGACTGCCAATCCGCTCTGGCACGGCGAGATCCAGTGTCTGAAGAGCTTCTACGAATTGGAGGAACGCCCCAAAACGGATGAACTGATCTTCCTGTCGACACACGAACCGTGTTCCTTGTGCCTGTCCGCGATCACTTGGGCAGGCTTCGACAACTTCTTCTACCTCTTCAGCCATGAGAACAGCCGCGACAGCTTTGCGATACCGCATGATCTGAGGATCCTCGGTGAAGTTTTCCGCCTGGAGGATGGCCAGTACAATCGAAGGAATGCCTATTGGTCGTGCTGGAGCATCAGGGACGAGATCGACCGTCTCGATGATCCTGCGCGCAAGCCCCTGATGGAGCGGGCGGACAGTCTCGGCAATCTCTACGAGGCACTCTCCGAAACCTACCAGGAATCCAGGAACGTCTCGGCAATCCCGCTCCCATGACCACATCGGGTGACCGTTCGATATTGTCGGAAGCGGTATTCCGGCTGGAGCGGTGATCGGCTCGTTCGCCGGTCATTGACGCAGGTTGCGGGTCGGCCACGATCTCGCGAGGGTCCGTCAGCCACGCCGGGATTCAACACTGGCTTCTGGCTGACTAATGTCGCTTGACCAGAAAGATGCAGATTTCCAATTTGCCTCTTCGAACGCGGCTGGCGGCGGCACGGTGTTCGGTTCCAGGTGGAAGACGCGTTCGCGCGCCTCGACATTCGGTTCTTGGCCCGAGAATCTCGGCAACATGCTTTCGCTTCGGCTGGAGAAGATCCTAGGCCTCGTCGACGAGAACCCGCTCTGGTCCGTCGGCCAGATCGGAAAGACTCCGGGTATCGCCTGCACTGCCGCCCGGCGGGCAGTGGACCGGCAGGATGAGGCCGACATCGTCTCGCTGTGGGGCAGTCCAGACGGAATCGGGTCTGCTGCGCACGCGCAGTGCTCTCCGCGCTCCACGCCCCGTCGCAAAATGAAGACACCGCAATTCGCGGCAACCGCGTAGACTAAGGAATCGTCTTTGAGGAACCGCAACACTGGGAATCCACCCCGCAATTGCACCGGGCGAGGGTAAGCGTTCGGTCCTAGAGTGATGGCAGCCGTCGGGCGCATTTTTCGCTGGTAACAATTTCGCGCATGCGCTAACGTCTGGCGCATGACCGTCCTCGACGCGGATTTCGACTTCGACCTGACGCCTGCCGAGGGCGACG
>JAJEGW010000195.1 GCA_022819605.1 Silicimonas sp. | reverse complement strand
CAGCCGTTCCATTGCCGACTATCCCAGCATGTATGCGGCAATCTTCTCCATCATCCTTCTGGCTGTCCTGTTCCTGAATCTCCTGGAAAGGATCGAGGCCGTCCTCTTCAAAGGGAATCAACGTGGCTATGCCTCAGACTAGCGCTGCCGAGACTGGAACGGGAGCCACGGAGGACACGGCGTTCGAAATCGCTGTCTCCACGCGGAACATCTCAAAGAACTTCGGCGAGGTGGAAGCGTTGAACGACCTTTCGCTCGAGTTTCCGCTCGGTCAGTTGACATCGCTCCTTGGCCCCTCGGGCTGCGGCAAGACCACGCTTCTCAAGATCATCGCGGGCCTGCTGGAACCAACGTCCGGGGAGGTCGAGGTAAACGGCCAGAGGGTCACCGGCCCGGGCCCGGACCGGGCGTTCGTCTTCCAGGACTTCGCCCTGCTGCCCTGGGCCAGCGTCATTCGCAACGTGGCCTTCGGACTGGAACTGCGCGGCGTGGCGCGTTCCGAGCGCGAAGCGCTCGCCGAAAGCTACATCAAGCAGGTTGGCCTGGCCGGCTTCGAGTATGCCTATCCTCACGAACTTTCCGGCGGCATGCGCCAAAGGGTCGGGCTGGCACGCGCCCTTGCCGTCGACGCCGAGGTCCTGCTGATGGACGAACCGTTCTCGGCAGTCGATGAACAGACCCGGCGGAAGTTCCAAGAGGACCTGCTCGAACTCGTGCAGGACCAGAAAAAGACCTTCATCTTCGTGACCCACTCGATCGAAGAAGCGGTTTATGTCTCGGACCAGGTCGCAATTCTCCTGCCGAGACCGAGTCGCGTTTCCGAAATCATCCGCCCTTCCAGCTTCCGCGGCAAGGGCGTCGACAACATCCGCCGCGACCCCGAGTATCTCGACATCGTCGACGAGATCTGGGCCTCGCTGCGCCGCTATGTGGAATAACCGATGACACTCTTGGGATACCGCTTACCGGGCATGTCTTCGTTGATCATCTGGGGTCTTCTGTGGGAAACTGTCGGCCAGTCCGGGCTGACGTTCTTCATCCCGCCGCTCTCGGAAGTCGTCGCGACCCTCTTCAACGTCATTGGCACGGATGCCTTCCAGAAAGCCCTCGCTGAAACAGCCTATGCGTTCTTCGTGGGCGTTCTGTCCGCCATCTGCATCGGAATCCCGACAGGCATCCTGATGGGCAAGAACCGCCTGCTGGACGAATTGCTGCTGCCGTGGGTGAACGTGTTCCTGAGCGCACCGCTGACGGCGCTTGTGCCGGTTCTCATGGTCCTGTTCGGCTTTGGCATGAGGGCCATCATCATCACGACGACGCTGTTTGCCATCTGGATCATCATTCTCAACGCCAGAGCGGGCGTGAAGCAGATCAACCGATCGCTGGTGGACATGGCGCGGAGCTTCGGCGCCTCCCCGGTAGACGCGTTCTTCAAGGTGTACCTTTGGGCCGCTCTTCCGGAGATTCTCGGCGGCATACGAATTGGCATCATTCGCGCCGTCAAGGGCGTCATTATCGGGCAGCTGCTGATTTCCATCGTTGGCTTCGGCGCGCTGTTCGAGCTCTACGCGGCGAATTTCCTGATGGGGCATTTCTGGGCCGTTCTGATCGTCCTGTTCGCAATGGCATTCACGATTTCAGAAATACTGGCGTATCTTGAGCGCAGGGTTTCGTACTACGCCGCCAAACGGTAAGGTGCCTCGCCATGTTCGGACCGACGCACCCTTGCCATTCGACGGGCGTCGATCAAACCGCCGGATCCACGCGAGTCTGCCCCAAGGTCGCAGGCACCTCGATCCGGACGTGAGCCCCCACGAAATTCTCCAGACTTCGAACGAGATCGCTTTCAGGGAAATTTGCAAGAATCGAGATTACAATGCAAATGCATGATCTCCAGAATTGCACCATGCATTCAACGCATTAAGGGGTTCGTCGTGACGGCACTCATCGAGGAAACCTCCTAACTCACAGATCGCTATCAAACGACGGTGCCAAGCGGAGTGCGCAAGCAACTGAAGCTCGGCAAAGGCGACAGGATACGCTATTGCACCGAGCCTACCGGTCGAATCTACATTGAGCCGGTTCGCGCCTCGGAAATTGATCCTGCGCTAGTTGCCTTCCTCGACTTCATCGAAGCCGACATCAGGGGGCATCCCGAACGCCTTCAAGCGCTCGATGGCGCAAGGCATGACAAGCTCAAGGCGCTGGTCGGAGATGTCGAAGTCGACCTCGATGGGCCACTGTTGCCCGATGACGAATGACATTGACAGCCGCGCGGGCCCAAGCGCCGCTTGTCGCAAACGGCTGGTCGATCTACGCGCATCCGATCTTCCTTGATCAGCTCGACGCGCTGATCAGGGAGGTTGAGGTACGCAAGCCACGAGATCCCACGACCTGGCAGAAAGAGAGCTGCACGAAACGGCTTGCCGCAATCTTCAAGCTGGTGACGGAAACGATCCCGACTGATCCGGGAACCCCGCAGTTTCGACAAGACGATACGCTCGGCAACAATCGAAGACACTGGTTCAAGGCAAAGTTCTTCCGGCAAAACCGACTGTTCTTCCGGTTCAACAGCGCCGCCAAGATCATCGTGCTCGTTTGGGCAAATGACGAGAGGAATTTGCGGGCCTCTTCCAGCAGGACCGACGCCTACGCGACTTTCAGGAAGATGCTGGATGGCGGCAGCCCACCCGATAGCCTCGATACCCAGATGCAAGAGGCAGTGGCAGAAAATGCTCGCTTTGCAGGCAGCCTCGCGAAGGCAACGGTCCGATCAAGTTGAGAGCGCGCCCCATGTCAGGAGATACGGCAAGGCACTCGGCCCCAGGAAACGTGAAGCCGCGACCCTGGAGATTCGGACCCACAGACACCGGCTTGATGGGACCTTCGCTAACACCAAATGCAGATCATCGATTCCTCGGCAAAGTTCCGGCACGCCGACCTCAGCTATCCGGAACCGAGTCTTCCTGTTTCCGGGCGCAGATGAGCAACACGGCACCCAGAAGTTTCCGGGAATCGTCGAAGACTGCCGGACGTTCGCCGCGCCAGCGGTCGTAGAGCCGGTGTGGAGAAGGGGCTCCTTGCTCAGCTGCTTCGAGCGCCTGTCCCGCTTCGGTGACGAAGCTGGCGATTCGCGCCCGCATGTTGGCCTCGTACGTCTCCCTGTGCCGGGTTTCCATCCTCAGGTGGAACAGCGAACTGCGCACGCGCGGCCGGAATTCGAGGCCGTCGAGCACACTCGGTACTTCAGCCCAGAGCCACCGCGCACGCGCGTAATGCCTGGAAGCACGGTGGAACTGGCCTGCCTCTCTGGCAATGAACCCAACGTTGGCAATGCTTGTCGCCATGCGAGGATCGCCGCGATGGAAGAAGAAACGTGCAAGATACCATGCGAAAAGGAATTGCCTTCGCGCGAGCGAAACATCGCCACTCGCCCAGGCGGCATTGCCGCGCTCCTGCAAACGTTCCCACAGGATGTCCGAGCGCCGCCAGCCGGCGGCCCGTGCCGCCCGCCATTCGGAACTGCCAGCCTTAGATTCCGAGGTACGCCGCGCGAACATGTTCGTTGTCG
>JAJEGW010000191.1 GCA_022819605.1 Silicimonas sp. | reverse complement strand
AAGTTTGGCGTTCCCTGGTACGCTGACATTGCCCAGTTGCTGGACGCGCACGCGATTGATCTGCTTGACATCGCGACACAAATGCGCAGCCACCAGGCGCTGACGGCGATCGCTGCAAAGCGCGGTATCGCATCCATAGTGCAAAAGCCCCTCGCGCCAACGCTTGAGACAGCCCGTGCAATCGTTGAATTCGCGCAAGAAAAAGGCGCATGGCTGGCCGTCCACGAGAACTTTCGTTTCGGCACCGGCATCAGACGGGTGAAACAGGAACTCGATGCGGGATCGATCGGCACCGCAAACTGGGCGAGGATTTCATTCAGAACAGGTTACGATGTCTATGCCGGTCAGCCTTATCTTGCGCAAGAAGACCGGCTGATTGTCCTGGATTCGGGCATCCACGTTCTGGATCTTGCTCGCTACTTTTTGGGCGAAGTCGAACACCTTTCGTGCGAGTTGCAGAAGCGGAAGCCGGAGATCGTAGGCGAGGATACCGCGACAATGCTGCTGAGGCACATGTCGGGTGCCGTCTCTGTCGTCGAAACCACCTACCAGTCTAAGCGCTCGCCTGACGTGTTCCCGGAGACGATGCTGGAGATCGAGGGCACCGACGGGGCAATCACCCTGGCACGGAACCAGACGATGTCGGTCACGTCACACGGCAAGACCGAAACGCTCTCCGTTGGAACACCTCTCCTTTCCTGGACAAGCCACCCCTGGCATGTCTCGCAAGAGGCCGTCTTGCACGCCAATGCACATTTTCTCGACGCATTCAGAAGTGGCCGTGATGCCGACACGTCCGGGGTGGACAATCTGAAGACTTTCGCCCTGGTAGAAGCTGCTTACGAAGCAGCGGAAACCCATACGTCGGTTATGCCGAAATTGGTATGACCGCTGATCGCCTGGATCACGCGCACATGGTCTCGCTGTTCGGCACAGAGCAGCCTGTGCCAGAACGAAAGGTTCTGAGAGCCGGACCCGTACAGGCCATCTGGGAAGCCGGCGCGCTGCGAAACATCCGCTACGGCGGCATCGAGATCCTGCGCGGGATCGCCTTCATGTCGCGGGATGAACGCTGGGGCAACGTGCCCGTCGAGATTGCAAATGTCCAGGTCACCCAAGAAGTGAACCGATTTCACCTGTCCTGCGACCTGGCGTTTCGCGATGGGTTGCAGCGACTTGCGGGGACAGTCGACATTGAAGGCTCTTCGAATGGAGTTGTGTCGTTTTCCGCAACTGCAACTGCGGCGACGAATTTCGCGACCAATCGAACAGGGTTCACGATCCTGCATCCGCTGAAGCACGTGGTCGGCCAGCCTGTAGATGTAACCCACACCGACAGCACTCAAACCCGGCAGACGTTTCCGGAACGGATCAGCCCGGGGCAACCAATTTTCGACATTCGGTCATTGACGCATGATCTTGGGCTCGGGCTGAGGGTCGCGATCCAAATGAAAGGCGCCAAATTTGAAATGGAGGACCACCGGAATTGGATGGACGCTTCCTACAAGACCTATTCGGGTTCACTGCTTGATCCGTGGCCGTACGTGATTGCCCAAGACGAGCGCGTCACGCAATCGGTGAGAGTGACCGTGTCAGGGCATCCTGCCGCCGATGTCGTGTCTTCAGATCGCCCAGAAATCATTGTGACACTGGGGGATCGTGCCGGAGTGCTGCCCGACCTGGGAACTGCAATGCCCATGGATCCGCCGACTGACCTTTCCCAATTCGTTGGACAGTTGAATCATGCCAAACCGGCATACCTGGTCATGCGCATCGACGGTCGGCAATTTGACCTGGATCGGCAGGTGGCAGACTTGAAGACAATCGCTCGGATGACAGACACCCCCTTGCACCTCGAGATGATATTGTCTGCGACGAACAGCGCAGAACTGGAACTTGAAGAGTTGGCCACTGCGCTAAGCCGCAACGACATCTGTCCTGCGGCAGTTGCTGTTACCCAAGCCCACGACATGATGTCCTTCCAGCCCGGGGACCCTCGACCTTCAGGCCCCAGCTATTTGGAAATGGCCACCGCTGCCCGAAGGGCGTTTCCAGACATTCCAATTGGTGGAGGGATGGTGGCCTTCTTCACCGAATTGAACCGATTGCCGGTCCCGCATGGGGTGTTCGACTTCGTCACGCACGCGGTTTGCCCGGCGGTCCATGCGTCCGACGACCAATCGGTGATGGAAAATCTTGAGGCCGCAAAATGGATATTCGATTCTGCTAGGGCCATGATTGGGTCCACCCCGTACCACCTTGGGCCTTCCTGGATATCCTCGAGAGTGAACCCTTATGGTGCCGCCGTCTCGGCGAACCCAACGGATGAACGGATCTGCCTTGCAGAAAGCGACCCGAGACAGCGAGGCATATTTGGCGCGTCATGGGCTTTGGGGCTTGTGGCAGCAGCGGCAGAAGCGGGGCTGGACGCCGTGGCGCTTGCGTCCCTTACAGGTCCGCAAGGGCTGACTTTCGGCCCAGGCGACCGAAAGCCGCCGGAATATCCGTCAGCGGAGGCTACTCCGGCATTTCACGTGCTAAGGGGATTGGCGGAACACAAGTCCCGCCAATCAATCGCAACGACCATAAGTGACCCGGATGCTATCGCAGGATTGGGCATTGAAACCCCTGCCGGTCCCGAGCTGTGGCTGGCAAACCTGACAGCGGAAGAACGGGATGTGCGCATCGACCCTTGGCACGGTTCTGCGGTGTTGCACTTCCTGGATCACGCCCGATATTCGGATGTTCTGAGGCTGGACTTCCTGGATTCTCCTGGCAGGAAAATGGACGATGCAGCCTCGCTGCGCCTTGCACCTTACGCAACGGCGCGGCTGTCACCGGCAGTTGAGTGGTCGCCCAATCGGCTTGCCCGACGTTAGTTTGTCGACTCGCCTCACGATGCTTTCGGCGTCGATCCCATAGTGACGATACAAGTCGCCGATGGTGCCCGTTTGACCGAAATGCTCGATGCCCAGCGACACCACTTGATGGCCGGAGACGCTTCCCAGCCAGGACAGTGTCGCGGGATGCCCGTCTATCACGGTCACCAATCTGCAATGGCGCGGGAGACCAGTCAGCAGTCGTTCAGCGAAAGATTGGGCGTTTGCAATGCCACGGGTGCGCGCCCGCTGGGCAGCTGTCCAGCCTGCGTTCAGCCGATCTGCAGAGGTAACGGCCAGCACGCCGACATCCCGCCGCGCTTCACCGATCAACCCGGCCGCACGTATGGCTTCGGGGGCGATGGCACCTTGATAGGCGATCACGACATCGCAGTTCGGCCCTGGCCTTCGCAACCAGTAGGCCCCATCGACAGCGCCTTGCCGAAAATCGTCGTCAAGGCGCTTTCCGGGCTGTTCGAGCGAATTTGTTGACAGCCGCAAATATACCGACCCGCCGGTTTCATCGCGAAGCCAAGTATGTTCATCCGGGTTGCCATCTCCATCCCGTTGAAGATAGTCGAACGCCCATTCCATGATGACGGCCAATTCGTCGGCAAAGGCCGGCTCGAACGCGGCCAATCCATCCTGGCTCATCCCAATCAGCGGTGTCCCGATGGATTGATGCGCGCCGCCTTCTGGGGCCAATGTGACCCCGGAAGGTGTGCCGACCAGGATGAACCGTGCATCCTGATAGCAGGCGTAGTTCAGCGCATCGAGCGCGCGAGAAATAAAGGGATCATACACTGTGCCGATGGGGATCAACCGTTTGCCAAACAGCGAATGCGACAGGCCTGCAGCTCCAAGAAGCAGCATCAGATTCATCTCGGCAATGCCCAACTCGATATGCTGCCCTTCTGGCGCAAATTCCCATTTCGCGGTTGAGGGTATGCGGTGTTCGATGAAGGCGTCCGCCTGGCTGGATCGCGCGAACAGCTTGCGACGGTTGATCCAGGGGCCAAGGTTCGTCGTGCCTGAAACATCTGGTGAGGTGGTGACGATACGTTCAGCCAGCGGGCTGTCGCCCTTGGCCAGGTCGTCAAGGATCTTGCCGAATGTCATCTGCGTAGAGGCCTCGCGGGACGTGTCCACAGAAATTCCTGGCACTGGGACCTTCGCATCGGAGTAGCGACGGGTTCCCCTGCTGAAGAAGGGGACTTGTGACAGAAAATCCCGCAATTTCGCGACATCTGGCACGGTTGAAAATGGCTCCCATTCGTCGCCCACTGCGACTCCCATGAGGGATTGCCACTTGGCAAACTGTGTCTTGTTCATCAATCCACCGTGGTTGTCCTTGTGTCCTGCGATGGGCGTGCCCCAGCCCTTGATTGTATACGCCAGAAAGCAGGTCGGCTGGTCATGGTCGATGGCTGCGAAAGTCTCCGCCATTGTCTCGACGCAGTTGCCGCCAAGGTTCTCCATCAACGCAGCCAGTTCGTCATCCGATCTCCGTTCTATCAGTGCCGACACTTCGCCCTGATCACCAAGATCGTCCAGCAGGCGCTTCCGCCAAACCGCGCCTCCCATGAATGTCAGTGCCGAATAGTCCTGGTTCGGACAGGCATCGATCCAATCTCGCAGCCTTTCGCCACCGGGTTCCGCAAATGCCTTGCGCTGTGCCGTACCGTACTTGACGCGGACAACATCCCAACCGAACGTGTCGAAGATCTTCTCGACCCGCTCGAACAGGCCTTCGCGCACGATTCCGTCCAGCGATTGCCGATTGTAGTCGATGATCCACCAGATGTTGCGCAGGTCGTTCTTCCAGCCCTCTTGAAGGGCTTCGTAAACATTGCCTTCGTCGAGTTCTGCGTCACCGACCAATGCGACCATGCGCCCCACCAGGCCTTCCGAGCCCCACTCCTTGGCACGGATGTAATC
>JAJEGW010000130.1 GCA_022819605.1 Silicimonas sp. | reverse complement strand
CTCGGCATTCTCGAACAGAAACGGCACTTCGATGGCACGCAGCAAGGGGTGCAGGCCGGGTGTGAAGGCCGCGACACCATAGGCGATGTCGGCGATGCCGTTCTTGACCAGGTCGTATTGACCAGGCGGCGGCGCGAGCGGCGCCTTCATCAGGTCAATCTTGACTTCGCCGTTGGTGGCACTTTCGATTTCTGCAATCCAATTCGGAATCGTCGATTGCATGTGGTGAACCGGTGGCAGCCAATTGGCCATCCGCAAGGTGACCTCAGCCATTGCGGTGCTGGACATTCCGATGCCCAAGGCCAGGACGGCGCCCATCAATCCATTCATTCTCATGACCGACATTGTTTTTCTCCCTATGTTCAAACTGTCTATCGCGGTGTTAAACCCGCCTGTCTCGACTCTTGGCGCTTTTGCTTGTCATGGCAATGCAATTCTTTTTTGGAGCTTTTGCGCCTCGGCGATTTTCGTCGGCGGACGGTGGTTGGTTGGACGACGCGACGGACGACACTAGCGCAGGCTAGCCCGGTCTTCGCCTAGTTCCGGCGATGTCTCATTCCCTAACCTGCCAGGACCGTCAATTTTAGGAGCGCCGGAGCCGTTCCTCCAGCTCGGCGACCCTCGCCATTGCCGTTTTCGCACGTGTGCGCTCGGGTTCGCACCGATTCCGGCCATCCGCAGGCGGAACCGGTGGTTCGGCAGGGATCGAATCAGTGACTCCGGAAATAGGCATGCGGCCGGACAAGCGGGTGCCCCGCAGTGCAGCCAGCGGAAACGAATGCCCGAAAAGAGACTGTCAGACACCCGCGCCAGAATAGGCCGGCAGGCTTGCACCGAACGCCCATAATTCCACGAGTCGGTGGCTCGATTCCGCCCCTTGGTACATGAAATGCATAGAAACAATTTCCTGTAATATTTCGGCGTTGCAGCGAAAACAGCCGATTTTCGCAAGAGCCCCTTGCACAGAACTGACACAGTCAGTGACCAACGCTTCTTGCCTTGTATGTGATGTTGCGGACATTGGAATTGAGCCCGCACAAGTCTTCATTGGAAAGCAGGATCACGTGCAATGATTTTCCTCCGCTGCCTCTTTGACCTTTCCTAAGCTGTGCGCCCATCAGTTGATCCATTGCCCGCTATCCAGGATGCGAGTGTGATCACCCAATCCGCACTCAACATGTATACGTTTACATATTTGATGTAATCGTATACATCGAAACTACGAGAACAGCTCAAAGGGAGGAGAATCATGAAAAACTTTGCAAGCGCCGGTGCCGTCTTCGCGGTGTCCCTAGCGTTTCCGATCATGTCGATTGCGCAAACAGAAGTGGTTGTTTGGGTGGCAGGCGAACCCGGACAGACGAACGTCTACGACGACCTTGCCGAGGCGTATAATGCGCAAAACGGGGACGTGACCATTACAGTGGTCAAGAACTCGTCTGATCTTTTCAATCCGGCGCTGTTACCAGCGTTGTCCGCCGGCGAGGGCCCGGATCTGTTCTCCTTCGGGACAGGACCGGGGCAACCCGCGGCGCTGATCAAGGGCGGCCTGGTCGCCGACTTGACCGACGCATACTTCGCGCACAACTGGGGCGACACGATCCCCGAGGGCATCGTGATGCAGACTTCCAGCGATGGAAAGCTCTGGGCATTCGGCAACGAAGTCGAGACGACGGGGATGTTCTACAACAAGGCCATTTTCGCCGAGCATGGCATTTCGGTGCCGACTACCTGGCCTGAGATGGAAGCGGCTGTCGCCACGCTCATGGAGGCGGGCTATGACACGCCCATCGGTCTGGGTGCTGCGGACAAGTGGCCGGTGTCGCATTGGCAGTCGATGATGTTCGGGCGCTACGCCGGACCGGATGGGATAGAGAGCGTTCTGTTTGGCGATGGTGCGTGGACGGATGCGCCCTTTGTCGCCGCAGCGACCAAACTGCAGGAAATGGGCCAGTCTGGATGGTTTGGACCGACTCCCGTGGCCATCGGGTATGGCGAGTTGATGGATCGCTTTTGGGCCGGAGAGGTGCCGATGACCTTTACTGGGCCTTGGGTGATTGGTGGCGGGATAGCGGCCGCCGGGGATCGAATCGGTGACTACAGCGTATTCGCGGTGCCACCCTTCGAAGACGGCCAGCAGATCCACCCAACGAACTCCATCGGCAGCGGCTGGTACATTCGCGAAAGCTCTGAGAACAAGGACGCGGCCATAGACTTCATGAACTTCATGTTTGTGGCCACCGAGGGGCGGGTCACCCTGCTGAACGCAGGCACCATCCCGGTCGGTCCGCTGGACGCAGCGCTTGCGACCGCGGAAATGCCACCACTGGCTGTCGACATCTGGAAGACGTCGGATGACCATGCGGCCAACGGCACTGTCCCCGCATTCCTAGACACGATTACGCCCGGCAGTCTGACGACCGTGTCCTATGATGGATTGCAGGCCTTGCTGATCGACTACATGACGCCCGAGGAGTTCACCGCCGAGATGCAGAGCGCTTGGGCGGCCTCAAAGGCGGCGGGAGAGATCATGCTGCCCGGCGGCATCGCAGAGCGTTAAACGCACGTCGCATGCTCCTGAATTGCCCCTGGCGAGGACCCGTGCTCCGCCGGGGGCAGGTCTCAACGACCCGACGCTCATCCATCCACCGGGAGTGGCGAGATGTTCCTTGATCCGGAGTCCAGGTGGGCGCGGCGGCTGAACCTGTTTCTATTTCTGCTGCCCGCGCTGACGATCTACATCGTCTTCGCAATCTACCCGACCCTTTCGGTGGTGGAGTATTCCTTCACGGATTGGGACGGCATAAGCCCGGAACGCGAATTTGTCGGACTTGCGAACTACGAGCGGCTGTTCACCGACAAAATCTTCTGGGCCGCCTTCCGAAACACCTTTGTCTGGTCCGGGGTGATCATCGTGATCAATGTAGGGCTCGGCCTGGTGATCGCGGCAATGCTGGCGCGAGTCTGGAAGGCGCGCCTGCTGTTACAAACCTGCATCGTGCTGCCAGTGGTTATCTCTCCCATGGCGGTCGCGACGATCTGGCGCTGGATGTACCAGCCAACAGGCGCAATCAACCAGGTCCTTGAGGGCGTCGGCCTTGGTGGTCTTGCGACGCCATGGCTCGGCAGCCCGGACGCGGTGCTATACGCGCTCGCGCTGGCGCACAGCTGGTCAACCATTGGGCTGAGCGTTGTCATCTTCCTTGCGGGACTGCAGGCCGTTGACGAGAACCTCTATGAGGCGGCACATGTTGATGGCGCGAACGCATTCCAGTCCTTCCGCTACGTGACTCTGCCCGCTTTGCGCCCAGTCACCGCGGTCGTTTTCATCCTGACGCTGACGCAATCCTTCAAGGTGTTTGATATCGTCTGGGCAACGACGCAGGGCGGACCCGTCCGCTTCAGCGAAATCCTCTCGACCTACATGTACAAGCGCGGAGCTCTGGAAAACCAGTATGGCTACGGCTCGGCAATCGGTGTCGCTTTGCTCGTCATCGTCAGCCTCGCCACGGTCATTTACATGCAGATCCAAAGCAAGGAGGACCGCTAGATGGGACGTTGGCTCCTCCTCTTTGCCCTGGGCGTGATTGCCATACTGATGGTCTCGCCCCTGATTCTAACGGTTTTCACATCGTTCAAGCCCACGACCGAGTTAGTGAACCCGCCTTGGACGCCGCCGGTCAGCCTGACCTATGAGCACTATGTACGCGTTTGGACCGAGGCCGGCTTCAGCCGGTACTTCTTCAACACTTTGCTTATCTCGGCGGTGGACGCGGTAGTGATGATCGCGATTGCCTCCCTGGCGGCCTATGCCATGGTCTTCATGGAGTTCCGCGGCAAGCTGGTGCTGCGGGTGCTGTTCCTGATCGGGCTTATGATCCCGGTGACGGCGATCGTGCTGCCGCTCTTCCAGATCGTGCGTGGATTCGGACTTGTGAATACGCATCTCGGCGTGATCTTCGCTGATCTCGCGCTTGCCGTGTCGGTCTTTGTGTTCATGTTCTCGTCCTACTTCGTTGGGGTTCCCAAGGAGCTGCACGAGGCCGCCCGTATCGACGGCGCCACCGAGTTTCAGATTTACCGCCGGGTTGTCATGCCGATTGCCACGCCCGCCGTGGTGACGACGGCGCTGCTGGAATTCCTGTGGAGCTGGAATGACTTGCTGCTGCGGCTGCTTTTGCTGACGCGGGACGAAATGCGCACGCTTTCGGTGGGGCTTCTGAACTTCCAAGGAACGATGACGCGCGACGTCACGGGGCTCTCCAGCGGGACAGTGATCATGGCAATCCCTGTGGTCCTGCTATTCCTGTTCTTCCAGCGACACTTTGTGCGCGGAATGACGGCAGGTGCCGTGAAATAGAGGTCGACATGTCAAAGCCGCTTCTCATCTTGGATCAGCACTTCCGCCAGGTCGAAGAGCTGTTTCGCCCTGGCGCACTTGCCGAGCTTCGCACGCTCTGCAAAATCCACGGCGGTGCGAACTGGCCAATGGATCGCGACGCGTTTCTGGGCGCGCTGCCAAAGGCCGAATTTGTGGTCGCCGCCAAACCGGAATTGACGCGGCTGGAGCTGGAAAGGGCCCCCGAGCTCAAGGCCGTGATCGAGGTGTCCGGCACCTTCCAAACGGGCCTCGACTATGACGCGTGCATGGAACGCGGCATCGAGGTGTTGTCCTGCGCACCGGGTTTCCGCCGCTCGGTGGCAGAGATGGCGTTGGGTCTCATGATTGCAGGCGGGCGCGGCATCGTGGACGAGCACGAGCGGTTCCGGGCCGGTTCGGAGCGTTGGTCCAGCGACAATGTCGGCACCGATTTCTCGCTCTTTGAGCAGACCATCGGGTTTGTGGGATTTGGGTCCATCGCGCAGGAGTGCATGCGCCTACTGCAGCCCTTCGCGCCGCGGATCCGCGCGTTCGACCCTTGGCTCAAGTCGTCGGGCGCGTCATTTGAAGGGGTCGGTTTCGCTGAGTTGGAGGACGTGCTTACGACCTGTCGTTGCGTGGTGATCGCGGCAGTGCCTACTGACGAGAACTATCAGCTTGTCTCGCGTGGTCTGATCGAGAAGATTCCGCATGGAGTCCTGGTCGTCGTCATCAGCCGTTCGCATTTGGTGGACTTCGAAGCGCTGGTGGAGGCCGCCGAAGCCGGGCAAATCCGTTTGGCCAGCGACGTCTTCCCCCGCGAGCCCGTTTCAAAGCGCGCCACATGGCGACAAGCCCAGAATGTCATCTGGTCGCCGCATCGGGCAGCCGCTGTTGAGGGCGGGCGCCACCTTATTGGAGACATGATTGTCCACGATGTGCGGGCGATCCTCTCCAGTTCACAGACCAGACACCTGCAGGTCGCATCGTTGGACACGGTCCTCAAGATCATACGTGCGCCGCAGGTGGTGGGATAGGAGGGGACGAAGTGGCTGGTGTTGAATTAATCCATTTGTCGAAGGCCTATGGCGACGTCGAGGTTCTGCACGACATCAATCTTTCCATTGCGGATGGCGAATTCGTCGTTTTCGTCGGACCTTCCGGATGTGGAAAGTCCACTCTGCTGCGTATGATAGCAGGGTTGGAAAAGGTAACTGGCGGCGATGTAATGATCGGCGCCAAACGCGCCAACGACTTGTCGCCGCGCCAGCGTGACATTGCGATGGTATTCCAGTCCTACGCGCTTTATCCGCAGATGACCGTGGCGCAAAACATGGGCTTCTCGCTGAGTCTTGAACGCCGTTCGAAAGACGAAATTGCGCAAAAGGTGAAGGAAGCGGCCGACGCACTGAAACTCGGCCCGTTTCTGGATCGCAAGCCCGGGCAGCTCTCTGGCGGGCAGCGCCAGCGCGTAGCAATTGGCCGCGCGATCGTGCGCAACCCGCAGGTGTTTTTGCTGGACGAGCCCTTGTCGAATCTCGACGCCGCGCTGCGGTCGGAAACGCGGGTCGAGATCAGCGAACTGCATCAGCGCATGAGCACAACGATGATCTATGTTACTCACGATCAAGTGGAAGCGATGACCATGGCGGATCGGATCGTTGTCTTGAACGGCGGCAACATCGAACAGGTTGGCAGCCCGATGGACTTGTACAATCATCCAGAGACAGAGTTCGTGGCAGGGTTCATCGGCTCTCCCAAGATGAACTTCGTCAAGGGCCGGTATGCAGAAGCCGTCGGCGCCACGACCTTGGGCGTTCGCCCGGAGCACTTCTCCATTGGGCAGGGCGACGACACTTGGGAGGGCCGCGTCACCTTGGTCGAGCGGCTTGGCCATGACACGATCCTCTATGTGAATGTGCCGGAAGCAGGTGCTCTGACCGTCAGCCTGGACGGACAGCATGGGCATCAAGTGGGCGACATTGTGCACCTGCGACCACAGCTGGAATTCATTCATAAATTCAACGAAATCGGACAGCCGATTGCGGCCTGACTGAAGACGAGCAACGAGAAGATGAACGCCAAGAGACCAACCGTGAACGACGTTGCGCGTGAGGCAGGGGTGTCAAACGCGACGGTGTCGCGCGTGATGTCGCGGCCTGGCAGCGTGAAGGCCGAGACTCGCGACCACATCATCGGCGTGATGAAACGCCTTGGCTACCGGGCAAACCATGCCGCCGCTGAATTGCGACGCGGCAGAAGCAGGAGGCTGCTCGTTCTTGTGCCCGAGATCACCAATGCGTTCTACGCAGAGTTCTTCAAAGGCATCGATGAGGAAGCACGGTCGCATGGATATGTGCTTCTGATAGGCGATACGTCCGAGGACGCCGACTCCGAGCGTGCGTTCTCTGACATGCTGCTGTTGAACCAGGCGGATGGATTGATCCTAAACACAAACGGTTTCTTGGAGGGTCTGCTGCCAAGCGACGCGGATGGTGCGTATTTCGGACCGCCGGTGGTCTCTTGCGGAGGCCATAAAGAGATCGAGCTTCCGACGGTGCGGACAGATGACGTGTTGGGAGGACGGTTGGCGGCGGAACATCTTGTCGAGCTAGGGCACCAGGATCTCATTCAGGTCTGCGGGCCCTTGCACATGAATGGCTTCGAGCGCCGGTTTCGCGGGTTCAACGAGGCATTGTTCGACGCGGGCATTTGGCGTCAAGGCGATCGCGATTTCTGTGGCGCGCTCTCGGTCGACTTCGGGCTGCAAGCGGCAACAAAATTGATCGAGGCTGACGACCTGCCTACCGCGGTCTTTGTTCACAACGATGAGACGGCTACCGGCCTCATGCACGGGCTCGTCAGAGCTGGCATTCGTGTTCCGGAGGATGTCTCGGTCATCGGCTATGACGACATGCCCTACGCCGCGGTTTTCAATCCTGGCCTTTCGAGCGTCCGGTTGCCCCGCCGCGATTGGGGCCGCCTGGCGTGCAAAATGCTGATCTCGATTCTCGAAAACAAACCTGAGGTTAGCGGGCCTGTGATCATTCCGCCGAAATTGGTTGCACGGGCCAGCACCGCCGTGCCGCAACGATCAGAATGAAAGGGAGGGTCGCTTGTGATACGCGCTGTCGTCTGGGGCGAAAACGTGCATGAACAATCCAACGAAACGGTCGCCGCGATCTATCCGGACGGCATGCACAGCTGCATCGCGCAGGCGCTGAATGCGGACACGGAAATCACGGCCACAACGGCGACCTTGCAAGAGTCCGAGAATGGGCTCTCTGCGGCGCGGATCGATCAGACGGACGTGTTGCTTTGGTGGGGCCATGCCGCGCATGGCGAGGTCGCCGATGCGGTCGTGGACCGGGTCGCTGATGCCGTCTGGGGTGGCATGGGGTTGATTCTCTTGCACTCAGCGCATTTCTCAAAGATCTTCAAAAAGCTGATGGGTACTCCGTGCAGTCTAACCTGGCGGGAGGCTGGTGAACGCGAGCGGATTTGGGTCACGGCGCGCGGGCACCCAATTGCGCGAGGATTGCCCGATCATTTCGACTTGGAAAGCGAAGAGATGTATGGCGAGCCGTTCGCGGTACCCGAACCGTTGGAAACGGTGTTCATAGGCTGGTTTCAGGGCGGAGAGGTGTTTCGGTCCGGGCTGACATATCGGCGCGGCAATGGAAGGGTCTTTTATTTCCAGCCGGGGCACGAGACCTATCCGACCTACTACGACGAGAACATTCGCCGTGTCCTGGTCAACGCCGTTCATTGGGCAAAACCTGCTTCGGCACGCATCGCCAATGTTCACGATGCACCCAATCGGGACGTTTCAGGCGCGCTGGAACCCATCTCCGAGCGCGGCCCGAAACTCCATGCTCCCGGAGAAGAGGGGCTTCGTTGATTTTCTGTGATTTGCAAAGACTTGAATTGAAAGCATTGATCCCAATCAGACACTTGTCCGTGGGAAGGCAACTAACTCCTCGGGCTCAGAGGGTGAATTCCCTGCGATCATCGCCAATGTTAGCGTCAGCAAGTCACTCTTCAGTCGCCTTCCGGTTCAATCCGCCATGGATGGATGGGAGCCCTTGCTATACCAAACTACCAAAGCAATTGCGGACGGAAGCCGTTCTGAATTTCAAGGCACGGCCCACATTTTGGCAGTGATCTGCATGATCTCCTGCTTATTCGAGGTGCAGATCGCGGACGGATTGTACCCGATCAAGGCGTGACTCGGGTTCTACTGTTATCCGAGCGGCGAAATCTTGCGCCGCTGAGGCATTTCGTGTGATTGGAGAACGCTTTAGGATCACTCTCAGGGAACCACATCATCGCGACGGGACAGGTGACTTCAAAATTGGCACGCACACAAAGAGAACTGATCAACGATCGCGCCCGACTCCTGGGACCGAGTTTACCGACCTTTTACGATGATCCGGTCCATTTCGTGAAAGGCGAGGGCGTTTGGCTTTGGGACACCGACGGCCGAAAGTACCTCGACTGCTACAACAACGTGCCGCATGTCGGGCACTGCAACCCGAGAGTCGTCGAGGCGATCTGTCGTCAAGCCGGCAAGCTAAACACGCATTCCAGATACCTGCACGACGCAATCCTCGACTACGTCGAAAGGCTCACAGGGACCATGGCGCCCTCGCTCAATACCGCCATTCTGACTTGCACCGGGTCCGAAGCCAATGACATCGCTCTGCGCATGGCCGAGGCCGTGACCGGAAAGCGCGGGATCATTGCAACCGACGCCACCTATCACGGCAACACGTCACTGGTTAGCCAACTGAGCCGATCCAACGCGCCGACAGTCGGCTTCGGGCTCGATCAGTATCTGCGATTTGTCGAAGCACCGGACAGCTATCGCCACCCCGATCCCGACGGGACGCGTTTTGCAGCCGCCCTAGCGCAAAAAATCGAGGGGATTGAACATGACGGGATCGGTTTTGCCGCCTTGGTCGTCTGCCCGTATTTTCTGAACGAAGGATTTCCCGACAATCCGGACGGCTGGCTGAAGGCCACCGCCGAACTGGTGCGCAAGGCGGGCGGCATCTTGATCTGCGACGAGGTGCAATCGGGTTTCGGGCGCACCGGCACACATCTTTGGGCCCACGAGAAGATGGGGGTCGTACCGGACATTCTGACCCTCGGCAAACCGATGGCCAATGGGCACCCCGTTGGCGCCGTGGTGGCCGAGGCGGATATCGTGGCCGAGTTCCGCGAAGGTTATCGCTATTTCAATACCTTTGCCGGCAATCCAGTATCCTGTGCCGCGGCCACGGCGGTTCTGGAAGAGTTGGAACAGGCCGATCTGGTCGCGAATGCCAAAACGGTTGGTGCATATGCGAGGTCTCGACTCCTGGCCCTAAAGGACCGACACGACGTCATTGGCGATGTGCGCGGCTCGGGATTGATCTTTGGCGCCGAGATGGTGGCGGACCGGTCAACCAAACAGCCTGCCAGCGGATTCACCGATCGCGTCATCAACGCCATGCGTCAGCG
>JAJEGW010000129.1 GCA_022819605.1 Silicimonas sp. | reverse complement strand
GCCCGGGTCTGGACATGGAAGGACTCGGCCGGCGGCTTCCTCAGAGCGCTTGAGGTCGAGGACACCGTGATGTTCGTGCTGATGAGCGTCCTTGTCCTCATCGCGTCCATGAACATCATCAGCGGGCTGGTCATGCTCGTCAAGAACAAGGGCCGGGACATCGGCATTCTTCGGACGATCGGGCTGACCCAAGGTGCCGTCATGAGGGTGTTCTTTCTGACGGGCGCACTTATCGGCACGCTCGGCACGCTTTTTGGCGTCATTCTCGGCTGTCTTTTCGCGATCTATTTCGACCCGATCCTCGCCTTCGTGAACGGAGTCACGGGCGGCGAAGTCTGGGAAGCTTCGGTGCGCGGAATTTACCGTTTGCCCGCAAAGCTCGAACTGAGCGACGTGCTCGCCGCAGTCGGGCTTTCGCTGACGCTGTCATGGGGCATCACGCTTTTTCCCGCTCGGCGTGCCGCCCGAATGAACCCGGTCGAGGCGCTCCGCTATGAGTGACGTGCTGACGCTGAAGGACGTCAAGAAGACGTACAATGCGGGCAAGCCGAATGCGTTGACCGTGCTCGAAGGCACCGACCTGTCCCTTGCAACCGGCGAAGTCGTGGCCCTTGTCGCGCCCTCCGGCGCTGGCAAGTCCACGCTGTTGCATGTTGCCGGGCTTCTCGATTCCTGCGAGGCCGGAACCGTTTCCATTGACGGTGCCGACATGACGCAGGCAAGCGAATCCGCGCGTACTGCCGCAAGGCGACAGGACATCGGATTTGTCTACCAGTTTCATCATCTCCTGCCCGAGTTCTCGGCGCTCGAAAACGTCGTCCTGCCGCAACTCGCAAACGCAGTGCCCGCGCCGGACGCAAGGGCACGTGCCGAGGAGTTGCTCACGCGGGTGGGCTTGGGCGAACGCGTCGAGCACCGACCGGCCGCGCTCTCAGGTGGCGAGCAGCAGCGGGTCGCCTTCTGCCGCGCATTGGCGAACGGCCCGAAGGTTCTGCTGGCCGACGAACCCACCGGCAACCTGGATCCAGCAACCTCGCAAGACGTGTTCGCGGCTCTCATGGAACTGGTTAGAGAAACCGGCCTGGCAGCCGTCATCGCGACTCACAACCGGGAGCTTGCGTCGATCATGGACCGGATCGTGCGACTGGAGGGCGGGACGCTCCGTTGATCCGCGATCCCCGCGCCATGACTGCCGAGCGACCTCGGATCATGCAGGTGCGCTCAAGAGTTTCCCGCGGTCAAACGTCCAGTTCTTCCACAAACCGTGCGTTCTCCTGGATGTACTGAAACCGCAATTCCGGCTTCTTCCCCATCAGGCGCTCGACCAGGTCCCCGGTCTCTCCGGGCACGTCCTCGTCGGTCGTGACCCGGATCAGCGTCCGCGATGCAGGATTCATCGTGGTTTCCTTCAGGTCCTTGGCATCCATTTCGCCCAAGCCCTTGAAACGCTGCACGTCGATCTTGCCCTTGCCGCCCAGGCCTTCCGCAAGAACGCGTTCCTTTTCGGCATCGTTGGCCACATAGGCGCGATTGGCCCCTTGCGTCAGCCGGTACAGCGGCGGACAGGCAAGGTAGAGATGCCCCTTGTCCACCAGCGGGCGCATCTGCGTGTAGAAGAACGTCATGAGGAGCGAGGCGATGTGGGCTCCGTCCACATCGGCGTCAGTCATGATGATGACCTTTTCGTAGCGCAGGTCGTCGACATCGAAGCGGGCACCCATGCTGCACCCCAGCGCTTCGCAGAGATCGCTGATCTCCTGGTTCTGCATGAGCTTTGCCGACGCAGCTCCGAGCACGTTCAGGATCTTGCCGCGAAGGGGCAGGAGCGCCTGGAATTCCCGGTTACGGGCGGCCTTGGCGGAACCGCCGGCGGAATCACCCTCAACGAGGAAAATCTCCGTGCCGTCGCGAGACTTGGCCGTGCAATCAGTCAGCTTGCCGGGAAGACGGAGCTTCCTGGTCGCGCTCTTGCGCGCCGTTTCCTTTTCCTGTCGTCGGCGCATCCGCTCCTCGGCCCGCAGGATAAGGAAGTCCAGAATGGCCCCTGCGGACTTCGTGTCGGCGGCAAGCCAGTTGTCAAAATGGTCGCGAACCGCGCCTTCGACCATTTTCGCTGCGCTTTCGGTAGCCAGCCTGTCCTTCGTCTGCCCGACGAACTGCGGCTCGCGGAAAAAGATTGACACCAGCGCCACCCCACCTGTTGTCAGGTCATCCCGCGCTATCTGCGAGGACTTGCGGTTGCCCACCAGTTCGCCGTAGGCGCGAATCCCCTTGAGGATGGCTGCCCAGAATCCCGTCTCGTGCGTGCCGCCCTCGGGCGTTGGCACGGTATTGCAGTAGCTCTGGATGAATCCGTCTCGGGCCGCCGTCCAGTTGATCGCCCATTCGACCTTGCCGGGCTGCCCGAACTTCTCCTTGAAGTCGACCTGGCCTGCAAAGGGCTGCTCCGCATAGGTAGTGTCGCCGTTCAGGCTTTCGGTCAGAAAGTCCGAAAGTCCGCCCGGAAAGCGAAACGTGGCTTCAGGAGGGATGCCATCTGCTTCAAGCGCGCATTTCCAGCGGATCTCGACGCCGCTGAAGAGATAGGCCTTGGAGCGGGCCATCTTGAAGAGGCGCGTCGGCGAGAGCTTGAGCGAGCCGAATATCTCGTGATCGGGGTGAAAGGTGACGGTGGTGCCGCGCCGGTTGGAGGCGACGCCCACGTTCTCGACGGCCGAAAGCGGAATGCCGCGCGAGAATTCCTGCACATAGACCTGCCTGTCCCGCACAACCTCGACGCGAACCTGGTCGGACAGCGCATTGACGACCGAGATGCCGACACCGTGCAGGCCACCCGATGTCTCGTAGGCCTTTCCGGAGAACTTTCCGCCCGAGTGCAGTTCGCAAAGAATGATCTCCAGCGCGGAGCGGTCCGGAAACTTCGGGTGCGGTTCTACCGGAATGCCGCGACCGTTGTCCCGAATCGTGACCGAGTGATCGTCATGAAATTCGACTTCGATGCGGCTTGCATGGCCTGCAACGGCCTCGTCCATCGCATTGTCAAGGACCTCGGCAACCAGGTGGTGAAGCGCACGCTCGTCGGTGCCGCCTATATACATCCCCGGGCGCTTTCGCACCGCTTCGAGGCCCTCAAGGACCTCGATCGATGCTGCGTCATAGGTTTCCGCTACGGTCGCTGCGAGAAGATCTTCGGCCATGTCCTGCTCTTGTTTTTTGAAAGATAGCCATCTCGGTGTGACTGGGCAATGGGTGCGTCCGAACTAACGTCCGATTACCCGCCTTCTGCCGGCCCGGACAGCGCGAATTGCTTCGCCCGCAAACATGGCCGCGAACAGATTCTCTGCGGTGCACCAGCCTATTCACTCAGTTGCCTGCGATGATACCGCACGTTTCGTCGCCACGCCGTCGCGGATGCCCGTTTCCTTCACGCCGGTACCGGATCCACGCGCCGAACCGGTGAAACACCGGTCCGTCCCCGGAGACCCGGTAGCGCGACAGCATCCTTGAGGCCAGCCCGCGGAACCCGCCCGCCTGCCGCGTGTCCATGTACATTCCTTTGTCCGTCACGTGCGCCTCCTCTTCGTCGCAGGCTCATGCGACACGTCCGGAGAGGCAGAGGTGGCTCCAGCAGACGATGCTGTTCTTGATCAGCCGGTTGCAGGCTTTCGCGACCTCCTGCTCCTCCTTTTCGGCCCGGGTGAACTCGCGCGGATTTCCTGCGGCGGCGGAGTGGTGAAGCGGTTGGCCAACCCGACCTCGTTCAGCTGTTTCACGATGGCTTGGCGCAGTTCGAGGTCATAGATGTAACACAAGGCGACCACACCTCTTGCCCCGTGTCTTTGCGGCCTGGCCCGAATTCGAGCGATCGCTAATCAGGTTGCGCTCGAACTGGCGACCCGTGCCGACACAGCCGCGATATGAGACAATGCTCAATTCGAGACTGAAAGTGTGATGAAACCTTTGCAAATTGGCGAAAGTTGAAATCTGTGAGGTGGGTGACTTGCCTTTCATGGGAAGGACCCTGTGAAGGTCGTTCAGTGTTGCACCCTTGCATTCATTATCATGATCTGATTGCAATGCTGTCATGTGACAAATATGATAGCGTTGCGTATTCCGCATGTGATCGGAGGACAGCATGGCAACAATGACCGTCAGAAACCTGCCTGATGACGTGCATCGCCGCGTCAGGTTTGTCGCCGCTCAGCGCGGCATCAGCACCGAAGCCGCGGCCCGTGAACTGCTCGACGAAGCCACCCGACCTGTCGAAAGGCTGGGCGATGTCGTGGTTGCGTTCGCGCGCGACCTGAATGTCGCGTTTCCGGAAACCGGCCGTAGTCGGGAGTCGGTCGAAGCGGCTGACTATTCGTGATCATTCTCGACACGAACGTGATCTCGGAGCCGATCCGGCCTGAACCGGACACCCAGGTCGTCAACTGGCTGAACAGGCAACACGACGGGGCTCTTTGCACAACGACCGTGAACGTCATGGAACTGCGATTCGGCCTTGAACGCCTGCCGGATGGAAAGCGAAAGGCGGACATTCGAACAGCGCTGGACTTCACCTTGTCACGACTGGTCGGTTCCCGGATCCTTCCGTTCGACCTGGCGGCTGCGGACGAAGCAGCCCGGATCGCGGCGCTCACCGAGGCGACGGAACGGAAGACAGGTGTGGCGGACGGCCAGATCGCAGCGATTGCGATTACCAGGGGATTCGCAATTGCCACGCGGGACACCGGTCCATTTCAGGACGCCGGTGTTGCGGTCATTGACCCGTGGGCAGACAGCCGCTTGCCGAGCTCCCGCCGGGGACGCCCAGCGTCAAGCCAGCCGGAACATTGATTTCGCGAAACGCGGGTCAGGCATCGCAGGCGCCCTGCATCCTGATCCCGAAATCTCCGGGCATAATCGGCTCTAACGCAACATTGGTAGTGTCCGCCCGAAAACCTCCTCCATTCCGCGATTCCCGGCTTCGTTTTCCGCCGCGCCTGCGGATCCGCTGTCGGCTTCGATGCCGCGACCCCGGAGAGGGCGATGGCACGGGCGAAGCCCACGGCACCCCGTGCCATGATCCGGTCGAGGTCACGGCGCCCGAGGTTTTTGATCGCCGACTCCACCGCAGGATGCTGCCGGGGCATCCCGACGTACTCCTCGGCTCTCGCGCGCCCGTTCGGCCTTGTTGAGGTAGCCCTTCTTCGGCAGCTCGCTGCAGTCGAGCAGCTCGTCAATGCGCACCCGGTCCGCAGGGCTGTGGAAGCTGCGGTTGAAGCTCACCGCGCGGAGGTCGGGGAAGCCTGACTGCGCGGCCTCGACGAATTTTACGTCGCTCACTCGGCTAGTTCGGCAACCACAGGAGCGACTACAGCCTGTTCATAGCGCAAGTCGCCCAAACCATCCTCGAAGATGTCGCGCTCGGCGATCCATTCGCGTGACTCATCGAAAATCTGACGCGAATACGGCTCGAACACGATCCGTTCTCCCGGTCCGAACAGCCGCGTATCCATCTGGTCGCGAAAACGCTCCGGGAACTCGTTCCTGGAGTAGTGGGTGTAGAGCTCCTGCCTGAGATCAATGTCCTTCTGCGCCATGCGCAAGGCTCTGAAATATTTTTCGACGTCTTCCAGATCAGCGTCCTCGGCGACCATCGCGGCCATCATGAACGACGTGTCCAGGACCTTGCGGAACCCGAGTTGCTCCATGAAGTAGTAAGGGCCGCTGAACAGGCTGACGGCAGGAATGTTGCCGTCGATCATGTGCGCCATCCGCTTGAACAGAAGACCGTCGGCAAAGGACAAGTTGATTTCATCGCGCGAGAGGAACGGTTCCAGTGCCTGGATCGACGAGTAATGGCTGCCGGATTGATAGCCCACGGAAATTGGGACATTGGCCAGATCTTCTGGCTTCTTGACGGAAGAATCCGCAGAAACAAATATCCCGCACGGGGAAACGGAATAGGCCTTCGCATAGAGCTTCCCGTGCCCCGACGCAGCTGCCACATTGACGGTCCAGTGGCATGCCGAGCTCACGTCACAGGTCCGGCCTTTCTCGAACGTCTGATATGCCCCTACCCGATCGCCAAGGTCGTGGCGCTCGCCGGTCGCAGACAGCAGTTGGTCTTCCAGCGTGTAGTCCAATCCGACTTCGTCAAAATACCCCTTTTCAACTGCAATCCACTCGTGCAGGCGCATGTGTGGCGCTATGACGAACTTCCCCATGTCTTCCTCCCGGCGTGTCTTCTCGCTTCGACCGAATCTCGCCTCTGTCTTGGCAGCACCCGCAGGATCGCGTCTGCCGGTATTCTGTCCACTCGCAATTCCTTCTTGAGGTATTTCACCATTCGATGAAAGATCATGATTTGGTGAAACGGGTCAAGGTGCCTTCTGTGCCTTCGGTCAACCTTGCCCGCCCTATCGGGCCGTAAGGACCTTCAAGGTCGCCGCGGCGGTTTCCTCATGCTGCAAGAGGCCTCGATAGTCAGTCGCGCCTGAACAGCCGTCCAAGTCGGCCACGCACGGAATTCGTGGCTTCGCCAATGTCGAGCAACAGCGGGGCGATGCGACGGCTGCGAAAATTCCGCCAAAGCCGCCAGATGGTGATCAGCAAGATCGCCAGGAGCGTCAGGAACACTATGTTGAACCAAGGGATCAGCTGCATTTCAGGGCCATCGGCAGGTGTCAGGCGAAGCGCATTCGGAAAAATCGAGAGCCAGACGTTCCGCCAGCCATAGTGCCGAACCACGTACCACTCGGGATCGTCCCGGGTCGAAACGGCATCGGCCGCCTCTGTCTGCAGATCCGCGGTGTCGAACTTGAAATAAGGCGGCCAGAACCCGGTGTCCTGGTTGCGGTACACCATGGCCTTGCCGTTGGCCTTGACCGTCTGGACGAACAGGACGTCCTTGGTGGGATTGGTCGTGCTTGTCGTGGCCCGACCGCTCCAGAACATCGAAGTCCAGTCATCGAAGTCCCGACGCTCTTCATACGTGTTCACGACCCGCACGATGTCACGCTGCGGCAGGTTGTAGTGCAGGACTCCGACTACGGCGAGGGCGACAAGAATGCGGAAGGTCCAGATCACATAGGCCATGACGTCTCCTCTTCCTCCCGGACATATGGCGGTGCGCCCGGTGGAAGCAAGGGCTTCACAGCGTCAGCGGTCCGTGCCAGCCTGACGAAACCGACGGAACGAACGACAAGGAAGAGGAAGAGGCAGATGCGGCCGGGACCACGGAACCTGCTCACCGACGTTTCCGGCCTTGCCGTAGGCCAGGCGCAGGATGACCTCATCAAGACGGGAGTGACGATCGTCGTCGGCGACGCCCCGATGGTCGCTGGCGTTCACGTCATGGGAGGCGCGCCCGGCACCCGGGAGACTGATCTCCTCGCGCCCGACAAGACCGTGCAGGCTGCGGACGCACTGACGCTCGCGGGCGGCTCGGCGTTCGGCCTTGCCGCCGCCGACGGCGTCGCGGCTGGCCTCCGCGCCGACGGGCGAGGCTTCGAGGCGGCAGGCCACCGGGTGCCGATCGTGCCGGCTGCCATCATTTTCGATCTTGCCAACGGCGGCTCGAAGGAATGGGTCGAGAATCCGTATCCGGCCCTCGGGCGCACCGCTTACTCTGCGCGCAGTTCGGACATGGAACTCGGCAGTGTCGGAGCTGGCACCGGTGCAACCACAGCCGGGCTGAAAGGTGGACTGGGATCTGCATCAGCCGTTCTGTCCTCGGGTGCGACTGTCGGCGCCTTGGTGGCTGTCAACGCGGTCGGGCAGGCAACGGTGGGCGAAGGACCGCACTTCTGGGCGGCGCCATTTGAGCAGGACGACGAGTTTGGCGGCCTCGGCCCGGCACCCGGCCGTGCGCCTGCGCCACGCACCAAGCTCGACAGCCCCGCGAACACAACGATTGCCGTGGTCGCGACGGATCTTGCCCTTGCCAAGGCGGATGTCCAGCGCATGGCGACCGCCGCACATGACGGCATTGCTCGCGCGGTCGTGCCGGCCCACACGCCCCTGGACGGAGACCTCGTCTTCGGGGCGGCAACGGGCCTCCGGGAAGCGGATGGGCAGGACCGGCTCCATCTCGGGCATGCAGCTGCCACATGCCTCGCACGGGCGATCGCGCGCGCGGTCTATCACGCGCGACCTGCAAACGGAGACGTCCTCCCGACATGGCGGGAACGATTCGGATGAGAGCATGTCACCCGAATGCAGGCGCCGTACGGCTTTGAGAGTGGCCTGTCCAAGGCCGGCGGTCGCCTTTTTGTTGACAGCGCGCAGCAGGGAATGCCAAGGCATCCAACTAGCGGGAGGACTTTTGCATGAGCCAGTCAGACGTCATCGTGATCGGAACCGGAGTGATCGGCGCCGCCACGGCATTCGAGATCGCCAAGACGGGAAAGTCGGTCCTGTCGCTCGACCGGAACCGCAGGATCGGTCACGGCTCCACAGCCGGATCCTGCGCGATCATCAGGATGCACTATTCGACCTATGACGGCACCGCCTTTGCGTGGGAAGGCTACCACTACTGGCGCGACTGGGCGGAGCATCTTGGCTTGCCCGGGTCCGAGGATCTGGCCAGATTCGTGGAGTGCGGCTGTCTGGTGATGAAGACGGAAATGAACGGATTCCTTGGAAGGCACATGGAGTTCAGTTCCCTGCTCGACTGCCCGTTCGAGGAATGGAGCCCCGGCGAGATCGAGGAACGCCTGCCGATCTACTCGCTCGACAGCTTCGCGCCTCCCAAGCGCAGCGACCAGGACGGATTCGGCATTGCAAACGGGGACAGGCTCGCCGGAGGCGTGTTCTGGCCACATGCGGGATACGTGACCGACCCGGCCCTTTCTGCGCAAAACCTCGCCGCCGCTGCCGCCTTGCACGGAGCAGCGACGCGTCTTGGCGTGGAAGTCACCGACATCCTGGATGAGGGCGGCCGGGTAAAGGGCGTCAGGCTGGCGGACGGCGAGGAAATCCACGCTCCCGTGGTCATCAATGTCGCCGGTCCGGGCTCTGCCGCGGTGAACGCAATGGCGGGCATCACGGACGAAATGACGATCGAGACCCGACCGCTCAAGCAGGAAGTCGTGCATGTTCCTGCACCCGCCGGATTTGATTTCGAAAGCAACGGCACCATCATCTCCGACAGTGACATCGCCTGCTACTGCAGGCCCGAAAGTGGCAACCACATTCTCGTGGGCAGCGAAGATCCGGAATGCGACCCGCATGTATGGGTGGAATCGGACACCGAATATGACAGGAACTTCACCGATCAGTGGACGACGCAGGCCATGCGCTACGCCCAGCGCGTGCCGACCTTGGGCATTCCATCGACGGCAAAGGGAGTGGTGGATCTTTACGACGCCTCGACCGATTGGATACCGATCTATGACTCCACAAGCCTCGGCGGCTACTACATGGCTTGCGGCTCGAGCGGCAACCAGTACAAGAACGCACCGATCGCGGGCAAGATGATGGCGGCACTCGTGGACTACTGCGAGGCGGGCAACGACCACGACAGCGACCCGATGACGTTCAGGCTCCCCTACATCGAACGCGACATCGACGTCGGCTTCTATTCCCGAAAGCGCGAGATCAACCAGGAATCCAGTTTCTCCGTTCTCGGTTGACACGCATCGAACTCCGAGTTCCGCACGAACCCGTTGGACGCGTACACAACGCGGATTCCAAAACGTCGCGAATCAGCGTCACGAAGCGGGAGTGAGCCGGATGAGCGCGCCGTCGCGAGCGTCGACAAGCAGCAGGATCGCGCCATCCCGATCCACCTCGACGTCGCGTATGCGGCCGAGTTCTTCGAGATAGCGGGCTTCACCTGCAACTCGCACGCCGCGCAGCTTGAGCCGAACGATGCCGCCCGGATTGAGCGATCCCGCCACGATGTCGCCGTTCCAGTCGAACATGTCGCCCTCGTAGAAGGTGAAGCCACCCGGCGCGATGACCGGATCCCAGTAGTAGCGTGGCTCCGTGATCCCATCGGCACGCGGCTTGCCGGTTCCGACGGGCGTGCCGATGTAGTTTTCCCCATAGCTCACCAAAGGCCATCCGTAATTCGCGCCTCGCTTGATCAGGTTCAGTTCGTCACCGCCGGCCGGTCCGTGCTCAAGCGTCCAGAGTTCACCCGTCCGGGGATGGATGGCCGCTCCCTGCGGGTTCCGGTGCCCGTAGCTCCAGATCTCTCCAAGTGCATCGCCCAGCCCAAGAAACGGGTTGTCACCGGGAATGTCACCGCCCGGCGTGACGCGCACGACCTTCCCGTAGGTCGCCTCCAGGTCCTGGGCCAGAACCCGCGCGCTGCGCGAGGAGCGTTCGCCCGTCGTGATGAAGACGTGCCCGCCGTGAGGAACGATCCGCGAGCCAAAATGCTTGGAGGACCTGGATGGAGGCGCCTGGATGAAAAAGTCTTCCAGATCAGTCAGTCTTGGAGGATTTTCCTGCAGCACGGCGCTCGCAGCCGCCGTGACGGACCTGCCGCCGCCGAGCGGTTTCGCGTAGGTAAGGTAGATGCGGCGAGAGGTCTCGAAATCTTCCGCGAGCGCAACGTCAAGAAGCCCGCCCTGGCCTCGGGCCCGCACTCTTGGCGCGCCGGCCACGGTTTGCACGCCATTGCCTCGCCTGATGATCTTGATCCCTCCCGGGCGTTCAGTGACAAGATATGCGCCGTCGGGAAGCACTTCGATTCCCCATGGATGCACCAGCCCGTCAGCGATGACCTCTACATTGAATCGCTGGGCCTTCCTGATCTCGGGAGCACGGGTCTGATGTTCGAATGCCGGCCCGAATTCGGGCACGTTCTTCGGACCCTGCGAAACCTGGGCATGAGTCGTGCCCGCAAACGCGGCCATGGCGGCAAGTGCAATCAATCTGTGATGCATGGCGGCTCCCCCGTCCGGATCAACAATAACACCATTGCGGATACGTCCATTCAAGTATCCGCGACCGGTCGCGGGCAAGGGCCTCCTGTCATGGGCGTCATCTGCAACCAGCGGACGCCGTTCAGGAGTGGTTTCCTTCCGAAAGGAACGCGTCGAAGCGCTCGCCCGCGGCAATCGCGGCCTCGCGCCCGCATGCGGCCCAGAGCAGCCCTCTTCTGAGCATCTCGTGCGCGGGCCCGCTTCGGATCACGTCGGCCTTGTGCCCGAGCGAGTTGTAGTAGACCCGTCCCATCCCCCAGCGCCGGGTCCAGGCCACGGGCATGTCAACCGGCCCGTTCGGACTGTGAAACCACGTGACCGTCGGAAACCGGCTCGTCGCCAGAACATGGTTCGCCGGGTCGACATGCAGGTAGTACTGTTCGCTCTCGACGTCGAAATCATCAATTCCGGAGACCAGTTCATGCTCGGGCTCCTTGATCTCCACGCGGTAGCGAACGCCGTCGCCGCCCGGATGCGCAACCCAGTTCGCCCCGGTCATGAATTGCCAGAGGACATTGTCGCGGAAGGCGTCACACATGCCCCCGTGGCATCCGGCAAGTCCGGCACCGCGGGCCACCGCTTCAGACACGTTGGATGCCCTTATGAATCTCCTTGACACAGGGTCCCAGGAGACGATATTCAACTCCTTGCGCTGCATTGATTTTTCCAAATAATCTGCCGTCTTCCCATCCGGCATTCCCGGTTCAGTAATCAGATAGTCACCGCTTTGATTCGATTCCCGGCCCGGACGGGTCCCCGCATGTCCGGCACGGGCGCCGCGGGATCCGCAGGCATGCCGCAGGAACGCGACCCGGACCCGGCTTTCCTCGATCCTCCTCCCATGCGTCGCGCATCCCCCGGCAGCCCGACGCGCCGGTGTTTCGCGCGGCCACAAGGACGGAGATCGTCCTCGCGGTTTCGGGAGGACCCCGAAATCGGGCGTCGCCGGCGGCGAGCCCGACCGGACACGCCGCGTACCAGAATTCGGCCATGTCCCGCATCGCGTGCGGCGCCCGCAGCGCGAAGCACGCGGCACCAGAACCCAAACAAATAAACGGAGCGGATGTCGCCAACGGTCGCGCAATTGGCGGACCGGTTCCTTCAGGAACATGTCACCGTCCACTGCAAGCCGCGCACCCAGGCCGAATACAGGCATGCCGTCAACCGATACATCGTTCCGGCCCCTGGTTCGACCATGCTGACGGCGCTAGCTCGCGACGATGTCGCCGCGCTGCACCACAACCTCCGCGAAGAGCCTCACCAAGCCAACCGAACACTCGGTATGCTTTCCAAGGTGATAAACCTCGCAGAGGCCTAGGGACTCCGGCCAGATCGCTCCAATCCCCGCTACCATATCCGAAAGTACAAGGAGCGGAAGCGTGGGCGCTTCCTGTCTGCAGAAGAGCTTGCACGCCTCGGCAGGGCCTTGGACGAAGAGGAACCTCTCGCCCCCGAAGCCATGACCGCGTTTCGTCTGCTCCTGTACACCGGAGCGCGTCTCTCGGAAATCCAGACTCTGAAATGGGACTACATCCGGGGCAACCGCATCCACCTTCCGGACTCGAAGACCGGAGCCAAGGTCATCCCTCTCAGCGGACCGGCCCTGGAGGTTCTGGCCGACGCAAGGCGCGTGGCGGGAAACCCCTACGTCATCGCTGCCACGAGCGAGGGCATGTATCTCACGGATCTCCAGAAGCCTTGGCGACACGTCCGAAAAGCCGCAGGGCTCGATGACGTGCGAATTTACGATCTGCGCCACACGTTCGCCTACGTAGCCGCAATGAGCGGCGAAAGCCTGCCCATATGGTGGGCAAGATCCTGGGTCATTCCCAGCCCCAGACAACCGCCCAGAATGCCCGCCTTGCGGACGATCCTCCGCAGGACGCTTCAGAGCGCGTTGCAGCATCACTCAAGCACGCAATGGATCGGTAGCTGCAATCGCGACATCGCGTTCCGAATGAAGCCGGTCTACCGGCTCGGCACCTCGTTGCCGCTCATCTCGCCTCTGGCACTGTTCCCGCAATAGTGGTGCCAGCGGTCGCCCAATGGTCTTCATCCAAGTACTGTCGCCCTGCCAAAGCAAGTCGGGGCAAACGGCACGGGCTTGTTTCCGGCGACGGAGCTCGCAACACTTCGACCGTCCGATCGAAACAGCACTGAAAGGCAGCAGCGCATGAGGGACACAGCCCCTTGGCAGGACAGAGACCTTCTGGGGACGGCACGCCCCCTGATGTCGAGATTTCTCGGTGCCAATGGGAATGCCGAGTGTGGCCCAAATGGCAGCTGAAGATCAATTCGAATAAGCGTCCGTGACCGACTTTGCAGCAGCGTCCAGCCCAGGAAACAGTGATTCTCCCGTGACGTTCAGCAGTTGGAGTTCTTCGGAGATGCGGTCCTTGTCCTCTCCCTTCACCTCAAATGTGAAATGACCATATGTCGGAATCCCGGCATTCCAATCCAGTATCTGATCGCGTTCAAAACGCTCGTGAAACGCCGAAATCAGAAAAGCGCCGGCCTGGGCTCGGATTCGCGCGAAGGACTGCTGCGGTTCCACAACAAACACTCGGAAGAAATCCCTTGGATCGACAATCGGCTGAAAGACGGGCTTCTCCTGCCGGATCAAATCGTACAGACGGTCCATGATCTCCCGATACCGCCCCACTTCCTGTTGAGACTTGTCCCCATATTCGATCCTATCCGTACGGCCCAATAGCACAACTTGTTCGACCAGTGGCAGCTTGGCGAAGTTCGCAATCACGCGAACCGTATCGCTGGAGAACGGCTTTATCATCATTCTTGGCACAGAAAAGACATGCAGCCGACCGGACGCTTCGAGGATGTCGCAAGTGTTGAACAGCGCAACCAGCGGGTTTCGTGAAACGTCAAGCAAACGGGTCTTGAGTCCATGGTGCTGTGCAACGACCCATTGGGCAAGGGCTGATGGTGCATGCGCGAAATCCTCCGGCCGTCGAGACATGAGGTCCAGAAGCATGCTTCCTTCGTTCGCCCGTAGTGAGACATCACGCATCAAGGACGGCTCAAGCTTCCACGCCTTCCCGTGCTTGTCCTCAGTTCTGCTTTCTCCTCGAAAGTACAAGACACTGTCCGGACGGCTGGCACGTATTTCCCTGCATTCGGCAATCAAGTCGGATAAGCAGCCAATGCGCTTCATTTCCTCCGGACCTTCGTTCGATTCCGGACTGTCGCGCGGTTCTTCAAATAGCCTGGCCTGCCATGGTTTGGAATTTGCGAGCTCTGCATCCGTAAGCGTCGCATGCGAAAGACCGGCGCCTTCGAGCGCCGCACTTGTCAAGGTTGCGCCCCGCAGATTTGCGTTGTTGAATTCTGTACCCGTGAAGTCGCAGTTGGAAAGGTCTGCTCCGTAGAACGTTGTACCGCCCATCCCAACCTGTCGAAAAACAGAACCGACAACATAGGCACGGCGGAATGTCGCGACGTTCAGGTGGGCTCCTTCGAGCAGTGAATTCGCCATTTTGGCTTCTTCTAGATGTGCCTCCCTTAGGTCGGCGCCACGCAAGTCCGTCCCCAACGCGTCGTATCTGTTGCTGAGCCGCGACTTGCGAAAGTTCGCCCGCTCCAGGTTCATTCTGGAAAGCGGGATTCGACCCTCCTTGTCCAGCTTGTTCGCTCCCTGAAATGCGGCGTAGAGGTCCTCACCTTCGAAATCCGGGATAAATGTCTTTTGCTCCCGCTTGGCATTCCAGCTTGCGGATCCTTCGAGAAGCCATTCGACGTGTTCGCTATTTCCCATGCAACAACCCTCAGACATCCCGGGGACGGAAAACCAACCCGAATGCACGGTCACCCACGACGGAAGACCGAAACTTGATGGTCGTTGGCAAATCTGGCGCCGAGTGTCCAGCCTCAATCCTGACATGTGCCCGTTGTCCGGATCGCGACTACACCTTCGGTTTAGTCCGTTCGGCAGAACTCTATGCGGATGCGCCCTTCGGTCACGGCAATCTTCGGTCTGTCCTTCTGCAGAACCCGATCATGGCGCCACGACCTTGCACAAAGTGACACACCGCTCATCTCGCAATTTTTTGTTCCACCTATAGTACTTCGCCACTACTTCCGACTAGAGCGTGTTCGGCCAATGGGAACCAAACGGCTATGTGCACCCTGGGTGCCGACTGCCTGTCCTGATCCGCCCTTTGCCTTGATCAGGTTCCCATGTGACCATGCCCCACTCCTGTCGGTTTTGACACTGACAGGAGACGCTTCATGCTTTCGAAACGACGCAATCCACTACTGGCCGATTGGGTATCGTTGTGCTGCAAAGTCAATTATATAACTGTTATTATTTATCTTTTTGAGACGTTGCAAGTTTCGTTGTCGTTTCGCAATCTGTTTGGATCAATCGGGAGGCAATTCAAACTCCCGCATGACAGCATGCAGGTCACCGTCGATATGCCCGTGGCGAACGCGTAACGATCGTCAGGCCATGATGACCAAGACGGTCTAAATTGACACCGACCGAAGACCCGAAGGATTGCTCCAACTTGCCGGGTCACTGGAAACGGCGACCGATTACGCACGTCTTGCCCTTATCGCGCGCATTCCGCAAACGGGCTGCCGGTTCCGTCGAGAGGCAGAATCGACTGTCCAGGATCAGAAAAGGTGGCCCAGGAGGTCTATCGGTCCATCTGGCCACGCGTCGCAAGCCAACCGCTTGACCATGAAGACGTCGCTGAGGTTGCGACGGATCACGCTGTGGCAACGCGACTCGTCGATGGCCAGAAACGTCACGTTTGCTGCCTGGATCAGGCTGTACCCGGTTCGTTGGTAGAGCCTCGGATCGTCAGCCATCGCAAGCGCGAACGACTGTCCTCTTGCCCGTTCCTCCGCCCCTTGCAGCAACGCGGCGCCAATTCCTTGCCCCCGTGCGGCACGAGCGACGCAAAGGTCGACGATCCCGAGAATGGGCAAGATTGCCTCGCCAACGCGCACGACCCGGTATTCCATCCCCACGTGTCCCATGAGATCGCTGCCGCTCCATGCGAGCAGACGTTCATGCGGGATCTGCTTGAACCAGGTCCGTCCCCCATGCGCGCTGTCGAAGCATGCATCAAGCAGGCTGGCGATGGCCGCATCCCGGCTCGGGTCGGACGATTCGGCGGCAGGGTGTTCAGTGAATTTCATGCAGCGAGTTTAGCGCCCTCTCGAATCCAGCGACATCCAGTTTCGTGGGCGCGGCTTCGGAAATTGCTGCGGAGGATTCGGCGCCCGGAACGATGAGTGGCGGATCACGCAGGAATCGGGAGTGACCCACTTGCGCGGTCCCGCGCGTGATTCATCGCAACCACGTTTCCAGCGCAACAGAGGTCTTGCCAATTGCGAGCCGTTTCAGTGAGCCACAGGCGATCACTTCGCGCTGAACGCGCTGGAGGCAATGTGATGCGCATCCCGGCAATCCCCAGGGCACCATTGCCAGGCACGCAGGCGGCAACGCGGCTTGCCGCAAGGTGATGTCGAAAGCGACCAGGTCGTGAAGGCACATTCAAGCGGACCCTTGCCCCGGAACGACCTGCTTGGCGAAGGGCTGATCCGCATTCGTGCTCCCGAGCCCGGTCGCCCACAGCAGCGGCCAGGATTCGGGCCGCATCTTGTCACTCGAGGTGCTGGAAACCGAGCGGCTCTAGCTGTCGACGCAGTTCATGGCCCGGTCCGGTGCCGTCATGTTCGAGCGCGCCTCGGGACCTCTGGCGGCAACCGGCATCGCCGAGCTTGCCGTCCGGGCTGATTTCGTGGATGTGCACGATGACGATGGAGTTGTGCCTGCGGAACCTGCCCCGCAAGGCCGACGAGTGTCAGCGCGGCAAGGAACAGGAGCCCACTTGAAGTCGCCTTCATCCGATTCAACAGATCCAATGCCATCGGCCGCAATCACAGCCGCCACGAAAGACTCGCTTGCGTCACGGCAGCACCATACGATCCCGAGATGGTTCCTGCAGAATTTTGCTGATCTCGACGGAATGCTCCATGTGACGAGGAGAACGCCGAGAAAGTTCTTCAAAAGCAAACCAGGAAAGGCCTTCAGGCGAAGAGACTACTATGCCGCAAGGGAAGTCGGCCAATCCATGGAGAACCAGACCGAAAGGCTCGACTCTCTGGCTGCGCCACATGTGAGCAGCATTCTTCGCGCCATGGGGACGGAAGCGCACGACAGGGCCCCTGTTTCAATTGCGAGGGAGATCGAGGACGATGTTCGGGCCTGTGGCCTGTTTCTCTTGCACCTGGGCTGCAGGTCTCCCCGGTGGATGGGCGAAGATCTCTTTGAGGGAGTGGACGCGCTCCGGCTGGAAGCAGAACGGACGGGCAAGGACGCGACCGCCATGGTGTACGAATCTAGCATGGAGTTGATCCAGTCTGGCGACTTTGTCCTCGTGTCCTGCGATCTGGATGAACCGGCATTTTTCGTCGGCGACTGCGGACCGTTCATTTGTCGGGATGCGGAACTTGGAGTGAATAACGAGAAACGAATGGCTGATGATCAGGACTGGGCACCTGCCGAACAAAGGCTGTGGATGGCATTGTCGCCGAACGTGGCGCTGGGCGTCGCACCGAGAGAGGCGCATGCGAAACTGACTGTCAGCGTTCTCTCCGATACGGCGGCCACTGCCGATTGGGTGGAACATTTCAATGAAGTCTGCGCAAGGCATAGCGAGATGATTGCGGGCGTCTCGCGGAATCGGATCTGCAAGGCGGCGCAAAGTGCATGGCCAGATGGTTGACTTCAACTGACGCCGGGAATGCATCGTTGTCTGGAATCCTGTGCGGATTCTGTCTCTTTCGGCGGTGTCACCGAAGCCGGTTCCGACCATTTGCAGAATTCACCGACCAACTTGTCCACGACCGCGGCCCAGCCTGTTTCAGCACCTGCCGTTCGGGTCTCGAATGCGCATCCCTGCAGCATTGCATTGGCGCCGTTTGTCGGTGGCGCCGGTCGCCCTGGATCATGGATCTCGCCGTCCCGCAATTGCATGGTCACCGAGTTGACTGGATTCCTGGACCATTCCTGTCCCCGCATGACCGGCACCAATCGCGCCTTCAGCAATTGGGACGCAACTGGTCGGCCGAGCCGTGGTTGCTCAGCGGTCACTGCCACGCTCCAAGCGGCACGGGCACGCAATTCAAGACGATTCGGACCTGGTCGACGTCCGCTCAAGCCCGGCGGCAGGGCTAGACCACCGCCAGGCCGTCCACATGGTCGCGATCTACGAACTGCTGCCCCCGATGCCATCGCCGGACAGCGGCCAGCTCTCGTCCAGCTCGACACATGCGCGCCCATTGACAAATGCGCCTCGATTCGGTCGAAACCTCCTGCGGACGGCCCTCGCCCAGGCCGCTGCCGGCAGCCGCGGTGCAATGAGCCGCGGTCACCCGATCCTAGTCGAGAGTCGTGCAATGAACCTAGTCTGGCAGAGCGAAAAGGTCGTTCAGGAGATGGACAGACTCCATTCATTTTCGCTGAAAGTCAGACTTTGCAGCATTTGGCGTCTCTGGAATCCCAGGAACCTGATTTGCGTGATGCTTCTTGAATCACGGCTCGTTTGGAAGAATCTCCGGAAATGGCGGCGGACCGACAGCCATGCCCTGAGGCAACTGCGTCTTGAGTTCCTCTGCAGCAGGGACGAGAAATCGAGCCCCTACTACGAGATCATCCATTCCGGACCCTGCGGCAACTTCCACCCGCTCAGCGAGCACTTGATCAGGAAGTTTCCCGCGTTCGACTGGCTGGAGCTTGAAGTCGTGACCCGGCTGCGACTCGGTCAGATGCCGCGAAACTGGCTTTTGGAAATACTTGGGCCTTCGAAACTCGGTTCAGTTCTGGCTTCCGGTGCGGCCGGCTACGGCATTTTTTCCCAAGGCCACCTTCTGCCTCTCGACCTGAACAATCCCTGGTCCATTGCCGTCCTGGCCGGGCTTGCATACCTCCTGGGTCTTGCCCTCGCGATTCTCGTGCCCTTGCACATGGCTCGAAAGCGACTGCGGAGAACATTCGGCATTCTCGGATACATGGCGGTTCTCGCCCGCGCCGGCGAGACGCCCGCTGCCCGGACATGACGTGCATGCAGACCTTGCCCGCTCACGCCTCCGACCGGCTGCACTCGCGTCATTCATCCATGTCGCCGGCAAGCGAGCATTCGACAGGTCTGGCAAACGAAAATCCAGCAGTTCCTGCACGACTTCGTCCCCCACCCAGGGTGCCGGCATGCCGGATCCGGCAGGGCAAAGGGCAGCCGGCCCGCACCGATATCGCACCTGTCGTCGTCGCCGATCAGGATCCGTCATTCCTGCGGTGCCGGTCCGGGCCGGACCGCAGCAGGTTCTGGTGATCCCGCATACGGCAGCTGGGACTCCGGTCGTTGACGACGTGGAAGTGATGGACTGTCCGGTCGATCAAGGCCACGGCCATGACCTCGTCGCCGAGCACGCGGCCCCAGTCCTCGAAGCCCCTGTTCTGCGTCAGATCCATATGTCTTTCCTTGACGCCAAATCCCGGGACACGCCCTTCAATCCCTTGCGCTGCATTGATTGCCCCAGGCAACCTGCCGCATTCTTGTCCGTCAATCCCGGTTCCGCAATCAGATTGTCGCCGAGTTGATTCGGTCCCCCTTCCGGGCAGGTCCGCGCATGTCCCGCACGGATGCCGCGGCATCCGCATGTACGCGACCCGGACCAGGCCCTCCGCGATCCTCCCGTGGATCGCGCATCCTCCGGCTGCCCGCCGCGCCGACGATTCGCACGACCGCAAGGACGATGGTCGTCCTCACGAATTCGGGAGGATGCCGAACCGGGCGTCGTTGGCGACGAGCCCGGCCGGACACCCCCTGGTGCCACGCTCTCCGGGCGCCGCCTCGCCGGGTGCGTGATTCGCCCGGGAGAGGACGATTCGGGCAATCAGAGCGCAACCGGCAGCCTGATCGCCGTGCCCGCCGTCAGCCCGGATCCCCGACCGTCCGGCGCGGCACGTGCGCGCGCCATCCGCCGTCGGCGAGCGCCCGCGCCTTCGGGATCCAGCGCCGCACCTGCGCGCGCATCCAGCTGTCGGAACCCCACTCCCCGGCCACGGCCTCCGCGCCCCAGACCGTGGTCGCGATCGCGCGCGGGGTCCTGCCCGCCTCCAGCCCCTCCATCACCGTCAGCAGCCGTTCCGTCCCGATGTCCCTGCCCGCCGTGCCCGCCCCTTCCAAGGGCCCGTCCGCCCCGCCGCGTTCCAGAAGTCGACCATGACCCGCATCGAATGCGGCATTTCGAGGAGGCCGAAGTGCTTCACGGCGATGCCGCCGTCGTCGGGGAACGGCGCCGCGTCCCGGACCCGGACCTGCACCGCCGCGCCGCGGCGCTCGATCCTGACCACCAGGTCGCCGCCGAGCAGGCGGAGGCCCTCCAGCCTGCTGCCTGCGCCCGCGGCGACGGCCAGCGGCGGCGCCTCGGGATCGAGGAAGCCCGCCGGCATCCCGTCCTGCCGCCAGAAGGGCGCGCCGGGTCCGCTGGCGTCGTGCGGATCCTCCCAGGCGAGCAGCTCGAACCGCGCGGCCTCCAGATCGGCCTCCTTCTGGACGCGGATCCGGAACGGTCCCGGCTCCGGCGCGGGCGACGGCCCGGCGGCATGCTGCGCCCAGGCCTCCCGGTACTCCCCGACGAGCCTGAGCATCCTCCAGGCGAGAGCGCCGTCCCCGGTCTCCATCGTCCACGCCTTCCCCGCCCGAAGGCGCACTCGTTACCCGGTGTTCGACTCCGCTTGCGTCATCGCCAGCGCCGTCCATGGCGTCGGCGGCAGTTGGCCGATCCGGCTCGCGGCCTGCCAACGGCCCTTCCCGGGAACCGACGCCCGAAGGCGGCGGTTTCCGGCAGGCTCAGCCATGCGCTCGCAACGGTCCCGCGCGATCATGGCTGCATCGCGCCTGCGACCGCCTCGACCGGAGGTTGATCGTTTCCCGGACATGCGCGCCCTTTCCCCGGCAATCCCGCTACCAGCGCCACTGCAGGCCCGCGCCGGCCTCGTTGCCGTCGCCGCCCGTGCCGGGCTGCGCCCAGAGATCGAGGCTCGCGTCCGCCGCGTGATCCGCGTCCGGCTCGACGCGCCAGCCCAGGCGGACGCCGTCCACGCCGTCCGTGCCGCTCGCGCGGCCGTATGGGCTGCCGACCATGCCGTTGCCGAGGCCCGTGCCCCAGGCGGCCTCCAGCGACCAGCTTCCCTCGCCGCCGGTTCCCGGCAGGCCGGGGAAGGCCTCCGGGTCGAGCAGCGCGTCGACGCCGCCGGTGGACGCGCCGCCGAGGGACTGCTTCGCCGACAGCGACCAGCCGCGCTTCGTCTCCGGGCGGGGATCCCAGGAGAGGCCAATGGACAGGCCCCGGCTCGTGAACGCCCCGTCCTCGTGCAGCGCCAGCGTGCGTGCATCGAGGGACACGGCCAGGCCGCGCGCGGGATCGCTGAACGCGACGCCGCCGCCGATCTCCAGCCCGAAGCCGGTCTCGGCGTCGCCCCCGTCGCGGCGCAGCCCCGCCTCGAGCCGCGGGCGAAGCGTCGCGCCGGATGCCAGCGTCCGCTGCCAGTCCGCCGTCACCCCGAGCCGCAGCCGGGTCGTCTCGCCGGAACTCGCCGCAAGGCCGGTCGCCGCGTCCGACGCGGTCCGCGTGCTGAGCGCGTCCGCGTGCCAGCGAAGGCTGGCGCCGCCAGGCCCGGACGCCAGCGCGCCGTCGGCTCCGACGGCCGCCATGAACCATCCGATGCCGGCCTCCGCCGGATCCCCGTCGTCGCGCGTCAGCGTCATGTCGCCGCGGCCGATCCCGGCCGCGCCCCAGGCGGAGAGGCCGTTTCCGATCTCCCGGCCCGCCAAGGGCACGAGGCCCGTCAGAGTCGCCGCGATCTCGCCCGAGGACGCGCCGGAATACGTGCCCGTGCCGCGGCTCCGCGACAGGATCACCCCGAAGAGCGCGCCCTTCCGCTTCCAGTCGGTCCCGAGCATCACGCCCGTCACCTCGCCGTCGACGGCGGTGTCGCCGTCACGGCCGCTGAACGCGGATCGGCCCGCCCGGCCCCAGACCCCGTGCGAGAGGCCGGTCCCGGTGTCCCGCATCGTCGCGAAGGACGTGCCGAGAAGGACGTCGTCGGCCGTGAGCGCCTGCATTTCCGGGTCGCCGTCGTCACCGTCCGCCAGCAGCGTCCGGAACGCGAGGATCCCGTCCTCGTCGAGACCGTCCGGGGTCAGGGCCCGTCCTGCTCCAGTATCAGGAATCGCAGGAGCGTGCAGCGCCAGGACCGCTCCGTCCGGCGGAGCGCCAGGGGACGCGAACCGGCTTTCAAGGAGGAAATCCCGCCCGGTCCGCGTCCCGTCCGCAATGGCCGCCTGCGGATCTCCTGGCTGCGCGCCGGCGCCCGGCAGGGGCTGTCCGGCGAACTGCGCGGAGAGTCCCGGGCTGCGGTCGGCGCCCATGCGGTCGCGGACCGCGTCGACGTGGCTCTCGGCCACCGTGCGCCCGAAGCGCGCGAGCCAGCCGTTCGGGACCGCGTCGGAGTTGATTATCGTCCCCGTGGCCTCGCCGTCCTCGATCCAGGCGCCCTTCGCGTCCGCCAGCTTCAGCGTGAACGTCTCCCGGCCCTCGTCGACGGCGTCGTCGAGGATCGGAACCGAGACCGTCTTCGCGGTCTCTCCGGCCGCGAAGGTCAGCGTGCCGCGGGTCTCCTCGTAGTCCTCGCCCGCCGTCGCCGTGCCGTCCCGGGTCATGTACCGCACCGTCGCCGTGCCCGACGCGGCCCGGCTCAGCGTGACCCGGAACTCCAGGGTCGCGCCGGCGCCTTCCCGCGCCTCCGCGTCGGCCACGGAGAGCAGCGCCGGACCCTTCACCGTCGCCGTCACCGCGTTGGCGAGCTTCCTCCCGGCCTCGGTGCACACCGCGCCGGTCGCCGCGCAGTCCGTCGCCGCCGGCAGCGTCACCGTCACGTCCCTGTGGGAGGACGGACGCACGGAGATCGTCCAGCGATCGTTCCGCCCACGCGCCACGCGCTTCGCCGCGCGCACCTTGCCGTTGGTCACCTGGAACGCCTCGTCGCGCAGCACCTCGTAGTCGAAGCGCCCCGGGAAGTTCTCGCTGAACGCGAGCTCGAAGCTGAACAGCTTCCGCCCGTCATGCTCGGTCGGCATGCCGGAAAACGACGCCGTCAGCGGCGGCACCCTGGCCGCCACCGGCCCGGTCGCCGCGCTGGTCAGCGTCTCCCGGTTCCCGGCATCGTCGGTGAAGCTCACCCGCACCTTGATCCGCTTGCCGGCATCCGTGTCGGCGAGCGTGTAGCCCTGGTTCGTTGCCCCGGCGATGTCGGCGTCCGTGCCGTCGTCGCTGGAGACCCACTGGTACGCGTAATCGGCCCCCGAGAGCCCGTCCGCGTCCGCGATCCCGGCGGTCGACGCCGTCAGCGTCTCGCCCGCCCGGGCGGTGCCCGAGATCGTCGGCGCACCCGTCGCGGCGGCGTTGGCCGACCGCGGCACCGTGTTCGTGACTGCCTCGGGACCGAAGCTCGCGATGGCCACGTCGTCCGCGTCGCGCAGCGCTACGCCGTCCGTCGGCTTCGCGTAGGCCACCGTGACCGTCTCGCCCCGCTGCACCGGTTCCGCCAGCACCAGGGCCACCGTGTCGTCTTCCCAGGACGTGCCGCTGGTGCCCCGGCTCTCGCCGTCGACCGCGACCGTGTAGGCCGTGTGGACGCCGCCGACCTTGATGTCCTTCGTGAAGGTAAGGAACAGGCCGCGCCCGGACTCCGCCGTCGCGGCGCTCTTGAGCCGGGCGGAGGCCAGGGTGACCGTTGCCGAGGCCGTGTTCGAGAGCTTCCTGCCGTCCGGCGTGCAGATCGCGCCCGCGGCCGAGCAGTCCGCCGTCGCCGGCAGCGTCACGGTCACGTCCTCGTTGGACCGGGGCCGCACCGTGATCGTCCAGCGCCGGTTCTGACCCTGCGTCACGCGCACGGCGCCCGTCACCCGGGCGTTGGTCGCCTGCACCGCCTGGTCCCGCAGAACCTTGTAGTCGAGCTTGCCCCCGAAGTTCTCGCTGAACGCCAGCTCGAAGCTGAACTCGCTGCCCCGGCCCTCGTGCCCGGCCGGCACGTCGCTGAACGCGGCGGTGAGCGCCCCCGCCGCCGGGTTCGACACCGCCCGGTCCTCGATGTCGCCCAGCTGGTTGCCGTCGGTGTCCCACAGCCCCAGCTCGCCCTCCGGGCGGCGGTAGCTCACCGTCACCGTCTCGCCCGGCACCAGGTCGCGGCTGAGCGAGAGCTTGAGCTCGTGCTCGTCCTCCTCCGAATACGCCGCCCCGGTCACCGTGACCGGACCGCCCGAGGCCGTGACCGTGAACCACGAGGCCTGCGGCTCCACGTCGGTCGCGAACGGCCGCTCGGCGGTCAGGATGACGCTCCCCACCCGGGCGCCCTTCATCCAGTCGCTGTTGTTGCACCGGTACGCCCGGGCGTTGGTCACCTCCTGGCTCGCGAGCGCGCCGACGGCCGTGCCGTCGAGGCCCTGGAACGGGGTCTCGGTGGATCCGGCGGACTTGCTGTAGGTCAGCTCGATCGCCGACTCGCAGGGCATCACCGGGTTCCGCAGGTGCAGCACCGCAGTCCGCCCCGACACCGCGATCCCGATAACGTCGTGCTCGAGCGTGTCCGCGGTCGTGTCCATGTCGTTCGGGTCGTCCGGATCGTCCGGCGTCCCGTGAATCTGCTGGTTAAGCCCCCCGGTGGTGAGCAGCTCGTTGTGAAATATGAACGCGCTCGCATCCGGCAGGTCGGCCGGATCGAGCGGCTTGTCATACGTCAGCAAGACCTTCGCGCCCTCCGCCCGCGCCGACTGGAGGGCCGGCGCGCCGGTCGCCGCCGCGCTCAGCGTCTGCCGGAACCCGGCCGCCGCGTTGCCCGCCCAGTCCCGGATGCGGTTCGTTCCGGGCGTGTACGTCACCTGGAACAGCGTCCCCGAGGCCGCCGCCCGGTCGAGCGTCAGCACCACGGACCGGTCCTCGACCGCGACCGCCGAGACCGTCGCCGCGGCCCCGCTCACGCTCACCGCGAAGTCCCCGGCGGCCGGCACCGAGTACATGTTCAGCGCCTCGTCGAAATAGAGCGCCATCTTCGCCTCTGCGGGCGACGTGCCGGTCTGCACCACCGTGCCGCCGCGCAGCGTCGGCGCCACGCCGTCTTCCGCCGACGCGATCCGGAAACGCTTGAACGACTGCACCTCGGGATTGCCCGATGCGGAGCCCCGGAGCGGGTTCGTGTCCGGCTTCTCGTAGGAGACGCTGCCCAGCTCGTCCGCGCGCATGCCCGAGGCCAGCGTCACCGTGACCACCGTGTCGTCGGCGATCGACACGGTGCCCGTGCCGGCGATCTCCCTTGTGTCGCCGTCGAGATCGTCCGTCTCGATCATGAAGGCGCTCCCCGACGGCAGCGAGGACGTGTCGAGATCCGCGCCGAAGACCATGTTCAGCTTCGTCCCCGTCACCGAGGCGTGCAGCGGCATCGGACCCGCCGTGCCGGGCGTTTCGTTGGTCACCGCCAGGCCGCGGAACATCGGCGCACGCTTGCCCTCGTCGTCCTTCAGCGTCGTGCCTGTGTAGGTCAGCGTGACGGTGTCGCCGGCGCGCGCCGGTGTGCCGAGCGTCAGTGTCACCGTCGGGTGACTCACCGAGACTGCCGTCGGGCTCTGGCTGTGGTCGCGTGCGTCGGCGCCGATGCCGCCGGCGCCGCGCACGAAGAATTCGTACTTGAGCGCGTCCAGCTCCGCTGACGTTGGCGTCGCCAAGGTCCTAGCGGCCTCGCCCGAGACGAAATTCACCGTCAGCGTGTCGCCGTTCACCGTCGGCACTTGACGGAGCGGCCCGGTATCAGTGATCGTCTTGTTGCCGTCGACCTTGTGCAACGAGTCGCCCGCGTTGGGGCCCGCGGTCGGCAGGTGCGCGTAGGTCAGGTCCGCCTCCTGGCCCGTCACCGCGTGCACGATGGTCGCGGTGCCCACCTTGGTCACCACGGTGTTCGCCTTGCCGCCCACCGTCCTCGCCTGCACCCAGATCCCGTCCGAATCCGTGTCGCTGGCAAAGACCTGGTCGTACTTGAAGCGCAGCGTCTGGCGGTTGTGCCGCACGCTGTCCAGCGAGAGCACCTTGTGGCTGTTGTTCAAGGTGGCGTCGTCGGTCCCCAGGTCGAGGCGCAGCCGTACGGTGCCGGTCACCTTCACCGGCTCGTTGAACTCCACGTCCACGTGGATCGGCGCGCCCCGGATGTAGGTGTCGGCCGTGCCGTCGCCGTCCGAGTCGTACTGCGGCTTCGAGACGATCCGCACCCGCTCGATGCCCGGCTGGTTGCCGACCTGGATGATGAATTCCACGCCCGTCGTGTCCGACCCATCTACGGTTTCGGGATTGCGGTCGGCTTTGGCGTTGCCGTCGGCGTCGTCGGCGGTGTAGGTGACCCTGTAGGTCCCGAGCGTGTTCGGCGTGCCCGAGATCGTGCGCGTCGCCGCGTCGAACGTGAGCCCCGGCGGCAGGCCGGTCACCGCGTAGTAGTAGGGGAGCCCTTCGCTCACGTCGCCGCCGGTGGCCGCGGGCAGGACGAGGGGCTGGATCGCCGCGTTCAGGGCGTAGCGCCGCGGCCCCGGGTTCGCCAGGACCGGCGCGCCGTTCGAGTTGTTGAGGGTGCTCACCTGGAAGATGATGTGGCCGCTCCCCGAGGCGCCGTGCGGGTCGGTGGCCGTCACGTCGACGCGCACGTCCGTCGTCCTGAACGCGGCGGCGCCCTGGAAGAACACCCGGTCCTGGCCGACATGCGCGAACGGAATGCGGCTGGCGAGGACGACGTTGTCCGGCAGGTTCTCGATCCGCGCCGTGAATGCCAGGGTGTCGCCGTCCGCGTCGGCGAACATGGGCGCCACGCGGCTGGGGACATTGCCGCACTTGCTGTCGTCCAGGATAGGCGTTGCGGCGACTTGGTTTCCTGCGGGCGCCGGGAGCGTTTTGAACGGCGGCCCCACGGCCGTCGCCTCGCAAGTATGTACGGCGGAGGCGGTGCGAAGCTCCACGCGTCTCGGCGCGTTGTTCGTCGTCGACGTCGTGCTGTTCGTCGTGCCCGTGCCGGAGGACGACCAGGGTCCCTTGCCGGTCCCGTTCTGCGCCCTCACCTGCACCCGGTAGAGGGTGCTCGCCGCGAGCCCCGACAGCGTCAGCGAGGTCGACGTGCCCGGATCCGTCAGCCCGCTCGCCTCGTTCTCCAGCACCCAGTCGTCCTCGTCCTCCTCGCCCGGGTCGGAGCTCCCCGCGTAGTAGCGCAGGTCGTAGTCCGTGATCGCGCTCGACCCGGTGTTGGACGGCGCGCTCCAGCTCACCGTCAGGTTGCGCGAGCCCGACACCGCGCTCACCGTCGGCGCGGCCGGGGCCGCGGGGGCCGTCGCCGCGACCAGGTTGGTCACCGGCTTGTTGGAGAAACTGGCTACGAACTGATTGTCGGCGTCCTGGAGCCTGGCGGCCTGGCTGGCAGGCTGGCTGTACCGCACCGTGACGGCCTCGCCACGCTGGATCGCATCGGCCGCACTCAAGCGGAGTATTAGTCCAGAAGCGTTGAGAATCTTGGCTACAACAGTGGGGGTCTTGGCGGCGCCGTCCCTGGAGACTCTGTAGGCGGTGGCGGCGCCGCGAAACCCGCTTTTATGGTCCTTGGTGAAGTAGAGGTTGACGTTTCTGCCGTCCGCGTTCGTCTCCGCGCTCGCGAACCGGGCCGGGCCGGTGTGGCCGAAGCCCGATTCCGACCATTGGCCCGGGCCCACGCGGTTGCTGGCCGCGACCTGCGCCTCCCAGCTCGCGCCCTGCAGCAGGCCGGTGACGGTGGTCGTCAGCGCGGTGCCGTCGTGCGCATGCTCCGTCCAGGCCGTGTCGCCCTTGCGCCGGTAGCGCACGTCGTAGTCGGTGGGCGGCGCCAGCACCGCCGCCGGCGCCTTCCAGGTGATCGTCAGGCTGGTGCCGTCATCCGTCGACAGCGTCGGCGGCGCCGGAGCATGGGTAGGCCGGGAGCTCTTGATGTATCCCTGGATGGCCATCGTCAGGGTGTTGGAGTTGCTGCCCCATGTGGTGACGGACCATTGGCGCCGCAGACTGGTGTTCGCGATGCTCCACCCCGCCGGCGCGCCCGAATCCTCCGCGTCGGAGGTCGTCAGACGAACCAAGGCTTGGGCCGTCGCCCCCGAGGTGATGTCGATCACCACCCAGTAGGTCGTGTTGGCGGCCAGGTCGATGCCGCCACTTGGCGCCGCGTATCGGATGTCTGAAGTGCTTGTGGGCAGGCTCGCCGGGTCCGTCAGCGTCCCCAGGACGCTGCCCGGACTGCCGGAGGAGTCCTGCCGGATGCTCACGGTGTAAGTCGACAAGTTCCCAACATTAGTGAAACTTAATCTGAGGTCGATGCCGGTCAGCTTGGCGGGGTCACTGCCGGTGGTGAACGCCTGAGCGGTATCGAAACCAAAGTTGTTGCCTGCAGAGCTCGCCTGCCCGGTGTTGCTCAACAGCCCGCTCGGGGCCGGGGGGAGGGGCTTGACGACGCCGCGGATGGCCATCTGCCAGGAGCTTGCGGATGTTAAGGTCCACGCGCCGGTGTCCTGGAAGCCCCGGGCCAGGCTGGCGTTCTCGATGCTCCACCCCGCGTATGCGCCCGCATCCTCGTCGTCCTCAGCCGTGATGTCGTTGGAAATTCTGTGGTGATTGCCGCCCGTGCCGGTCACGTCGATGACCACGTAATACGTCGTGTTCGGCTCCAGATCGATGCCCGCGGTCGTGTAGCTGTTGTTGCCGTCGGCCACCGAGGCCGGGTTGATGAGCGTGCCCAGGGCGGTCGTGCCCGGACCGGACGACGTGGCGTTGTGGATTTTCACGGTGTAGGCTGGCGCCGTGGGACTGGTGTGCCCGTTGTAGGACATCGGCAGGTCCAGCCGTTTCAGCGTGTAGCCGCCCGCGCTGCTGCCGGTGGTGAACGCCTGGGCGCGGTCGTTGATGAACCTGGAAAAGGTGGGCGTGGTGTTTTCCGTCTGCCCTGTGTTGCTCACCAGCTTCACCGTCGTCTGCGCCTCGGCCGCCCCGGCGGAGAGCAGCCACGCGCCGGGCAGCACGAGGGCGGCGGCGAGCAGCCAGGCCGCTGCGCGCAGCGCGGGCGCGTGGCGGACCGCCCGGCGGGGTGAGCGGGAAGAGAGGGAAGAGGAAGCGGGACCCGCCGCACGGCGGGTAAAGCTCAGGCGGGAATGGCGCTCCCGCGGGCGGTGCGCGACGCGGCCCATGGCCTCAGCCCCGCGCCGCAAGAGGCGCCGGAGGAAAGCGCCCGGCGTGAAGACATAAGGATGGCTCGGCTCGGCTCGGCTCGGCTCGGCTCGGCTCGGCTCGGCTCGGCTCGGCTCGGCTCGGCTTAATTATACCACGACAGTCGACGACGAGTCCACGGCTCCGGCCAGGAAACAAACCCATTGATCCACTCCTCCGTTACACCGCGCAGGCCGACGCGAGAGGGTCCGTCTGAACCGCGACGGTCATCTGCTCGGAATGAAGCGTAATCGGGCTAGGGAGCCTGTAAAGCTCTCCCACTCGGGAGGTGCCGAACCCCGGTTTGAGGGCCGGTGAAGGCGGCGCGGGCAGAGGTGGCGCCGGCTGCCCGCAGACCGTCAGCGCCGCGGCAGGGCGTCCACCGTGAGGACCCGCCGCACCAGGGCGACCTGCCCCGAAACGCCAAGCTTCCGGTAGACCTGCTTGGTCATCCAGCGCACGTAGTCCTCGCTCCAGCCCTGATCCGCGGCGATCTCGCCAATCTTCAGCCCCTCGGCCAGCAGCGCCGCCATCCGGCCCTCCGACGCCGTCAGGCCGAGCGTCACCGCCACCCGCTGCGCGTTGATCGGCGGACGGTGTGCCGGATCGACCAGCAGCACCAGCACCGCCACCCGGCGCCCCCCGAAATCCGCCGCCGCGTCGCCTACCGGCATGACGTGCAGCCCCAGCCGCGTCCGCCCCGACGGGCGCTGGACCGTCATCGAGCCGCCGCTCGGGGCCTCGCCCAGGAAATCCGGCAGCGCGCGCGCCAGCAGCCGGCGCAGGCGGCTGCGGTCCGCCGGCAGCACGGCGTCCAGGGTCCCGTCGCCCTCGACCAGCCCGTCGCCGCGGCGCAGGATCTCCAGCGCCAGCACGTTGGCCTCCAGCACCCGCCCGCCGCGGTCGATCTGCACCACGCCGATGCGGTCGTTGTCCAGCAGGCCCGCCAGCCCTGTGCCCAGCGCCTCGGCCGCCGCCAGCGCATGGCGGATGACGACGGACCGGTGGATGTGCGGCAGCAGGCGCTCCATGAACCGGATCTGGCCGGACTCCCAGACGCGGCTGCGGTCGGTGTCGCTGATGGCCCAGGCAATGCGCGTTCCGTCCGGCCCGCGCATTTGCGTCTGCAGGCCGTTCTGGCCTCCGAGTCGGGCCAGCCCCTCGTTGTAGGCCACCGACGTCTTCAGCTCGTCTTCGGTGTAGAGTTCGCGGACGTGGACCAGCCGGGCGTGGGGAAGCCGCCTGGCACGGGGCATCGCCTCGTCGATCGGGTGGTAGACGGTGAAATACTCGTGCATCAGGTCATGGACGCTTTCGCCGCGCCGGAGAAAGCGGGCGAAATGGACGCGCGCGTTCAGCACGTCGTCGTCCCCCACTTCGACGACGCCCATGGCGGTGCCGGAAGCGTCGAGAGCTTCCTCGATCATGCACGTGGCGGCGGACCAGCGGGTGTCGTCAAGGGCGGCCTCGTACAGCGCCGCAAGGATGCGCTCGAAATCGTCGTCCGGTTTCATGCCGCCTCGTTCCCCAATGGTCTGTTCCTGGCTGCGTGAGCCCGAAGCACAACCTAACGGCAAAACGCCGGGCGCCGCCATCCTGCCAAATGGTAGGTATCGCGAAATGCGGGGGTGAAAAAAAGAAGCCGCCCGAACGTGCGTTTGCGGCTCCCGCCCGGCGTCGATGCCGGGCGGCCGGTCTCCCCATCGCTCGCGATTCATCGCCCGGGACTTGCGCGATGACGCGGCGACAGCGGGGAATGACGCCACTGGTCGAGGGTTCTGCCGCCACTCCTTCTGCAGGCGTCGGAGCCAGATGCTTGCCGCGAGCTGCGAACACCTGACCGGCGCACGCGGTCTCGCCCGCGATCGGATCGCTACGGACAGTTGATTCCGCTGCAGGGGAAACCGGCGTAGACCGATGCCGCACCTGCTGCGCCGATGCCAAGCGCGGCAAGTGCAACGAAGACATTGCAAACGCGGCGGTGGTTCATGATCTCGCTCCTTGTCGCTGGCGGATCTCGCCACTGGATGTGAATGCGATACCGAACGCCGGCGATTCGACTTTGTCTGGATCCCGACGGGGAAGTCCAGGGAGCCGAACGCCTACCCCGTCACGCCGCCCTCAGCCGGTCCGCTTCCGCCGTCGTGCCCGCCCTGCGCTCCCGCGCCCGGGCATTCAGGTCCGCCCGGCGATACCGCACCCGGTTGCCGCACCGGTGGAAGACCGGACCGCCGCCGCGTCCCCGGCAACCGTGTCAAGTCCGTTCAAGACTGACCCAGGGCTCGTGAAAGATTCACTCGTCATTGGCGCCGTGGATCCGCGCGTTCCCGAGTCTCGCAGCAACCAGCCATCGACGTCAGGCCCTTCGGGCACCGACGCGACTGGATGCCCTCCACGGCCCGCACGAATTCGCCCGAAAAGATGCGCGCGTTGGGTTTCAGCCTCCAGAATCAAAAAAACTATACGCCGTTGAAACTGAAAGTCTTGCGGAATGGCAGCGCAAGATTGCCTGATGACCCCGAAACCGAAACGCCACGCGTGACCGGCGACCGTGCGCGCCGGCGATTCCGACGTGCCATGTCACCAGCAAGGCGTCGATCCGGGAGCGCCTGCGCCTCAGCATGCCCGTCCGCCCCTAGAAACCGCGCGGATGTCGCTGCTGCCGTGCATCACCGCTCCGGGCAAGCAAGATTCACGGCACGGCCGTTCAATTCGCCGCGCAATGGACGCCGATCGTGCAGAACAGCCCTGCAAGGGGATCGTCGTATCGCAGTTGTCGAAGTTTCGCGTCTGGGCTCAGGCTCATCCAGACGACAGCGTCATCCGCATCCAGGACCAGCATCCAGTTCTCGAACAGTCGAACGACGCGCAGATCTTCGTCAGTTGCGTCGTTGCCGGCGGCTGGAATGTAGACGCGATGGGTAGGATCAATGCGCTTAACCTCGTGGCGGGCGGCCTGCCACCCCAGTCCGAATGCGACGGCCAGGACGGCTGGCACGCCAGCAAGGACGCCTCTCGACAAGCTGAGCCTCGAACGGGCGCCTCGGACGCTATTGAAACGGATCAGCAAAATCCAAAGGTACGCCGCAGTCAAGGCAATGAAGAACGGCCGCCCGAATTCCGATGCAACGATGGCCATGGCCCCGGCGAGCGCAGGCAGGAGGATTCCCATGACATTCCACGTTCCGTTCCAGCCGGACGAATTCGGTGAGGAAGCTGGCGCCACAGCTTCCGATCGTTCAGGTCCTTTCGTTCCACCGGCCAGAAACACCAGGAGACATGGAACGCCCAAAGTCAGCAACGCCAGGGGAATCCAGACCAGCCAGCCTTGAAGATGATCCGTCACCCCGATCGGTGTCTGCGAAAGCGGGATTCCGAGCGCATTGAAAGTCCCCATGTCGTAGAAATAGGAAAACGCCAGGCTTGCAGGCACCGCGATGGCGGCAATGTTCCGAAGTTTCATGATTTCATTCGTCATGGCAAAAAATTCCTTCCGGGTCTGGCATGATCCAATGCGGGCGACGAAGTTCGGTTGGGTTCGGCTTCCAAATGAAGCGCTGCCGCACCATCACGCATTTTTCGCGTGAGAACTCGGCATCTTTCACTTGTCTGCTTCCCGCACTCGAGCAGGTGAATCAGTGCGCTTTCCCGGGTCCGTTCGCGATGCGGGCCACGGATCGGACGCTCTTCCCACCAGCTGCCCGCCGGAACCGTTCGTGCGACATTCCGAACCCGGGTTGAACGCCTGGCCGCAGATCTCGCCGGGCAGTTGCCGATCGGCATCGGGCACGTTCGAGCCGGTTCGCCCGCTGAGAACCGGTCGCCCTTGCGGGCGCTTGAACAATCTCCTGCGTGACGGCGCGCCCGAGTGAAGTCCGTAAGAATTCGAATCAACCAACATGTTTTGCACGCCTGAAACTCAAAGTTCTATCGCCTTCAGGACCTGCCGCCTTCTCCCGACGTTCAGAACCGCCCCGATCAAGCGGCCGCTTCTCGATTAGCGACGGTCTCGGCGAACGGGTTAAATTCGCTCTTGCGGCTGCGGATTGCGGCCGTTTCTCGACTTGCCAGAGTCGCGCATAGTGTGGGACTGTACAGTCGGATCCAATCCAAGGCATCCTGTTCCAGTGCGGTGACTGCTGAGGAGGCGCGGTGAAAAAAATCGGCGGAATCGTGGCCATTGTGGCCGGAGCGGCGGGACTTGTCTTTGTTGCGGCCGGAATATTCACTTCACTGATAGTTGCAGTGTTTGCCGGCGGCAATGCCGGGATCGCGATCGTGCTGTTCGGAACGGTTGGCTTCGGTCTTTGCATCGCGGTAATGGTGCTGGGCGCAAAGGCGGTCAAAAACAGCGAAGTGGTCACTGGCAGAGAGCGCCTGCATGGTCTTCTCTTGATCCTGTGTGCCGTCGCCGGATCGGCGTTTTATTTCTGGTTGCCGTTCGTCCTTCTCATGGCGCAGGTCGTGGTCGGCGCAATCTTCTTGCTCCTCGAAAAGGAAACGCCGCAAGATGGCTGACAACCATCGCCTCGGGCTCTTGGCCAAACCTCGCCGCACCCGGCGAACGAACTGCCATGCGGGGGGAAAGACGTGGAGATTCAGCAGAGCCCGCAGTGCGAGAAGTTCCCGCATTGCGGAGCATCCTGTCTTTCCAGCCGGGAAATCTCCTCTGTTGCCGCCGCATTCGAACGATCCGCTTTCGTTCAGGCACGGGAGGCATTCATGAGGAACGCCGGAGGTGTCGTTGCGATCCTGGCGGGCATTTCCGGTGCGATCCACCGAGGATATGAAGCCGTCAGGCTTTCACTCAGCGAAGAGTTCATGGAATTCAGTTACGCGACCGAGGTTCTGGGGACACTATGGGGGTCGGTTGCCTTCTTCGTTGCGATTGCCGCGTTGGGTGTCGTGGCCATCACCACCAAAGTGAAGGGAACGTATGCAGCTGTTCCCCTGATTCTCTGCGCCATTGCCGCGTCGCTTCTTGATGCCCAGTTTGCGATGGTCTTTGCGGCACAGGCGGTCGTTGGCGCCTTGCTAGTATTCTTCGACAAGAAATCGCGGCAAGGCGCGTGACCGCCCTCTCCCGAAGTTCGACTGTTTGTGAACGGGGCACGTTTCGATTGCGGATTCGAACGCGGATGCTGACGGAAGCGGAAGAATGCGAAGACAGCAAAGTCTGATGCGTTGGATCATTCTCTAACAACACGTGAATGATCTCCATCGAGTAACGGCCGCCCAAGCCGTCCCCACCAATCCTCGGGCACTTCCCGATCTTCGGCGGGCTGGACCAGTTGGAAGCCGAGGAATCGGGACTTGCGATGCAGCTTGGCGAGAGTGCGGTCGAGGCGCGGTTTCTCGCAAGCGTGGAGCGTCTTCACGCTAATCGATGGTGCCTTGATCGCCTTATTTGATGGCCGTTGGCGTGGAACGCCCGCTCACGGCACGATCATTCCAGGCTGCTTGGAAGGGAAGGCTGCGGCGCGTGCCTTGAGGACTGCGTTCCATTCCTCGTGGCCGTCCGGAGGCCGCATGCGGCGCGCTCGCCGGTCTTCGCTGACGAGGCGTTCGGCGGCACGGTCTCCGGCGGGATCGGCATAGAACGCGACCAGGATGCGCTTCGGCGTCCAGGCCTCGGCCCATCTCGGGAGGCGCCGCGCGACGCCGGCGGTTGACAGGATCACGGTTCCGGGCCGGCGACAGGCTCGATGCTCCAGGCGGAGATGGCGTCGATCGCGCTCTCGGTCAGGATGACGGTGTCCATCGGAGACCGGTCCACGGGCAGCCAGAAGCTTCCTGCGGCCTTGCGCGTGCCGCGCACCATCGACCGGCAGCGCTTTCCGTCTGTCGTCTTGACGGTGCCGACGACCTCTGCGCCGGTGACGTTTCGTCCGGCGTCGGTGCACGCGAAGACCGCGTTTCCGCGCGTCGGCGGCAACGAGGCCGCGCCGTCGGCAGGCGTCGACGCATTGGGCCGGCAGGCCTCTGGTTTCGGTGAGGTGGTGGCGCACCCTGGCCCAGGCCGCCTCGCACTACGGCGGGATCCGCGGTCCGGACGTCCCGGCGCTTCCGGCCAGGAGCGTGACGGCATCGGCGAAGCCGCAGCGGCGGGCATGCATGACGAGATCAATGGCACCGCCGCCGCCGGACAGCGCGACGTGGTCGAACCAGCGGGGACCGTTGATGCTGATGACGGAGCCGGCGCACTTCCAGCGGCGAGGGTCGCGGGGGTCCCTGCGATAGCCGAGGCGCTCGGCAAGGGGTTCGAGCGGCTGGCTGCGGATCTCGTCGAGGTGCCGATCGTCCCAAAGCCGGATCATGGGCGACGGTTGCCCGCAGGGGATGGCGCGACGCGGTCGGGCGTTCGGGGCCTTGCGTTCCCGTTCCCGTTCCCGCCAACTCCTAGGGATTGCGCCGGAACGGGAACGGGAACGCGCCC
>JAJEGW010000142.1 GCA_022819605.1 Silicimonas sp. | reverse complement strand
TCCATGGCCCGTTCGGATCTCTGAGCGCAAGCCTGGCTTTGGCGAATGCCGATCTGGAATCCGCCGTGGTGCGCGCGTTCCTCAGGGTTCCGCCAAGGAATCGGAGCGCTTCCGTGACAAAAGCCTTCAGGGTCTCGCGGTCCACCACTTCCCTGGCGGTGATCGCGGGATCGCCGAAATCGATGGATTCTTGCATCAAGTGAGAGGCGTCGAGGTCGAACCCGGCGAGTAGCACTAACGGCTGCTCCGTATTGACCGAGACATAAGCGGCCGCGTAGCCGCTCGCGCCCGGGATGCCCGGCCGTCCACCTGCCGCAGGGCCTGTCAGGTCGAACGGGCCGTGGGGTTCGCGTAGCATCTGCTGGCGAAGTGAGGATTGTGCCTGGCGTCTCACGGCGGGATCCTGTGAAGCTAGGTCCGCCAACACGCGCCGGTCGACGCCGAGTGCGGCAAGAATCCCGGCGTAGACTGATGATTTCAGGCTGCCGGCTGACAGGGACATGTCCTTGGCGTGAAGAAACACTCGACCGTCGAGCGTCAGCGTCACGATATACGTCGAACCGGAACGCCAAGGACCGCCCTCGAGGCGAAGCCGACAACCCGCGAACGCGAGCTGTGCCCCTGTCAGTGTCTCCGAGCCCCGGCTCTTGAAATTCGCAGTCGCCCCTCGCGCGAATTCCATCAGGGTGGCGCTGCCATCTTCCACATCTTGCGCCGTCACTTTCGGTTCCGGTGGGGGCGTGACGCCGGGAGCGAGCGGACAGTTTTCCTGCGCCCAGGCTGTCTCCGCATGGGTCGTGACGCCGGCCAGCACGAACAGGCCAAACAAGACAGATGTCAATTTCACGGCAGAAATCGCTCGGACGGCGGTTCCGAAAAGACCACCGACCGAGGGAATCCGACAAATTTCGGACACCATAGAACGTTTCCCGATGATGGAGATGCGTGAACGACCCGACGCGCCTTGGCTGGGCACTGCCACTTCAAACAAGTTTGTCATGACCGATTGTCCTCCTGCGAGAATGATTATGGGAATGGGTCGGCTGATGGATGGTAGGCTTGTACGGGCCGAAGTCGCAAGCCCAAAGCCCTGTCCCGCCCCCCTGCACGTTCGACCGCTTTGACTGGGTCCGCACGGCCGTCCCCCTGAGCCCCAAGTCGCGGCGTTTGCGGAGGCCGGGCAGCCGGTGATTTCGGTGGGCACCAAGAAGAAGGAACTGGTGGAGGATTTCAAGAATTCAGGCCGAGCGTGGCGTCCGAAAGGCTCCCCCGAAGAAGTCCGCGTGCATGACTTTGCGGACAAGGAGCTTGGCAAGGCGATCCCCAAGGAGTCTATGACGTGATCAACAATGTCGGCTGGGTCAATGTCGGGATCAGTTCCGACACGGCCGCGTTCGCGGTTGAGAGCATCCCGCGCTGGTGGCAGCGCCTGGGGAAGGCACGCTACCCCGGGGCCCGGAAGCTGCTCAACACCGCCGACTGCGGTGGCTTCAACGGGAATCGGGTCCGATTGTGGAAGGTCGAGTTGCAGAAGCTCGCACGCAAACTCGGCATCGAGATCAGCGTGCGCCACCTGCCGCCCGGGACCAGCAAATGGCACCGCGTCGAACATCGGCTCCTTTCTTTGGGGCTTGCAAGGAAAGGTCTGCACCCTTCCATGTTCCGCTTTCGCGGCACGACGTTGTGCATTGGCGAAGACGCCGATAGCATGGATTCGTTGCTTTTGGTAACCGGCGTCGGGGACTGGCGCAGTTGGACGGCGAGAGGCGTATGCAGGTGCCGTCAGGGACGCCACGCAAGCCAGTTGGCGATCAGTCGCAAACCTGCGGCTTGGCTCTTCTCCGGATGGAACTGGGTGCCGATCATCGTGTCCCGCGCGACGATCGCCGTGATTTTGCCCCCGTAGTCGCAATGGGCAATCCGTTCGGCGGGTTCGGCCATTTCCATCTGGTAGGAATGGACGAAATAGGCGTGTTGGCCACTCGCAATGCCGTCAAGAACGGGGTGGGAGCGATCGACGACCAGCTCGTTCCATCCCATGTGCGGCACTTTCAGGGCGACGTCCTCCGGTTCGATCCTTCTGACTTCGCCGTTGATCCAGCCAAGCCCGTCCACTTCCTCGTATTCGTGACCCTTGCGCGCCATGAGTTGCATGCCCACGCAGATGCCGAGGAACGGACGCCCGTTGACCTCAACTGCCTCGGTCAGCGCATCGAAGATGCCGCGCTCTTCCCGGAGCGCACGCATGCATGCCGGAAACGCGCCGTCTCCCGGCAGCACGAGGCGGTCGGCGCGGGCGATTTCCTCGGCCTGAGCGGTGACAAGGACCTCTCCGGCCTGGACCTCGGTGGCCATGCGCTGAAACGCCTTTTCCGCCGAATGAAGGTTGCCTGCGCCGTAGTCTATGAGAACGGTCAGCATCGCCTCAGAGGGCACCCTTCGTCGAAGGAATCTCGTCAAGCTTGCGCGGGTCGGTTTCGACCGCGTCGCGAAGCGCGCGTGCAACGGACTTGAACGCGGCCTCCGCGATGTGGTGGCTGTTCAATCCATGCAGCATGTCCACGTGCAGCGTGATGCCCCCATGCGTGCTGAACGCCTGGAAAAACTCTCGCACGAGTTCGGTGTCGAAGCTGCCGATCTTCGGCGTCGGCATCTCGACGTTCCACACCAGGTAGGGGCGGCCCGACAGGTCGAGCGCGCTGCGCACGAGCGCATCATCCATGGGCAGGAGACAACTGCCGTAACGGCGGATTCCGCGCTTGTCCACGAGAGAGTGCGCAAGCGCCTGGCCAAGTGCAATGCCGGCATCTTCGACCGTGTGGTGATCATCGATGTGCAAATCGCCAGAGACGTGGGTCGTGATGTCAATCAGCGAGTGCCGGGCAAGCTGATCGAGCATGTGGTCGAAGAATCCGACGCCGGTCTTGTTGTCGAACGCGCCCGAACCGTCGAGATTCACTGTTGCGGAAACGTCGGTCTCCGCAGTCTTTCGCTTGACCTTGGCCTTGCGCATGTCCCTTCGCTCCTCGCATTAGTCCACGTACCCGCAGTGGGGCGACTCGATGAACGGCGACGCTTATAGGACGCGCCTCGCGCAGCGGGAAGGGCAAACGGCACGGGAACGAGAAGGCGTCAGGACGCGCCGCACTCTCCCAACAGGTCCGGATGCGGGACGCAGGTCGCAACATCGAGCCGCGCAGAGGGAAAGGCCGAATGCTCCGTCGAGGCGAACTGCCTGGTCTCGAATCCTGCGCAGCGAGGATGCGGCAACCGGTGAGAGGGCAGTGCGGGACGGGCCGCGCCTCATCCCCGGTTCATGCGATTCCCGATCAGGTCGTCGACGACCTCGGGTTCCGCAAGGGTCGATGTGTCGCCGAGCGCACCATAGTCGTTTTCCGCGATCTTCCTGAGAATCCGGCGCATGATCTTGCCAGAGCGAGTCTTCGGGAGCCCGGGAGCCCATTGTATCAGGTCCGGCTTGGCGATGGGGCCGATTTCCGAGCGTACCCAGGTCTCAAGCTCCTTGCGCAGATCCTCGGTCGGCTCCTCTCCGCTCATGAGCGTCACGTAGGCATAGATGCCCTGGCCCTTGATTTCATGCGGATAGCCGACCACGGCTGCTTCCGCGACCTTCGGGTGGGCGACAAGGGCGCTTTCGACCTCGGCGGTGCCCATGCGGTGGCCCGACACGTTGATCACGTCGTCGACGCGTCCCGTGATCCAGTAGTAGCCGTCCGCGTCCCTGCGGCAGCCGTCCCCGGAGAAGTAGTAGTTCTTGTAGTCCGAGAAATACGTCTTCTCGAATCGCTCGTGATCACCCCAGACGGTACGCATCTGGCCCGGCCAGCTGTCCTTGATGCAAAGCACGCCTTCCGCCTCCATGCTGTCTATCTCGTCGCCGGATTGCGGATCAAGGATCGCTGGCCGCACGCCGAAGAAGGGCAGGGTGGCGGAACCGGGTTTGGTCGCGGTCACGCCCGGCAGCGGTGTCAGCATGTGGCCACCGGTCTCGGTTTGCCACCACGTGTCCACGATCGGGACATTCTCCCTGCCAACGACCTTGTGGTACCATTCCCAGGCTTCGGGATTGATGGGCTCCCCGACGGTGCCGAGCACCTTGAGCGACGAAAGGTCGTATTTCTCCACGAACTCCGGCCCTCTGCCCATAAGCGCACGGATGGCGGTAGGCGCGGTGTAGAACTGGGTGACCTTGTGTTTTTCGCAGACCGCCCAGAAGCGTCCCGCGTCAGGGTAGGTCGGGACTCCCTCGAACATCAGCGTTTTCGCGCCGTTCGCCAGAGGTCCGTAGACGATGTAGCTGTGCCCAGTGACCCATCCCACGTCGGCGGTGCACCAGAAGATGTCACCGTCATGATAGTCGAAGACGTATTGGTGGGTCATCGAGGCATAGAGCAGGTAGCCGCCCGTGCAGTGCACGACGCCCTTCGGCGCGCCGGTGGAACCGGACGTATACAGGATGAACAGGGGGTCCTCGGCATTCATCTCCTCTGGCGGGCAGTCGTCGGAAACGTCCGACGCAAGTTCGTGCAGCCAGTGATCGCGCCCGTCCTGCATGGCGATGTCGCCGCCGGTACGGCGGACCACCAGCATCCTGGCATCGATCTCGATCTTCTCGAACGCCTTGTCCGCATTGGCTTTCAGCGGCGTGTTCCGTACGCCACGCGGCGCCTCGTCGGCGGTCACGATCACGCCCGCTTCGCACTGGTTCACGCGTGCCGCCAGGGCATCGGGAGAAAACCCGCCGAACACGACTGAGTGAATTGCCCCGATTCGGGCGCATGCCAGCATGGCATAGGCGGCCTCCGGGATCATCGGCATGTAAAGCACGACCCGGTCGCCCTTTGAGACTCCGAGTTTCTTCAGGACATTTGCGAAACGGCAGACTTCCCCGTGCAGTTCCCGATAGGTGATGAAGAGGGAGGATGCCTCCGGATCATCAGGCTCCCAGACAATCGCGGTCTGGTCGCCGCGTTCGGCAAGGTGGCGATCGATGCAGTTGGCCGCAACGTTGAGCGTTCCATCCTCGAACCAGCGAATGTCGATCTGGCCGGGAGCGAACGAGGTGTTCTTGACCTTGGAGAAGGGGTTGATCCAGTCAAGCCGCTTTCCGTGCTCGGTCCAGAACGCCTCGGGGTCTTCGATCGAGGCTTTGTACATCGCCTCGTATGTCCCCTTGTCAGCGTGGGCGGCCACAGCCATTGCCGCATCCGGCCAGTACATCCCGTCACGCTGCTTTAGCATATTCTCTTCCTCCGTTCTTGCGTCCGGGGTCCGGACTTCGGTCAGATCGCCAAGTATCTTGCGCGAAGCGCCTCGTCGTCCAGAACCCGCTGCGCGCTGTCGTCATAGACGACCTTGCCAGTGTCCAAAATTACTGCCCGGTCGGCAAGCTTGAGAGCTGCAACCGCATTCTGCTCCACGATGATCGTCGTGATGCCTTGGTCGCGGATGACGTTCAGCGTCTTTGCGATTTCCTGGACGATGACCGGGGCCAGGCCCTCGTAGGGTTCGTCCAAGAGCAGCACCTTGATGTCTCGGGCCAGCGCACGGGCGATGGAGAGCATCTGCTGCTCGCCGCCGGAGAGGGTGGAGCCGTCCTGGTTGCGCCGCTCGCCCAAGCGCGGAAAAAGCTCGTAGACCCTTTCAAGCGACCAGCCGATTGGCGGCGCTATTTGCGCCAGCTTTAGGTTTTGCTCAACGCTCAGGCCGGGAATGATCCGACGATCTTCGGGAACGAGCGCGATTCCGCTCTGGGCAGCATCGTGGCTTGCAACGAAGTGAAGCGGCTTGTGGTCAAGCCAGATCTCGCCGTGGCGCAGTTCCGGGTTGTCCATGCGCGCGATCGTGCGCAGCGTCGATGTCTTGCCGGCGCCGTTGCGTCCCAAGAGGGCCAGGATTTCGCCTTCATGGACGTTGAATGTCACGTCCTGGACGATGTAGCTCTCGCCATAGAAGCTCTCTATGTTCCAGACGCTCAGGTAGGCTGGCGCCGTCGTGGCATTGTTGGCGTGCTTGTTGTATCCTCGGTCTTCGGGCATTTTCGTCTCCCTCCCGGGCGGGTTTGGCGTGTCTTGGGCGGCAGTCGCCGACGGCATCCTCAACGCTAGTTTTGGCTCTCTCCCAGATAGGCTTCCTGCACCTTCGGGTTGCCCTTGATGTTGTCCGGCGTGTCCTCGACAAGCGGCGTTCCCTGCGCCAGGACCGTGATCCGCTCCGCGAGGCTGAACACGACATGCATGTCATGCTCGATGATCACCATGGTGATGTGACGCTTGCTGTTGATCTCCTTGAGGAGATCGATCGTGTTGTTGGTGTCCGCACGGGCCATGCCGGCCGTCGGCTCGTCGAGCAGCAGAAGCCGCGGTTCCTGCACCAGGCACATGGCCATTTCGAGCCGGCGCTTGTCGCCCCGGCTCAGTGATGCAGCATGCGCGTCCCGCTGGCCCGCCATGCTGACATCCGCGAGGATCGCGTCGGACTTGTCGATGAGTTCCGTCTCGTGGGCGAACTGCTCGAAGGCATGCATCCGGAATGCCCCGTCGCGTTTGGCGAAACAGGGGATCATGATGTTCTCAAGGACCGTTAGATCGCCGAAGATCTCGGGCGTCTGAAACACGCGACTGATGCCCATCTGGTTGATTTCATGCGGCTTGCGCCCGAGCACCGACTGGCCGTCGAACATGACTGATCCGGAATCCGGCATGAGCTTGCCCACGAGGCAGTTAAGCAATGTCGACTTTCCGGCGCCGTTCGGGCCAATGATTGCGTGGACGGTGTCTTCCTGAACAGAGAGGTTTACGTCCGACAGCGCGGCAAGGCCACCAAAGTTCTTGTTGACACCCTTGACTTCAAGAATAGCCATTTTCGTACATCCTCATTCCGCAGAGACGTTCGATGCGTCGGCAGCCTTGTCGCGTCTCATCAGGCGGCGGGCAGTGCGCGCGATGCGCTGTCCGCCCTCGACCAGTCCGCCAGGAAGAAAAATGACCACGAGCATGAAGAGAATGCCGAGCGTCAGGTGCCAGCCCTTGCCGATGAACGGATGGACGATTGCGACGAGGAGATTCTCTAAGCCGTCCGGCAGGAACGTAAACCACTGATGGAGAACCTGGTCGTTGATCTTCGAGAAGATGTTCTCGAAATACTTGATGAAGCCCGCTCCGAGAACCGGGCCGATCAGCGTCCCGGCGCCGCCGAGAATTGTCATCAGCACGACTTCGCCGCTCGCTGTCCACTGCATCCTTTCGGCGCCGGCCAGCGGGTCGGTCACCGCGAGGAGGCCGCCGGCCAAGCCTGCATACATGCCCGAGATCACGAAGGCCGCAAGCATGTAGGGCCGCGAATTGAGGCCGGTATAGTTCAGTCGCTGCTGGTTCGACTTGACGGCGCGCAGCATCATCCCGAACGGCGACCGAAATAGCCTGATCGCGAAGTAGAAGGACAGGATCATCATGATCGCGCAGAAATAGTAGGCCACGTTGAACTGGAACTCCCAAGGCCCGACCCCGAGCTTGTATGTCGAGCCCATGGACAGCCCGAAGATGTGCGGGAAGTCCGGCAGGCTCTCGCGGTGGAAGAGCTGAAGGTCGTTCGCGTAGATCTGCAACCCGGTCTCCCCGTTCGTGAGGTTGAACTTCGGGTTCGACAGCACGGAGTAGGCGAGCGCGAAGCTCATCTGCGCAAAGGCCAGAGTCAGGATCGAGAAGTAGATTCCAGAGCGCCGGAGCGACACATAGCCGATCAGGACCGCGAAGATGCCCGAGACGATCACGGCCAGGATCAGCGCAGGAATCACGTTGTAGGTGAAGAGCTTATAGATCCAGACAGCGGAATATGATCCGACCCCAAGAAACGCGGCGTGACCGAAGGAAAGGTAGCCGGTCAGGCCGAACAGGATGTTGAACCCGATGGCGAAGATGCCGAAGACGACGAACTTCTCCATCAGGTCCGGATAGCCCGCGTTGAACTGAGCCAGCGTGCTCTCGGTCGGAAACGGGTTGAGCAGGAACGGCGCCAGGATCGTGAGGATGATTATGACGACGAACAGCGTTGTATCGTTCTTGTTGAGACCCAGCATGTCCTTACTCCTCCATCACGCCTTTGCGGCCCATGAGCCCGCGCGGGCGGGTCAGCAGCACGATGATCGCGACCACGTAGATGATGACCTGGTTGATGCCCGGGATTGTCGTCGTGGCCCAGGTCGTCGATGCGAAGCTCTCCAGGATGCCGAGCAGGAACCCTGCAAGGACGGCACCCGGGAGCGACCCCATGCCGCCCACGACCACAACGACGAAGCTGAGGACAAGGAAATCCATGCCCATGTGGTAGTTTGGCGGGTTTATCGGGGTGTACATGACGCCCGCAAGCCCTGCGACCGCGGCGGCGATGCCGAACATCATGGTGAACCGCTTGTCGATGTTGATGCCGAGCATGCTCACCGTCTCGCGGTCAGCCATGCCCGCGCGCACCACCATTCCGAAGGTCGTGAACTGCAGGAAGGCGAAGACGCTTCCGATGATCGCGATGGCGAACACGAAATAGATCATCCTCCAATAGGGGTATATGATGGCGTTCGGGTCGAAGCCGAGCAGCACGCCGAAGTCGAACGCGCCCGTCAGCGACGAGGGTGCGGGGGTCGGGATCGGGTTGGCGCCGTAGAAGTACTTGATGACTTCCTGCAAGACGATCGCCAGGCCAAAGGTCACCAGGATCTGGTCGGCATGAGGGCGCTTGTAGAAGTGCTTGATCAAGCCCCGCTCCATTATGACACCGACGGCGATCATGACCGGGATGGCGAATAGGATCGCCAGCGGCACGGACCAGTCTATGATCGCGCCGCCCGTTTCGGGGCCGAACCAGTTCTCCAGATAGGGTGTCTTGACCTTCAGCGGGTTTCCGAGAAAGTCCTTCTGCGTCTCGTCAATCGTCTCGTAACTCAGGTTCAGCAGGCCCTGGATGAACACTGCGCAGAACGCGCCGATCATGAAGAGTGCGCCATGCGCGAAGTTGACGACGCCGAGCGTGCCGAAGATGAGCGTCAGGCCGAGTGCGATCAGGGCGTATGCCGATCCCTTGTCGAGCCCGTTCAGGATTTGCAGGAGTAAGGCGTCCACTGTTCTGTCTCCCGGTTGTCCGATTTGAGAGTGGCGTGCCCCTAGGTAAGGGAAGCGCCGTTTCTTGTCACCTTCGAGAGTGTTGCGGAGGCGCTGTATGGGCGCCTCCGCAGCCGTTGTGCCGTTACGCGCCGGGGTTACAGCTGCCGAGGCTGGCCTCGGCGCCACCGAACATCGGGTGGTCCGCAGGATACTCGACCTGCGCGCGCGGCGTGACTTCCACGACCTCGAGAACGTCGAACTCGGAGGTCGGGTTCTCCTTGCCCTGCACGACCAGCACGTCCTTGAAGCACTGGTGGTCGTCGGCGCGGTAGAGCGTCGGACCGTTGCCAAGGCCGTCGAACTCGAAGCCCTCGAGGGCTTCGACAACGGCGCAGGGGTTGAAGCTGCCGGCCCTGTTCACGGCATCCGCATAGAGCAGCGTCTGCACGTAGCAGGTGTGGGCGGCCTGGCTGGGCGGGAAGCCGTACTTGGTGCCAAACGACCGCACGAACGCCTTCGATCCGTCATCCGGCAGCGACCAGTGCCAGTTGGTGGAGCCGAGTATGCCCTTGACGTTCTCGCCGGCGCCGCGTGCCATCAGGCGAGAATATAGGGGCACGACGATCTCGAAGTTCTTGCCGTTCGCTTCCCTGTCACGCAAGCCGAACTGGACGGCGTTGGTGAGCGAGTTCACCATGTTGCCGCCGTAGTGGTTGAGCACCAGGACGTCGGCGCCGGAGTTCAGAACTGGCGCGATGTAGGACGAGAAGTCCGTGGACGCCAGCGGGGTCATCACGTTGTTGATGGTCTCCCAGCCAAGCGCTTCCGTCGAATTGGCGATCGATTCCTGCTGCGTCCAGCCCCAGGTGTAGTCCGCCGTCAGGTGATAGGCCTTGCGATCGGTGCCGTAGCGGTTGGCGAGCACCGGGGCCAAAGCGGCACCCGACATGTAGCCGTTGAAGAAGTGGCGGAAACCGTTCGCCTTCCGGTCCTTTCCGGTCGTGTCGTTCGAATGGGTCAGGCCTGCCATGAAGATGATGCCCGCCTCCTGGCAGAGGCCCTGCACGGCGATGGCAGTGCTCGAAGACGAGCCGCCAGTAATCATGATGGCGCCGTCCTTTTCGATCATCGACTTCGCTGATGCGCGGGCGGCGTCCCCCTTGGTCTGCGTGTCGCCAGTGACGAACTCGACCATCTGGCCGAGGATGCCGTTGCCGTCGAGGGTCTTGGACGAGAAGGTGTTTATCATGCCGCCGTCGCCGCCACCGTTCAGGTGCTCGACAGCGAGCTGGTAGGCGCGCAGTTCGTCCGCGCCCTCGTCCGCGTATGGCCCGGTCTGCGGAACGTTGAAGCCGAGGGTGACCGCACCGCCCTGCGGGTCGTTCGTGAAAGACCAGGCCGCGCCTGCGAAGACGGTTGGCGTTGCCAGGCCGGCGACACCGGCCTTCAGCATGCTTCGGCGGGTTAGTTCGTTCTTTGACATGGGTGTCCTCCCGTGTGGATGGAATGCC
>JAJEGW010000184.1 GCA_022819605.1 Silicimonas sp. | reverse complement strand
GTCAAACAGGGTCTTGTTGTAGAACAGGGCGAGCGAGCGGACGGCGGTTGGAAGGGCCCAGTAGTTGTCGCCCTCACGCATGGCGCCGACCATCGGGAAGAATTCGTCCTCGATCATCGACGGCGGAAAGGCGTCGTTGGGAAGCGGCTGGATCAGTTCGGCCGCCACGTAGTCGTTCAACCAGCCGTAGAAGAGTTGCACGACATCGGGACCCTCGCCCGCAGGAATCGCGGCAGCGACCTTTGTCCGGTAGTCCGCGTACGGGAAATGGGTCATCGTGACCTTGATATCCGGATTGGCCGACTGGAAGTTCTCAATCAGCTGCTCCATTGCAGCGACGCGCGCGTCAAAGAAGTACTGCCAGTATTCGATTTCCACTTCAGCCTGCGCGGTTCCAGCCGCCATCATCGCCGCGGCCGCAACTCCGGCGACCCTACATTTTGTCAGTTTCACAAGCATTTGATCTACGTCCTCCTTGTCGGTGTTGGTGAGCGTGCCCGGGCCCGGCCCGGCTTCATTGCCGGTTTCGAGCGTAGCGCGGCCACGTTGAAATCGCAAGCGGGACAGGCTATCGGTGCGAACGATGGCGAGTACAGGAACGACGGCGGATGAGGCGGTGAACGGACGCGGGACAGGTTGCATGGTGTCGGATGTACGCCAGGGTCAGGGCAGTTCGCGCGTCAGGCACGTGGCCGGACGGGTGACGGCCGCAAAGATTGCCGGCTCACGGTACCTGCCTCCCGCCGCGCGCCCGGGCCGGACGGCCGCGGGGCCGGGGTAAGGGCGATGCCGACGCCGGACCAGATCCGCATAATGGACGATCGCGCAAGGCCGCGTGTCATGGAACTCTGGTGGGCGCTCAGACCGCTGACATCGGTGATCCGTTTCATGAACACCGGCGCGCATCCGGATGACGAGACGTCAGCGATGCTGGCTGCTCTCGGCGTCCGGGACGGGTTCAACCTGTCCTTTGCGTGTTCGACCCGGGGCGAGGGCGGACAGAACGACATCGGGAGCGAGCTTTCCGGGGACCTCGGTGCGCTGAGGACGGCCGAGATGGAAAAAGCCTGCGAAATCCACGGCATGAGGATGTACTGGCTGTCTGAAAGCCCGGATGACCCGATCGTCGATTTCGGATTCTCGAAGAGCGGAAACGAGACTCTTGACCGGTGGGGACGCGATCACACGCTCGCGCGGCTCGTCGAGATCGTCAGGACCGAACGCCCCGACATCATCTGCCCGACCTTCCTGGACGTCCCCGGCCAGCACGGACACCACAGGGCAATGACGGAAACCGCGCGGCTGGTCATGTCCGCCGCGGCTGATCGGGACCATCCGAGCAACCTAGCGCCGTGGCAGCCAAGGAAGCTCTACCTCCCTGCGTGGTCCGGTGCGGGCCGCTCGTATGATGACGACGTCGAACCGCCGCCGGCCACGGTCGTGGTACCCGGAAAAGGCGTCGATCCGGTCAGCGGCTGGAGCTGGGAACGAATCGGACAGCAGTCGCGGTCGTTCCACCGGTCTCAGGGCATGGGCCGGTGGATCGCCCCGAGCGAGGAAAGGGACTGGCCGCTGCACCTGGCTGAGAGCCGTGTCGCGGGCCCGGACAGGGCACCGGCTTCCGGCCTTCCTGAAACGGTCAATGACCTCGCGCATGTTGACGGCGCGGAACCGGTCGCGGATCGGCTGCGATCGGCAGGGCGGGCACTCGACGATACAGTGTCCGCGTTTCCCGACTTCGATTCCGTGGCACAGGCCGCCGCACGTGCACTCGAGTGCATCCGGGCCGCCCGGGACTCCTGTCCCGAGGACGCGAGAGGCGAAATCCTGCACCGCCTCGATGCCAAGGAAACGCAGCTTGGACATGTCAGGCGGATCGCGCTCGGGGTGGAAGCCCGTGCGCGCCTCGGGGAACGATGGCTGTACCCTGGAAGCAGGACCGCGATTTCGCTCGAGCAAAGGACGGGAACGGCGAGCAGCGTTCACGCGGTGGTTGAACCCCCTCATGGCTGCACGGTGGCAGACGGAACTCTTCGCGTCGGCCCGCAAGCGGCTTCAACCGATCCCTACCGCGACCGCTTTGATCCCTGGATGCCGGCCGCGCCGGCGCTGTCGCTGGACATCGAGGCCCATGGCATCAGGTCGAACTGCCGCCTTCCCCTCGACGACCCGCCGGTGATCCTGCCTGGACGCTCTGCCCGGATCGAGCCGGACTCCGGGATCGTCAACCTTGCCGCGAACCCGAGGCGGATCGAGGTGGCGGTCACCGGCGTGCATCCGGTGTCAGCCGACGCGGAGCCTGGCCTGCCACAGGGCTGGGATCTCGAGAGAACCGAAGGAGGATTCGCGGTCACGACCCCGGAAAATGCCGACGAGGGGCTTTATTCGATCCCGCTCCACCTGGATGGCGAACCCGCTGCCGCCGTCCGGCGGATTTCGTATCCCCATGTCGCCGCGACAGCATCTGTTCGCAGGGCTGAATTACGGGTTCGCGTTCTCTCGGCTCGCGTCCCGGATGTCCGTGCCGGCTACATCGGTTCCGGAAACGACAGGATCGACCACTGGCTCGCCGCGCTGGGGGCAAACGTCACTGCGGTGTCCGATGACGCGTTGCGAAGGACGGCGGCCTTCCGGTCGTACGACACGATCATTGTCGGGATATTCGCGATGAAAATGCGCCCGGGCCTCGCCCTGGCCATGCCGGCCCTGCATCGCTGGGTCCGGGACGGCGGGACGCTGGTGACTCTCTACCATCGGCCGTGGGACAACTGGGACCCCGAAACCATTCCGCCGAAGAGGCTGGAAATCGGCCAGCCTTCGCTTCGCTGGCGCGTGACCGACGCGAATTCGGACGTCACCCATCTCGAGCCGGAACATCCGATCCTGTTGCACCCCAACCGGATCGGGCCGGATGACTGGGCAGGCTGGCACAAGGAAAGGGGCCTATATTTCGCGAAGTCCTGGGACCGGGCCTATCGTCCCTTGATCGAGATGGCGGATCCGGGCGAACGGCCGCACCAGGGTGCGTTGCTCGCGGCGGACATCGGCCGGGGGCGGCACATCCACACGTCGCTGATCCTGCATCACCAGGTGGAAAAACTCGTACCGGGCGCGTTCCGGCTTCTGGCGAACATGATGGGGCATACAAAGCAAGGTTGATGCACGGGAAGCGCCAAACCTTCATTGGTTGGGCGCACATGTCCTGAACATCTGGCTTTCGTGTGGAACATCACGCGGAACGAAGATCGGCTTTCGCCCTGCTCGATTTTTCGACCGCCCAAACGTCGCCATGCCAATGCACGACGTCGCGAGGTTGACGGGTCAGTGAGGTTGCCAATGCAAACGCCTCTCGCCGTCCAGTTGCGCCAGTCCCCGACGCCGGCTGCCAAGGGCAACGATTCCATACTGCCAGCGTCTTCGCCAATGCACAACGTAGTACCGCAAGAGCGGAACAGGGAAAGGTGCAAACCTTTCTTTGCATGTCCCGTACACCACCCAATGCTCACACCAATTCCACAGGCGGGCCATATGGATTCAGCGCTCGGTCTGCCGTCAGGAGCGGCCAGCCTTCATGCCGGGCCTGGGCAATCAGAATGCGATCGAACGGATCGGCATGGTGCAAGGGCAGATCTGCAACCTGCAACGTGTGGCTTGTCATGATCGGCAACTCTGCCCAGCCATTTCTTACAAGCCCGGCCCGCAGGGTGACTGGATCCACCTGGAAATCCGGCCGCCCGAGCCCCGTCTTGATGACGATCTCCCAGATGCTCGCTGCCGAAACGTGGGGATGATGCCCTTCATCCTCCAGCCGCGCACGTGCAATCTGGCTCAATCGCTCGGGGGCGTAGGCTGCCCAGAGCACCAGATGCGTGTCCACCAGAAGGCTCACCGACCGAATGCCTTGGCGATTTCCTCGGCTCCGATACGATCAAATTCGTCCGGAACAACCCCCTTGCCGATCAGGAAGCCGAGACGGCGCGACCCTTCGGGCGCGATAGGTTCGACCTTCACGAGGGGTTTCCCGGCCCGCGCAATTATAAACGCTTCGCCCTTTGCCGCAGCGGCCACCAGCCTCGACAGGTTTGTCTTCGCCTCATGCATGTTCACGGTCTTCATCGAAGGTCTCCTTAGTCCACCACCTAAACTAATTTCACTTCCCGCGCAATGTCGACGAACAGGTCAATCGCACATGGGATCCAATGGACGCTCTGGATACGATCCTGGTCAAGTGAGAATCGGATAGGCCCAATTCCGCGTCTGTGGCAGGGCGTCCCAATTCGAGAACCGTCTCGGCAGACGATTGACGATCGCTCGCCGCCGGCGAGTGGCGAAATTCACAGCTTCAGAATGTCAGGACGACCTTCGTCGAAACGATCTGCGAAACCGGCCAGACGTTCGTGTCGAAATGCCAAGGACAGCTTCAAGCGAGGCAGCGTTCAAGCAAGGTCCGACAATTCCGGGCATGGGCCTGCAGCCGTTTCTCGCGGTCTGCACTTCAGGTGCGCCAACGCCCGGCCAGGCGGGTTCGGCCCTGATCTTCAGCAGGTTCCTTGCTTCGCGGCCGCAGGCCACGCCGAGCAGGTGGACCGGCTCTTCGCCGTCGAGGTACTCCTCCACATAGCGCCATGCCCGCCTCCTCCGGAATGCTCTGTTCTCAAGGCGAGCATGGGGTTGCCTTGGCTTCTTGATCGCGCCCAACCTGGCGGCTTGAAGGAACCAAATTCCAGAATTCAACGCAGGATGTGCTCGCCGGGTCATTCTTCGTGGTTGGCTGTGGAGGCGGAAGCGTCGGTTCTCCGCCGGTGGAGATGTCAGAGCCGGGTCCCACGGCATTCAGGGACGGACAGCCAGATGAGGTCTCTCGCGAAACACGGGTAATTTTCCACTCGACGGAAGCGGCGGCCGCGATGGCCGGCTTCAGCGCCCGCAGCGGCCACCGGATCATCTGGAACCCAACGGATGCCACCCTCACGGAAGAAGGCCCCTCGGGGCGGCGGTGCCTGGACCCTCTGGACGGGACATTCGTGGAAGAGGCAGTGGCGATGCGCACTCTCCTTGAATCTCGGTGCGGCACGCGGCATTGAGGGCGCGCACCGAGAGCCGCACAGCCGATGATCAGATTGTATCACGTCCCCCTTTCTCCGTTTTGCCGCAAGGTGCGCCTTTCGCTCGCCGAAAAGCGGCTCGAAGTCGAGCTGGTCGAAGAGCGCTATTGGGAGCGCAGCGCCGAGTTCCTGCGCCGGAATCCGGCGGGCAAGGTTCCGGTCCTCCGGATCGACGGGCTGCTCCTGACCGAGAGTGGCGCGATCTGCGAATATGTGGAGGAGCGCAGTCCCGAACCGCCGCTGTTGCCAGGGGACTCCGCCGCCCGCCATGAGGTCCGCCGCCTCGTCGGCTGGTTTGATGACAAGTTTCATTCCGACGTGACCTCGAAACTGCTCCATGAGCGGGTCACCAAGAAAATCGCCCAGCAAGGACATCCGGACGGTGCCCGCATCAAGTCGGGCGCGAATGCGATGAAGGCGCATCTCGCGTACATGGGTTCACTGCTTGACGAGCGTCGCTGGCTCGCGGGTTCCGCGCTGTCGCTTGCGGACTTTGCGGCTGCCGCGCATCTCTCCGCGCTGGATTACACTTCGGACGTGGACTGGAACCTGAACCAGACGGTGCGTGACTGGTATGCCAAGATCAAGTCCCGCCCGGCCTTTCGGAGCCTGCTGGCGGACTCGGTTCCGGGCTTCCCTCCGCCCTCTCACTATGCCGATCTTGACTTCTGATCCGGGCGCTCTGTCCGCCGGGCGCGGCTTCGCGCCGCCCGTCGCCAGATGAGCGTGCAGGACCCGCTCAAGAAGAAATTGGTCAGGAAGGCCCTGTCCGAGGGATTTGCGGCGGCAAGTGTTTGCCGCCCCGACGCCGTGCCCGAGGTTCCCGGCCGGCTGGCGGAGTTTCTTTCCAAGGGCCGCCACGGCCAGATGCGCTGGATGGAGCGGAGGGTGAAATGGCGCGGGAATCCAGCTGAACTCTGGCCGGAGGCGCGCTCGGTCGTCGTCCTGGCCGAGGCCTACACCCCCGATCATAACCCCCTTGAAGACCTGGAACGGCGTGAACAGGGGGTAATTTCCGTGTATGCGCGGGGCCGCGACTACCATGATCTCGTCAAGAAGCGCCTGAAGCGCGTGGCGCGCTGGCTGGTTGGCGAGGCTGGATGCGAGGTCAAGGTCTTCGTCGATACCGCTCCTGTTCCGGAAAAGGCGCTCGGGCAGGCGGCAGGGCTTGGCTGGCAGGGGAAGCACACGAACCTTCTTAGCCGCGACCTAGGCAACTGGTTCTTTCTCGGCGTGATCTGCACCACCGCGGAAATCACGCCCGACGCTCCGGAGGTCGATCACTGCGGGAGCTGCCGACGCTGCCTCGACATCTGCCCGACCGACGCCTTTCCGGCACCCTACCAGCTGGATGCACGGCTTTGCATTTCCTATCTCACGATCGAGCACGACGGTCCCGTGGACGAAATTCTTCGTCCCAAGCTCGGCAATCGCATCTACGGATGCGATGACTGCCTGGCCGTCTGTCCCTGGAACAAGTTTGCACAAGCGGCCCGAGAAGCGCGCTACGACGCGATGGATGATCTTGACGCGCCGTTGCTTGGCGAGCTCGCGCGCCTGGACGATCAGGCGTTTCGCGAGAAATTCGCGGGCTCTCCGATCAAGCGGAGCGGCCGGAACAGGTTCGTCCGAAACGTTCTCTACGCAATCGGCAATTCGGAAGATGCGTCGCTGCTGACGGTTGCGGAGGGCCTTGCCGATGACGCGGACCCTGCCGTTGCGGACGCGGCGCGCTGGGCCGCACGCGTCATCCGTGAATCACGCGAATCGCCGCAATAGCCGGATTCCTCGAAGTTTCCTGCTGCGGCTCATTGGCCGGTCGAAGGTGTTTCGGACGGTCGAGCCACGCCAAGCTCACTGTGCGACAGAGATCGCTCAGCCCGATTGCCGCGACACGTTCCGTCTTCAGGCAGCGATGGCGGCGCAGTTGAGCCTTGCGATGCCCGCGCAGTTCCGCGTTCTCGCGGCGCAGCTCGTCTGCGCCGTCCGGCCCGTCTCTGTCCCGGGGCGCGATTTGGGGCTCCCGGTGGCGGTGCTTAAGCCGGCCTTCGCGGCCGCGGCTTCAGTCGATTGGGTTTTCCTGTGGTTCATGAAAGTCCTCATCTGGTGGTCAGTGACATGATGACCCGGCACCTCGCCCTCCTGCTCTCAAGACGGATTGCGAGTTGATGACCCGGGCCGCCGCGACCACCAAGAGGTCTCCAACGTCATGCGAAATGGCGGCCGGAGAAATCCTTTCGGCGGCCGCCAACTCCGGTCGGGCTACGCCCTCCCTCCGTTGACGGCCGCCGCATTCGCCCCCAAGGACGGGACTCTCATCCTGATTGACGCTGACTCTCAGCTTGATTGACGTGCTAGACTTCGCACTCGCATGACGCGGCATTCCGCAGGTTTCGTGGCCCCAGCCTGAGCTTGAGGACGCCGAATGCAAGCTGCCGGACGGCGTCTTCGGCAAGGACAAGGTGATCGGCGCGTTCGGGACGAAGCTCCAGTAGCGGGATGCAGCCCGCGCGCCTGGATGACCAGGCGTTTGGCAGGAAGTTCGTGGGCTCGCCGATCAAGCGGAGCGGCCGGAACAGATTCGTCCGAAACGTTCTCTGTGCAATCGGCAATTCGGAAGATGCTTCGCTGCTGACAGTTGCGGAGGATCTTGCCGGTGACGCGGACCCTGCCGTTGCGGACGCGGTGCGCTGCCTGAAAGCTGCACCAGGGTCACGGGCCGGCACAGGCCGGAAACCGAACCGGATGTGAGTTGAGACGCGCGTTGCGCGCTGTGGAAGCGACGTTCCGCCCGGCGAGCCTTCGCCGCTCTCGGAAACTGGAAAGGAACTGCCTGGAAGGAAGGCCGCCGCACGACCGCGATCGAAAGACGCGGCGCGGCGGGACCGGACGCCGGTCACGCCGGCCACACCTGCGGGTGCAGGGACCGGCTGGCACCGGGCTCCTCTTCATTGCCGGAGAGCCCGCCCAAGATCAGGCGTCCTGCCAGTACGGGGCGCCGAAGAAGGTGAAGGGGCAAAGCCGCTTGCGGTGAAAGTGATTGTGAATCCAGCGCATTCCCGCCATCTGTACCGTCAGGCGCAGGCTTCGGAATGCGCATGCCATTTGACCCCACGGATCTTGGTGGTCCCCTGCCTCGCGAACGGCGGTCGCAGGGACGGCGATGGGCATCAGATCACGCGGTCACGCGGGTCACGGCCAGCGAAGAAATCGGCGAGGTTGTCCAGCACCCGAAACCCCATCGCCTCGCGGGCTTCGCGCGTGGCAGAGCCGAGATGCGGAAGCATCACCAGATTGCCGCATTGCATCAGGTCAGGTGCAATGCAGGGTTCGCCGTCGAACACGTCCAGTGCGGCACCGCCGATCGTGTTGAACATCAGTGCCTGAGTCAGCGCCCATTCATCGATTACCTCTCCGCGGGCGGTGTTGATCAGAAAGGCATCCTCTTTCATCAGATCCAGCCGGCGCGAATTGATGAGGTGCCGGTTTGCGGCCCCACCAGGGCAATGCAGCGAGACGAAATCGCATCGGGGCAGCAGATCCTCGACGGTGTCGACCTGGGTGGCGCTGCATTGGGCCAGCACCTCTTGTGCGACGCGGCTGCGGTTCTGGATAACTACCCGCATTCCGAACCCGTGGTGCGCGCGCTTGGCCACTTCCTGACCGATGCGGCCATAGCCGATGATGCCGAGCGTCTTGCCCGACACCTTGGTGCCCACCAGATGCGTCGGGCGCCAGCCGGTCCAGCGGCCTTCGCGCACCTCGCGCTCGCCCTCGCCCGCGCGACGCGCCACCATCAGCATCAGCGTCATCGCGACATCGGCGGTGCATTCGGACAGCACGTCGGGCGTGTTGGTCACAGTCATGCCGCATTTGCGGGCCGAGGACTCGCATATGTGGCTGTAGCCGACGCCATAGTTGCCGATGATCTTTGTCTACGGCTTGCCGACCTCAAGAACATCGGCGTCCAGTTTGTCGGTCACGGTGGGCAGCACGGCATCGTAACGCTTCATCGCCTCGCGCATTTCCAACGTCGCCAGCGGCACGTCCGACGTGTTGAAGGTGGCGTTGTAGTCCATGGCAAGCTGCGCCTCGACGGCGGCAGGCCAGCGGCGGGTCACAAAGACGGAGGGCTTGATCATGTCAGGCGGCCTTTCCCATGACGTCAGCGACGGTCTTGCCAATCACGGCGGGGTTTTCGGCAATGGTCACGCCGACATTTTCGAGAATCTCGACTTTTTCGCTGGCGCTTTCGCCAAAGGCGGAGATGATCGCGCCCGCATGTCCCATCGTGCGTCCCTTGGGCGCGGTCAGGCCCGCAACATAGGCAACAACCGGCTTGGTCACGTGGTTGCGGATGTAGTCGGCGGCCTCGGCTTCTTGCGGGCCGCCGATCTCGCCGATCATGCAGACTACATCCGTGTCGACGTCATTTTGAAACCGCTCAAGGATGTCCTTGAAGGACGAGCCGTTGATCGGATCGCCGCCGATGCCGACAGAGGTGGACACGCCGAGCCCCAGTTCCTTGAGTTGCGCGGCGGCCTCGTAACCCAACGTTCCCGAGCGACCGATAATGCCCACGTTGCCGGGCAGGTAGATATGCCCCGGCATAATGCCGAGCAGCGCCTTGCCGGGAGAGATCGTGCCCGCACAGTTCGGCCCGGTCAGCACCATGCGACGCTCTTTCGGGTAGCGCATCATGTAGCGCTTCACTCGGATCATGTCGCCCGCAGGGATGCCATCGGTGATGCAGACGCAATACCGAATGCCCCCGTCGGCGGCCTCCATGATCGAGTCTGCGGCGAAGGGCGGCGGGACGAAGACAAGGCTGGCCTCGGCACCGGTCGCGGTCACCGCTTCCTTTACCGTGTCGAATACCGGCACGCCTTCGACCTTTTCGCCGCCCTTGCCCGGCACCACGCCGCCAACGAGGTTGGTGCCGTACTCCAGCATGTCCTTGGCGTGAAACCGGGCCATGCGGCCAGTGATGCCCTGAACTATAGCGCGTGTGTCGCGATCAAGAAGAATGCTCATTTCAGGGCCCTCATGCGGGTGGCTTGGGTCAAATCTCTCTGCCATGCACCCACGGCACGTTCGGCAGCTTCCATCAGAGTGCTGGCACGGATGATCGGCAGGCCAGACTTGGCGAGAATCCTTTGACCCTCTTCCACGTTCGTGCCTGCAAGGCGGACAATGACGGGCACGTCGACTTGCACCTCTTTCAGCGCTTGAACTACGCCTTCGGCCACCCAGTCGCACCGGTTGATGCCGGCAAAGATGTTGACCAGCACGGCCTGCACATTCTTGTCCGACATCACCAGGCGAAAAGCCTTGGCGACGCGTTCAGGCGTGGCCCCGCCGCCGATGTCAAGGAAGTTCGCGGGCTTGCCCCCTGCCAGCATGATCGTGTCCATTGTTGCCATGGCCAGCCCAGCGCCGTTGACGATGCAGCCGATGCTGCCGTCCAGCCCGACATAGCTGAGGCCCCGGTCGGCGGCGCGGCTTACGCGCGGGTCTTCCTGGGACTTGTCGCGCAATTCGCTGATCTGCGGATGACGGAACAGCGCGTTGTAGTCGAATGTCATCTTTGCATCCAGCGCGATCACGCGATCATCACCGGTCACCACCAGCGGGTTGATCTCTACCATCGTGGCGTCGAGTTCCGAAAACGCGCGGTAGCAACCCTGAAGAGTGCGCACGACCTGGCTGACAAGCCCGGACTCGATCCCCAGCTCAAACGCAATCTCGCGGGCCTGAAAATCCTGCAAGCCGACCGCTGGCTCAACGGTGGAGCGGACGATGGAATCCGGTTTTTCGGCGCTGATCTCCTCGATCTCCATGCCGCCCTCGGTGCTGGCAACGATCATCACCCGCTGGCTGGATCGGTCCATGACGAAGCCGAGGTAGAACTCGCGCTCGATCGGCACGGCGGCCTCGACATAAACTCGGTAGATGCCCTTGCCCTCTGGCCCGGTCTGATGGGTCACCAGCTTGCGGCCGAACATGCTCTCGCAGGCTTCCTGGATCGCGTGGTCGCTGTCGCAGAGCTTGACCCCGCCTGCCTTGCCGCGTCCGCCCGCGTGGACCTGCGCTTTGACTACCCACTTGTCGCCGCCGAGTTCGCGGGCGCGATAGGCAGCCTGTTCAGGGGAATAAGCCAACGCTCCGGACGGAACCTCTACTCCGAATCCCGACAGGATTTCCTTGGCTTGATACTCGTGGACGTCCAAGGCCCTGGCTCCTTACTCGGCGGCGCAAGCCACTCCGTAGTGACGGTGCAGCACGTCGTTGATGTCTGCCTGATTCGCCGTGCCTCCCAGGTCGCGGATGGCTTGGGCAAACCGGGTTGCAATTTCTTCAATGGCGCGACGGTTCAGCTGGTTGAGGATGCCGATGCGTATCTGCACCGGGGTGCTGAGCGTCGGCCAAATGCCGAAGTTCTGCGCGCGGCAATGCTGCACCAGTTCCATTTCGCGGCCCGCCATGTCACTCGGCAGGTTCAGCACGACCAGCGAGGTCATGTTCGATGTCACCTCGCAGCCCATCGCCTCGAGCGCATCGCGCAGCACGGCCTCGTGGCGGATGTATTCGGCGGCACGCCTGGCGACGGTCTGTTCCAGCGTGAGGCGCAACGATTCGTGGAAGGCCGCGACGGCATAGCCGGAGTGGGTGCGGTGATATGTGCCCTTTTCGACGTCCTCGCCCTCGATGATGCCCCAGTGGCGCGCCTCGAAGATCGGGTGATTGGCATAGGTAGCGGCCCCTGTTTCCTTCAGGCTGTTGATGAACCGGTCGGTGAAGGAAACCGGCGCATAGGTCAGCGGCAAGCAGCAGATGCCCTTTTGCGGACACGATGCCCAGCCTGCGACCCCGGGGTAGTCATCGATACGGAAATTCTCGACGCCGAGGGAGGAGACGGAGTCGACCAATCCCATGACTCCATGGCGGTCGCAGGCATCCGAGAAACCTTTGAGATCGTTGATCCGGCCAGAGCCGGTTTCCCAGTGTGCCATGAAGGCCCATTTGGGCTGATGTTCTGCCAAGGCCGCATCAATCTCTGCGTGGCTGACCGATTGCCCATGCGGGACCTCGATCACGGTGACGCTCGCGGCTTGCGGGTCCATCGGGCTCGCGGCCAGCTCCCTTTCTGTCGCCGCCTTGATCCGCAGTGTCAGCGCGTCGATCCCTGAAAATGTGCCATTGGCGAAGGCCACGACCTTGTCGCCGGGGCGCACGGCGGAGAACATCATGTCCAGCGCGGTCCAGCCGGTCCCGGCGGCACCGAAGGTGTGAACGTTTTCCGTCCCCCAGATTTCGCGCAACATGTGCTTGCACTCCACCATGCCGCGCAGAACGTCCGGCTGCATGTGGTCGGCAACGCCGGCGGCGGCGAACCGTGCCAGCACGCGGGCATCGGTATTGCCTGGACCCGGGCCGGCTGCCAGTGTTTCGGGGATTTCCAGCTGCGGAAAGATGTGGACTGTCATCGTGGGCCGCCTTTCTGTTCGAAATTACTGCCCAAGAGGCCCGAGCTTGCGAAATTGCACAACGTCGGTTACTCCTGTTTTTGGCAGCTAAATGGGTGGGAAATTACCTACCCATAACGGTAAGTATTCGGGTGTATGCTGAAAGTGGTCCCATCCGTACGGGCAGTTTTCTGTGAATCGCGCTTGGAAAACACATGGTTAGCGAAATCGAGCGACCGATCGACATCATGCTGGCGGACCGAAATCCCCTGATCTTGTCCGCCATGTCCGAGATTTTCGAACGTGATCCCCGATTCTCGCTCGTGGCAACTTCCGCTACTGCCGAAGGGTTCTTGGGCGCGGTGATTCGGGTGCCGGTCGACGTCGGCGTCATCGACTGGGACCTGCCGGCCCTTGGCGGCCCGAAATTGATCGAGGTGCTGCGCGAGCAGGAGCACGCGCCGAAACTTGTGGTCTATGGCGACGACACCGGCGATCTGCCCCGGCTGGCGATGACCGCTGGGGCAGCCGGTTTCGCTGCGCGGTCGGGCGAAGTGGAAGGACTGCTGGCCACCTGTGCCGAAGTCGCGGCGGGCAAGATGGTGTTCCCGTTCGTCGACATCCGCGAGCTGCAAGCCGACCCGATCCAGACGCTCAGCCGCAAGGAACGCGTGATACTGGAAGCGCTGTCAATGGGACTGACAAACCGGGAGCTGTCGTGCGAGCTCGGAATCTCTATCAACACCGTGAAATTCCACCTGTCGAACCTTTATGACAAGCTGTCGGTCAAGAACCGGGCGCAGGCGATCACGTTCTTCTACTCGTCCAGATTTCCGGGACAGTCTAAGTAATCTTGTTTCGTCTGCACGCGATCGCACGCAATAAAATTGCTTGACAGATTGAGAATTCGCCTGTCTGTCTGGCCCACATCTTGAATTCGCCAGACTCCAGGAGTGGCCGACATGAGCTTTCACCCCATCGAACAGGCGCCCGCACGCCTAAACCGCAGCGAATTGGCCGTCCCCGGCAGCCAGCCGCAGCTGTTTGAAAAAGCGGCTCAATCCGACGTCGATGTCATCTTTCTCGATCTCGAAGACGCGGTCGCCCCGGACGAGAAGGAACGGGCACGCAATAACATAGTCAAGGCCCTGAATGAGGTCGATTGGAACACCAAGACCCTGTCGGTTCGAATCAACGGCTTGGACACGCATTACATGTATCGCGACGTCGTCGATGTCGTGGAGCAGGCAGGGGAGCGGCTCGACTTGATCATGATTCCCAAGGTTGGGACCGCAGCGGACGTCTATGCCGTGGACATGCTGGTGACGCAGATAGAGGATGCCACGGGGCTGACAAAGCGCATCGGGTTCGAGCATATCATCGAGACCGCACTGGGCATGCAGAATGTCAGTGAAATCGCCGGTGCATCAAGGCGTAGCGAAAGCCTGCATTTCGGGGTTGCCGACTATGCCGCCAGCATGCGGGCCCGCACCACCGTGATTGGCGGCGTGAACGAGAATTACGCAGTGCTGACGGACCCGGGCAGCGACGGATCCCGGCAGGTGCATTGGGGCGATATGTGGCATTCAGCCATCGCCAACATGGTCGTTGCCGCCCGCGCCAATGGCCTGCGCCCCATCGACGGCCCGTTTGGGGATTTCAGCGACCCCGAAGGCTACAAGGCCGCCGCCTATCGCGCCGCTGCTCTTGGCTGCGAGGGCAAATGGGCCATCCACCCCAGCCAAATCGCGCTTGCCAACGAGGTGATGAGTCCGTCCGAGGCCGAGGTTGAAAAGGCCAACCGTATTCTTGCGGCCATGGCAGAGGCCGAAGCGGCGGGCAAGGGCGCGGTGTCGCTGGACGGTCGGTTGATCGACTATGCCTCGATCCGGCAGGCAGAGGTCTTGGTCGAAAAGGCCAGACAGATCGCCGCCTAACGGATCAACAAGACCGTGCATGAGGGCGAGGCGTTGCCTTGCCGAACTCAGCAACAGAGTTTGAGGGCCACGGCTCTGCTGAACCGCCCCGCTGAAGGGGCAAACATGACGAGGCGTCCGGGACTGGCGCGTCTGCACGGCGAGGAGCGTTGGCCACTTCGATGACCCGTGAAATCAATACGAAGCCACGATGTGACTTTCGCTTATAATGCCCTCTGCATTGACAATCTCACTGACCCGTCAACATCGCGAAGTTGTGCATAGGCATGGCGACGATTGGGCGGTCGAAAGATCGAGCAGGGCGAAGGCCGATCTGCGTTCCGCGTGATGTTCCACACGAAAATCCGATATTCAGGACATGTGCGCCCAACCAATGAAGGTTAGGCGCTTCCCGTGCATGCGGGGACATCACCGCCGCACCAGCGCCTCGTAGCCTTCCGCAATATCGCGCGTCAGGGTGCCGACCTCGAAGTTGTAGTCGCCGATCTGGCCGACCGGGGTGACCTCTGCCGCGGTGCCGGTCAGCCAGCATTGTTCGAAGCCTTCGAGTTCCTCCGGCATGATGTGGCGCTCGTGAACCCTGACCTGGCGTTCTTCAAGCATGCCGATGACCGTCTGCCGCGTGATGCCGTTCAGAAAGCAGTCTGGCATCGGCGTGTGCACCTGCCCGTCCTTGACGAAGAAGATGTTCGCCCCGGTCGCCTCCGCCACGTAGCCTCGATGGTCGAACATGACGGCATCCGAGCATCCCTTTGCCTCGGCCTTGTGCTTCGAAATCGTGCAGATCATGTAAAGACCCGCCGCCTTCGCCTGGTAGGGGGCCGTTTCGGGTGACGGCCGCTTCCAGTCCGAGATGTCGAGCTTGGCGCCCTTGAACTTGGCGGCGCCGTAATAGCTTCCCCATTCCCAGGCCGCGATGGCCAGCCGCACCGGGTTGCGCGCCGACGCCACGCCCATGTCCTCGCCGGCGCCGCGCCAGGCAACGGCACGGACATACGCGTCCGCGAGACCGTTGAGTTTCAGGACCTCGAGCTTCGCGGCCTCGATCTCGTCCACGCTGTACGGAATCTCGAAGTCGAGCTGCCTGGCCGAGAAGTGCAGGCGTTCGGAATGCTTGCGGCTCTCGAAGATCTTGCCGCCATAAGATCGTTCGCCCTCGAACACGCTCGAGGCGTAGTGCAGCGCGTGGGTCAGGACATGCACGTTTGCATCCCGCCACGGCTGCATTTTGCCGTCCATCCAGATCATTCCGTCGCGATCGTCATATCCAGCCATCGGCCGTCCCCATTTGCAAAAATTGCGTGAATTGTTCCGAATCGGACATAAAGTTGCGGAAAATTCGAGAATCGCTACCAGTTGCCTCTTGGAATGTCAACAAGGCTGACATAAATTGTGTTTGAGGCACGGAGGTTGTTCATGGCAGAGAACGCCGGACCAGTGGCCAACGAAACCCTTCTCTTCCTGACCGATGACCAGATCAGGAAGGGAATCGAGGCAATGTTCTTTGCCTATCGGGGCTTTACTGCGGATCCGGACCGCATTCTTGCCATCCAGGGCTATGGCAGGGCCCATCACCGCGCGATCCATTTTATCAACCGTTCGCCGGGAACCACCGTGAACAATCTCTTGGCAATCCTGGGCGTGACCAAGCAGTCACTCAACCGGGTGCTGAGGACGCTCATCGAGGATGGCTTGGTGCGAAGCGAGGTGGGCACGCGCGACAGGCGGGAGCGACATCTCTACCTGACAGATGCCGGAGCAGCCTTGGAGCACGAGCTATCAACGGCCCAGCGCGACCGCATGCGTGCGGCCTTTCGCCAGGCCGGGCCCGAGGCCGTCGCCGGGTTTCGCAGAGTGCTGGAATCCATGATGGACGGCGACATGCGGCGGCACTACATGCGGTTCAGGGAGTCCGATCCATGAGCAATGGAAACGCCACGGAGACCGCAAAACCCCTTAGCGCTGGCCGGCACCCGAACCGCGATATCTGCCCGTCTCTGCAAGGGTTCGGCCGCCCCGTCGCTGGCCTGGCCGCCGGGCGCCGGCGCGACGTGCACTTCGCTCCCGCAAATTCCGCAATCGATCGAAGGCCGTTGGACCCTTGGCCGCCATCGCGGAAGCGGGTCGCTACGGGCGAGGGCATCCAAGAAATCACGGAGCGGCGGAGACTGCGTCAGACCGGTCTGGAAGGACCTGCGAAAGCGGCTTCTGGCGCACGCATGTGCGAACTTCACGTGCACCTCGCCCCGGACGTGGCGCGTGTGCCCCGTGCAGCTTGGCAGTGGCGTGTCGCGCACGAGCCTGGCGCATTCGCGGGCCAGAAGAGGGCGATTGAATTCAGCCGGGACGGAGGGATCGAGCGATGACGGATCCGGACGCACATCTCCTGATTGTAGACGACGACGAGCGCATTCGCGGGTTGCTGCAAAAGTACCTGATTCGACATGGGTTCCTCGTTTCGTCCGCACGCGACGTCGCTCATGCCGACGCCATCCTGCGCGGGCTTGAATTCGACTTGATCGTCCTTGACGTGATGATGCCGGGCGAGGACGGCGTGAGCTTTTGCAAGAGATTAAGGGAAAGCCATGACGTACCGGTCCTTCTTCTTACGGCGAAGAACGAAATCGCGGATCGGCTGGCCGGCCTCGGGGCGGGAGCGGATGATTACCTCGCAAAACCCTTCGAGCCGAAGGAGCTTCTTCTCCGCATCAATTCGATACTCAGGCGTGTGCCGCCCACCGAACCCGCTCAACTCGCTCCGAAGTTTCTGGCACTTGGCGAGTTGCGATACGACGTCGAAAAGGGAACGATGTGGCAGGGCGATCGGCCGGTTCGACTGACGGCGACCGAATCGCGCCTCATGCGGATATTTTCATCCAGCCTGCGGCAGCCCTTGAGTCGTGCCAGGCTTGTCGAGGACCTTGGCCGCGACGGTGGTCAGGCCCAGGAGCGCGCCGTCGATGTCCAGATCACTCGACTTCGCCGCAAGATCGAGGCTGACCCCAGGCAGCCGCGCTACCTGCAGACGGTACGAGGATCCGGATATATGCTTGCCCCCGATTGAGCGCCGCGTCGCGCCCGAAACGTCCCCTATTGCTTCAGGACATGGAATGCGCCCCTGCGGGTGCACAGTTTATTTTGGCATTTTTGGACCTATCCGGGGCGTTTGCTTCGCCCGACCCAGAAGTCTTCCGGCCGCACCGTCGCGGCGGCCAGCGGGAATGCGGTGCGAGAGTTGCCGCTCCCGGCCAGGAAGTCGTAGAGGAGGTCGGCGAGATCCTCCACGCATTGTTCCTCCATCAGGTTCCTGTCCACCGCCACGGTCTGGAGCGCGGAGCGGCGGACGGAACTTCGAGGGCTCGGAGGGGGGTGTCATCGCTCACCACTCAATCCCCAATCTTTCTTTCGCCTCGGGCGTCTTGGCCCACGGGTCGCCCGGGATCTGACCGATGAGTCTCTCGAAGATGGCCCTGACGGCGTGACCGGTCGCATCGTCGCTCATGCGTTCGGCCGTGTCTGGAGTGCGCCCCTGAGATTGGACATTTTGGATCTTAGGAATTCCCCCATCTGGGGCCTTCGTTTAGGAGGACCCATGAGCAAGAGACATAGACGCCACAGCACAGCCAAGAAGCGGGAAATCGTGGAAGCGTATCTGAAT
>JAJEGW010000171.1 GCA_022819605.1 Silicimonas sp. | reverse complement strand
CATGGACAGTTGCGGGCCGATGGTCCTCGACGTCCTCATCAAGATCAAGAGCGAGATCGATCCGACGCTGACCTTCCGGCGTTCGTGCCGGGAAGGGGTTTGCGGGTCCTGCGCCATGAACGTGGACGGGATCAACACGCTGGCCTGCACCTACGGCCATGACGAGATCAAGGGCGACATCAAGATCTATCCGCTCCCGCACATGCCCGTCGTCAAGGATCTCGTGCCGGACCTCAGTCATTTCTACGCCCAGCACGCGTCGATCATGCCGTGGCTCGAGACCACGACGAACCGGCCCGGGAAGGAATGGAAGCAGTCGATCGAGGATCGCCGCAAGCTCGACGGCCTCTATGAGTGCGTGATGTGCGCCTCCTGCTCCACGTCCTGTCCGAGCTACTGGTGGAACGGCGACCGCTATCTCGGTCCGGCGGCGCTCCTGCATGCCTATCGCTGGCTTGTCGACAGCCGCGACGAAGCGACAGGCGAACGCCTGGACGACCTCGAGGATCCGTTCAAGCTCTATCGCTGTCACACGATCATGAACTGCGCCAAGACCTGCCCGAAGAACCTCAATCCGGCAAAGGCGATAGCCGAAATCAAGAAGATGATGGTCGAACGCATCGTGTAGTTGCGGCCGTGACCTCCCTGGGGCAGGTTCCGCGAAAGGGAGGCGCGAGATGACCGTTTCATTGCTGGTCGGCACCACCAAGGGCCTGTTCCTGGTGACGTCCGAGGATCGTTCTGACTGGTCGGTGGACGGCCCGCATTGCAATCTTTGGCCGATCAACCACGCGATCGGGGATGCCTCGACCGGCACGATATGGGCCGGCGGGGGAAGCGACTGGGAGGGCACCGGAGTCTGGCGTTCGGAGGACCGCGGCGCGTCCTGGACCTTGTCGAAGCTCGCGCATGGGCAGAGCGAGGCCTTCTTTGCCGACAATGACGAGGTGGCGAAGCTGTTCGACTGGAAGCCTTCGCCGCCGGCGCCGTTCACTGGAGAGATCTCCGCGCTCTGGTCGCTGGGCCATGTCGGCGACCGGCTCTATGCCGGTTCGAAGCCGGCGACGCTGTTCTCCAGCGATGACGGGGGCGAGACTTGGGAGAAGGTCAGTTCGCTTTCCGATCATCCCTCGGCGGCGGAATGGCAGCCCGGAGCGGCGGGCCTGTTGCTGCACACGATCGTTGCCGACCCCGGCAATCCCGAGAAGTTCTGGATAGGGATCTCGGCGGCCGGGGTCTACGCGACCGAGGACGGCGGCGCGACCTGGGACCGCCGGAACCGGCTGTCGAACGCGGAAGCCTGCGGGCATCACCACCACCCGGCAGCGCCGCGCGACGGCCAGACCGGGCTCTGCGTCCACAACATGGTGCGGGCGGACGGTGCGGGCGACATTCTCTACCAGCAGAACCATCATGGCGTGTACCGAAGCCGGGACGGCGGGCGGAGCTGGGACGATATCGCCGAGGGCCTGCCCTCGACGTTCGGGTTTCCGGTGCACGTTCATCCGCGCGACGGGGAGACGATCTGGACGCTGCCGCTCAACGGCGACGCGACCGGGCGCTACCCGCCCGACGCGGCGGCAGCGGTCTGGAAATCGACCGATGGCGGCGAGAGCTGGGAGGCGAAGCGGGACGGGCTGCCGCAGGTCGCGTGCTACTTCACGGTTCTACGGCAGGCGATGTCGGGGGACGCGGCGGATCCTGCGGGGATATATTTCGGGACGAATTCGGGATCCGTATTTGCCAGCACGGACGAGGGCGAGAGCTGGGACGAGATCGCTCGGCACCTGCCGACGGTTCTCTGCGTTGAGGCGCTGGAGACCTGAGTCGCCGAGCTTGGATTCGGTTGCACAGGCGATCAAGGCCATGCGGGCTTTGACATCCGGCGAGTCCGGACGTTTGCTCTGATTAAGAGTTCTGGAGTTGTCCTATGTCCGCACCGCCTGATGCCGCTACCCGCCGCGCCGTTAAGCCAGTGATCTGCTACCCTTCCGAACTGCTGGAGCCGCCTGATCTCGATGCGTATCGTGCGGCCTTCGCCAGCTATCGAAAGACGGACGAGGTGCGCGTGTCCCCGCGCGATGCCGCGACGTTTCGCGTGCCTCGCGGAGGCGTGTTCCGGATCTCCTCGATCGAAGGGCCGCAGGTCGGAGACCTGAACCTCTGGAATGCGGATGACGTCGGCGAGCGCTTCTATTCCGGCAAGACCCGCGCCCTGCACGGAACCCATGTGAGCGTGGGCGATCGGCTGTGGTCAAACTTGCCGTACATGAGGCCGATGGCGACGATCATCGAGGATACGCTTGCCTGGTATGGGGCCGATGAATTCGGGGGGCGGGTGCATGACGTGATCGGCACGCGCTGCGATCCATATACAGGAAAGCAGCTGTCGGGAGACGACTATCACCATTGCTGCCATTCCAACCTGACGCGGGCGCTCGCGGACGCGCTCGGCATGTCCCTCTACGAAAGCGAACCTCATGTGCACGATGTCCTGAACGTGTTCATGTGCACCGGGTTCACGCGTGAGAAGGGGGAGTATTTCATGAAGGCGTCGCCCGTGCGCCCCGGAGACCACATCGACTTCTTTGCGGAGATCGATCTTCTCGGTGCGTTGTCGGCCTGTCCGGGCGGGGACTGCAGCGCGACCCATTCTTCGGACGAAGCGGCGTGTTTCCCGCTTCTGGTTGAAGTGTTCGAGGGCGACCTTCCCGAAGCGTGGCAGAGCCCAGATCGGAATTCCTACGACCGTTCGCATGGCCGGTAGCATCGATTGGTGGGAGCGGGAAAATTCGCGGTGAGCCTCTTGCACTCAGGAAGTGCATGCATTAGCTTGAGTCTCTCTTGGCGCGGGGTGGAGCAGTCCGGTAGCTCGTCAGGCTCATAACCTGAAGGTCGTAGGTTCAAATCCTACCCCCGCAACCACCGAGACCGACATTGCCGGCGCGGGCGTGCAGACACTTCCGTTTCCCCCTCCGGCCCATTCGAGAATGGTCCCGAAATCTCCGTGCAGCACGGCGTCCATCTCGCCCCTCTTGGCACCGGGCGTGAGGACGATGCGGTCGATGAGGCTCCGAACGGCCGCCGCCGCCGCGTCGCGGTCCCCCGGATGGTCCAGCGCCTCAGCGAGCCGCGCCACCCTGCGCCGGTAGACGTCCGAGATGTTGGGGTGGATGTCCGGGAGGTCGACAGCCGCCGCCGAAAGCCGCTCTTTCAGCTCGTCTTGGTGCGCCTCAAGCTCGCGCAGCCGATCCACCATGCCGCGCACGTAGCCGCCGTCCTCGATGACGGCGATCATCGCGGCGATCCTCCTTTCAACGTCGGCAAGCTCCTTCCGGTCGCTTGCGCCCGAGGCGCGGCGCTCCCGATTGATCAGGTTGATCTCCTCGGCATGGGCGCGCATCGCCTCGGCGGCGACCTCCGGCGCCATCAGGCGATCCTTCAGCCCGGACAGCACCCGCTCCTCTATGTCCGCGCGGCGGATGCCCCTGCCGTTCGGGCAGGAACCGTTCATGACGTGGCCGGAGCAGCCGTAGCGGTCCTGGCCGCGCATGGCGTAAGGGCCGCCGCACACGCCGCATTCGAGCAGGCCCGAAAGCAGGTAGCGGGGGCGGTGCGCACCGTTCAGCCGGCTCGCCCGCGCGGACTGCGTGGCCTCGATGACGGTGGCGTACCGCTCCGCGATCTCACCTTGGCGGTCTTTCACCTCCTGCCAGAGGCCGTCGTCGACGATACGCAGTTCGGGAACCTCCGTGACGATCCAGTCCTCCCGCGGGTTGATCCGGGAGACCCGCTTTCCGGTCTCCGGGTTCTTGACGTAGCGCAGCCGGTTCCACACCAGGCGCCCGACATAGAGCTCGTTGTTGATCAGCCCAGTCCCCCGCTTCACATGGCCCCTGATGGTGGAATCGGTCCAGAGCCTGCCCGAGGGGCCGGGGACACCTTCCGCGTTCATCCGTCGCGCGATCCTGCGCGGGCTTGTCCCATCGGCGAATTCGCGGAACACCCGGCGCACAATTCCTGCCTCGACCTCGTTGACGGTTCGCCCGCCGCGTACCGGATCGCCCGAGTCGTCGAACGACTTCACCACGTCGTAGCCGTAGCAGAGGCCGCCGCCTGAGCGGCCCTGCTCGACCCGGCCCCTGAGTCCCCGGTGCGTCTTGGCCGCGAGGTCCTTCAGGAACAGCACGTTCATCGTTCCCTTGAGCCCGACATGGAGCTCGCTGATCTCGCCCTCGGCCAGCGTCACCACGGTCACTCCGGCGAAGCGCAGGTGCTTGTACACCGTCGCAACGTCGGCTTGGTCACGGCTCACCCGGTCGAGCGCCTCCGCGACAAGGATCTCGAACCGGCCGCGCCTCGCGTCCTCCAGCAGGGCCTGGATGCCGGGACGCAGGATCATGCTGGCGCCCGAAGCGGCGGAATCCTCGTACGTTCCGACGACCTGCCATCCCTCGTGAGCCGCGCGCTCGCGGCAGATCCTGAACTGATCCTCGATCGATGCCGCCCGCTGCTGGTCGGAAGAGTAGCGGGCGTAGAGCGCGGCGTGCATTGTCATGGTTTCAGCTCTCCCGTCTGCCGTCTGCGCCCCTCGGCGGCGCATTGTCGTTGGCTGCTTCCATCCTGCCGCATTCCTCCCGCGCAATGCGTCGGCCGATCAGCCGGGCCAGGGTCATGACGGCGGCATCGACCCGCGCCGCCGCCTCGCCGTTGTCGTTCGCCGCCACGCCCCGCATGACGAAAGTCCCTCGACCCCCTCTGTCCGGCATTCCTGCACGTCTCCCGGGAAATTGCGCTTCCGGGAATCCATCTGGGGCCGGGAACCGGCCATGTCAAACGGGACGAGCAGAGGGTTTTGTTCATGGAATCATGCACTTGACTATCCATGGGAACGAAAGGCGGGACGGGCGATGCCTGGCGCATGAGCGAAAAAAAATTTTGGGCGCCACGGCGACCGCCCATTCATCGGGAACCCGCCTCTGCTTGGTCGGCCGCACAGCTCAGCCATCGATCACCACCTCCCCAAGGTCCTCTCCGATGCGCCGCCAGGCGGAACGGGACAGGTGGGTCAGGGTGCCGTAGTTCCGGTTGTGTTTCGGCGGATGCGTCGCGTTCTCCTCCCACTGCTCCGGAGTCACCTTGTACAGGTTGAACATGCCGCCTGCAGTCTGCGATGCGCAGATGATGCAGTCCACCCGATCGCGCATCGTGTTCGTGAGACCGCATTGGTTTGTCTTCGGTCTCGCGCACTTGATCGCGACTCGCTTCCCGTCGAGCAGGAACTCGTTGGCCTGCGGTTGGTCGGTAGCCTTTTCGGCTCCGAGCACTGCGGCGATCTCCCGTGCGGTCCTGGTTCCCCATTGCTGGGCGCGCCGTCCCGACGCCGAGTCCTGAGTTCCGGATTCGGCCGGCTTCCCCGGTGGCGCCGATTCTTCCGGCGCCATGCCGACATCGGAGAGCGCCCGCTCCACAAGCACCGCAATGGCCATGGAGCGCGTCAGGTCCTTCTCCTTGGCGAACCTGTCAACCGTCGCGAGCACGTGCTCCGGAATTCGTACGCCCAAAGTCTGACTGCCTACCATAATTCACTCCTTGTGTAATGTTGCCGATGGTGCACACCTTATACCTCAAGGATGGATGTGTCAACAGGGGGTGCACACGCCTGAGTGCTCCTCGATCAAAACTTCTCCGTGCATGAGAACGGCCCGAATTGCCCGAGACCGCCGGTCGGATCGAGAATTCTTCGAAGTCTGCTTAGTACCTGTTCCGACAACCTTCTCGGCATCACCCACGACGAATATATTTGACAGGCAGGGGGTAAAGCCTGTCATCGGCCTTGGCGTGTGCCCAGCAGTGAAAGGTCGGACACAGCACCGCCAAGTCATCCACAACACTCTCGCTCATTTGCAGCACCTGCCGTCAACCCGAATCCCGGTATGGGATCTAAATGTCACTTACGGAGTTGCGGACGGACGGTCAGACTACAGCTTGCCGCACTGCCCCAGGCAAAGTCCGGTTCAATGTCTGGCAACCGTCAAGAGTTTCTTGTCCATTTCGCAATCTCTGCAACAGACTGACTGATGCATGACACTGGACCCATAAGCTCTCACTGGCATTACCGCGCTCACCCATCCGGCCCCTTCAGTCGTCGCGGTCAGGGCATCGGGACCTGGCGTGCACAACCCCGCGTCCCGCGTCGCGCTCCGGATGTCGTCGGTCCCGGCCCATTCAAAGGAAACTTTTTCAGGTAATCCGGCTCCATTTTGCGGCATGCATTTGGCTCGGTCTCCGCCACTTCGAATCGCAGACGCCTGACTGTCTCGCCGACGCCTTGCGCATTGGCAATTGCACGCGGCACGCGACACACCCTGGCGCGAGCCGTGCAAGGGCATCGGCTGGCTCAACGCCCCCGGTCGCCCCCTGCCCATGGGCGGCGACGCTGCCTGCGCTCGCGGAGCGCACCGGGCGCACCATGAATTGGACTTGACACGTACCCTCCCGTGCATGGAACTTCCGCAGCGACGATGGCTGAGCAACTGAATTTTCTTCGAGTGGAATTCCGACGGTTCAAGGCGTTCAAGTCTTTCACCCTGCATCTTCGCCATTTCAGCATCATGGTCGGACCGAACAATGCCGGAAAGTCGACCATCCTTGCGGCTTTCCGGATCTTGGCTGCCGGACTGCGCACGGCCAACAATCGCAGAGCCCAAATGGTTGAAGGGCCAGAAGGCCGGGTGCTCGGCTATCCCGTTGACCTCGGAACGCTGTCCATCGCGGAAGAGAACATATTCCACAACTACGGTGACACGGACCCCGCCTCCGTAACCTTTTTCCTGACGGATAACAAGAAGCTCCTGCTGCATTTCCCGGAGGCAGACTCGTGCAATTTGATCGCCCAAGGTTCAGGCAGCAGCATCGGGTCGCCGAAGAGATTCAGGTCTGAGTTCAACTGTCCTGTTGGCTTCGTTCCAATTCTTGGGCCTGTTGAGCATCGCGAGAGGCTTTACGGAAAGGAGGCAGCGCGCTTGGCGCTGTTCAACTACCGGGCTGCACGAAACTTCAGAAACATCTGGCATCACTATCCCGAAGATTTCGAACTGTTTCAAAGCACCATTCTCAAGACTTGGCCGGGAATGGAAATCGAGAGACCGGAACTGGATACGTCGCACGACAAGCCGGTGCTCCACATGTACTGTCGGGAAAATCGTATCACCAGAGAGATCTGCTGGGCAGGATTTGGGTTCCAGGTCTGGTGCCAAATGCTGACACATCTTGTGAAGTCAAGGAGTTCATCGATCTTCCTGATTGATGAACCGGACATCTATCTTCATTCCGATTTGCAGCGACAGTTGCTGAACCTCCTCGCAGGTCTCGGCCCGGACGTCCTGGTTGCCACGCACTCGACCGAAATAGTCTCTGAGGCGGAAGCGAACCAGATCCTGCTGATTGACAAGCGCAAGAGATCCTCGAAGCGGCTCACGGATCCGGCTCAATTGTCCAAGGTCTTCTCAGGTCTGGGCTCCAGTCTCAACCCGATACTCACGCAATTGGCCAGGACGCGTCGCGTGGTATTCGTGGAGGGCAAGGACTTTCAGGTGTTTTCGAATTACGCTCGCAAGCTCCACCTGGACAACGTGAGCAGCCGGTCCGGATTTGCGGTGATTCCGATAGCGGGTTTCAATCCTGACAGGGCGCAGAGCCTGAAGAGGGGAATCGAGGCCACTCTAGGGGACGAAATTCGGGCAGCTGTCGTATTGGATCGTGACTTTCGTTCGGACCTGGAATGTGACGCCATCGAGACACGTTGCAGGGAGTTCTGCGAGCTCGCGGTCATTCACGGGTGCAAGGAGGTGGAGAGTTTCCTGCTCGTCCCGGAAGCGATCGATCGGGCGGCAGGCAGGCGGGTGAAGGAGCGCGCCCAACAGGCAGGCGAAAGCCTGGACTACACTGCCGAGTGCGCAGAAATGCTGGCCGCTTTCGCGGAAAAGCAGAAGAACCGTGTCATGTCACGGTTCATCGCGTCGCGCCGGCGCTATGTTCGGAAGACGAACCCTGCGGAGGCCGAAGAGACCACGAATCAGGCGGCTCTAGAGGCATTCGAGGCTGACTGGGCGAAGGGATTGCGGCGAAGACTGCAGCTGGTGCCGGCGAAAGCCGCCTTGTCGACGATCAACTCGCAACTGCAACAACGCCATTGCGTGAGCGTGACCGCAACAGCCATCATCAATGCTGTTCACGTCGACGAAATACCGGCCGAACTGCGGGATCTGCTGCGTCGGCTTGATGCATTCGCCACCGGATAGGCCGCATTTTCGCCAACGTGCTTTCCAGGCACTTCCCGCCTGGAAAGTGTCGCTCCATCTGCAGCTTTTGGAGGCCCTTGGAGCTTCTCACAGCTCTCAAAACAAGTCCGTCCACTCGAAGAGCAAGTCTGTGAGCGGCCTTTCAATGTCATGCACAAACATGGGTGATCCAGTTCCGCCTTTCCTCGCCGGCGGTGTCGCGCACCTTGATCACCATGGTTCAGCCGTTCGAACCTTCCTTCCGAGGGTCGGCATGCCGACCTCAGGGACCAGCCATCAGCGCCCGAAAGCGGGAATTCCTGCCTTGGCGCTTTTGGTTGGAATTGACTTGGCACTCACTCCAGACCGCTAAATTTCGGTGCCGTATTGTCTTTAGCGGCAGCGACGAATGTCCACAGTGAGGCGGCAGTGCCCTGATATGAGGTTAAGTTCTCCGGTGTTGATCTTGTTGCAAGAATCCCGCTCCCCGCACGCCATTGTCGACCAGAACGTCTATGATGAAAGAAAGGGACTTGCGATGTCCATCACTCAGTTCGGCACCTTTCTCGGCGAAAGCCAGCTTAAGCATGCTGACGGTTTCTTCACCGTTGGCCGACCAAAATGTCTTGTCATGACGGGTATCCTGCGCGATGCGTGCTAGCCACGACAGTGCGGGATCTGGAAAGAACTCCAGACCGCCCTTCTGCAGGAACTTCATGATTCCAAAGAACGTCGTGCTGTTCGTGCCGAATTTCTCGAATACGCGACCAAATGTCTGCGTGAACCTGCCAAGGTGCGGCCAGTCCCGTTCCGCTGCGCAGATCAGCGGCGAAAAGTCTCCATGAAAGCAGAAAAGCAGTGCGAGCACGGACGACTGGTATTCTCGGCCCATATGCTCGATGGACCTTCCTTCAGGATGCTCGATGACCCAGTTCGCGATCCGGTTCCAGACTTCCAGACTGTTTTCGCCCGGTTCAGCCGGAGGCAGGATGTTGTAGGCCGAGTATCCCCGACAAAACTTGGCCATCGCCTCAAGGCCGCTCTCGTTCCCTGCACGGGTGATCGGACGAAGGACGAGATCGTCAACTTCCGCTGGCGTCAGTGGCCCGCAGAACTTGCCGAGCCAGAAGAAGAGACTGAAAGCCCATTCGGAAGATCCGCTGCCCGGAAAGTCCCGACGCGAGTCCGCGAACGGCGGGTCCATCTCCTGGAATGTCATTTCGACAAGCTGCCCGACGAGGCGCAAGACCTGGCTTCTCCGGTCCTCGCTCGCCATGAGCGCGTCGAAGTCCATGATCAGGATCGTCTTTTGGGCAACGCTCGAAAGGAATCTTACTGTGTTGCGTTCGAAACCACCGGTGTCTCCCTCAATTTCGGCAGCATCCGTTTCTCCCGATTCGATCCATGGCAACGGAATGTCCGGCAGTGAATTTGCGGTCCCCGATTGAATTGCCCTTTCGGCAGATGCGATCAGTTCGGCATGATACGCCGCCTCACTGTCACTCTTCTCGGCAGCGCGATAATTCGGAGCGTTTTCCGCGGTGCAAATGCACCTGCCGACCAGGACGACGAATACTTCCCAAAGGAAGTCGGAGGCATTCTCCTCAAGTGTTGCGGACGCTTTCGCGATCGCCTCCGCAACCGCCTCGAGCGGATGAAGCGCAAGCTCTAGAACCTGGCGTCGAGCCGCTTCCGGATCGTGTCCTCGCGCGACGAGCGCAACGTTGCCTTGTGCAGCAAACTCCAGCGGGTCCATCGAAAGCACGCTTCCGCGGAACGTGAGTTCGCCCTGGCTGGTGAATCCCGAAGCGCGCCTCAGAATGTCCACGCTCCACTTCGCGGTTGTCCCGGTCCAGTCCGCATCCTCGGCAAACCTTGCCGCGGCAAACGCCACGCCCGCAATGGCTGCCGCCCTTGCCTTGATGTCGAAGTCTGCACCTTCGGTCTCAAAGAGATTGCCGGCATCAAGTTCCCTGGCTTCCGTGACTGCATCCGCCAGCGGAATTTCATCGTCCAAGGCATCGACCTCAAGGCAATTGCGCGCCCAATGCGCGAGTCTCAAATACCGGCTCTGTTCGGCGAAACGCTCCAGGAAGGCCAGCCTGTCCGGATCGTTTGCCGAAGGGGGATCATTCCAGAGTTGAATGCGCTTTCCGTCCTCCGTGGGACCGATTTGCCAATGCTTCGGATCGGCCTGATCGATGATCCACTGCATGCTCCTGCGAAGGCCTTCGACAGTTCCGTCGTCATCCTTCTCATGCTCCAGTTCGAAGGGAAGACGCTCGGCAAATGAGCGGATGCCCGTGGCATACCGTTCACGCAGCTCGTCGTCGTCGCTGAGCACGAAATAGGGCACGACATCCCGGATGCAGGTCTTCCGGTGCGGCTTCTGGTTGAGTTCGCGAATCGCTGCCAGCAATGCGCGATCCCGCCACCAGTCACCGATCTCGTTTGCGTGGCTTCCGGTCTGGTCTCCGACCGAACGGTCTAAGTCCCATTGCCAGACATGCGGGCAGGTCATGAAGGGAAGCAGGGGCTCGAGCCCCCGGTCAACGTTGGCGATGCAGACGCTGACGGCCACGCCCAGTGCCGCAACGGACTCGCTGCCTTCCACGATATGGCGGATCACTTCCGCGACGTCGGCGCCGGCCTCGATGCGCTCGAACGCCCACCACTCCAGTGCCATCAGCGCACTCTGGCATGCATGATTGCCGTGCCCGCCGCGAAACCAGCCATAGACGCATGCATCGCCCCGGAATGTCCGGGTTCCCCACGGGAACTCGATCTCGACGGGAACGGGGCGGGCGCCTTTCTCCCCGCCATCCCCGCGTTCCCGCAGCCATTGCCAGACGTCCGTCGAGAAGTTGCACATCTCCCGGACGAGCCGCAGTCCGTGTTCGGGATGGCGTTGCAGGAGTGCGAGGAAGGGCGGCTGCAGCGGCGAGGCGGGAAAGAACGAGGAATTGTCGGCCAGCCCGAGGTCCCGCCCTTCAAGTCTGGACCGGCCAGACGGGGAGGCATCGTCCCAGGGATACCGGAAGAAGGCCGTCATCACGTACTCGGCAAGCTCTTCAGGCAGGAACTGCGCGATCGTGTTGCTTGCGTTCATTATTTCCCTGCGGTGCAAGTGGGCCAGTCCGCGGGCGGCCTTGGCCTTCAGGTATCCAGCGACGAGGGTCGGCACGTCTCCTGCGGACCGCAAGGTCAGCGATCGCAGTTCCTTTTCCAGATCGCGTTTGCGATCATATGGGAACTCTATTCCAAACGGTTCTCTGCGGTCCTCCCAGCGGTCGGGGTGCAAGGCTGCTTCGAACTCGACAAGCCAACGATATGAGACTTTACCGATCCGGCGGCAGTGCCGGAATTCGAGCCCCGCAAAAGTCGATTGCCATGTCATGAATGCCGGCACCAGTTCCGGAATCAGTTCTGGCGGCGGATCCGCATCACCGGAGAAGAGCCAGTCAAGGACACGTGCCCACGTGTATGCCTTCGGATGCGCGAACTGATGCGAGTACCGAACGCGCTCGTCAGGCTCCAGGTCCGGCAGCGCCTTTTCGTCCAGAAATGACGTGTTCGGCACCACCTCCAGAGTCTGCAATGCGTTCAGAAGCTTCTTCAGGACCGCATGGTCGTTTTCGGCCAGCAGTTCCGAAAGCTTGTTCAGGATTCCCGTGCTTCGCGTGGATCGGAGGCAGGAGGTTAAAAGGCTCCTTTGCCAAACCGGACGCAGGGATTCCCGGTTGACGCTGTCGAAGAGTTCCCGCCAGTCGCCCGCATCCTCGTCAGATTCAAGGAGATGGGACCCAAGCAACTGGAGTGGTCGTACGAGTTCCTGCAATTCGCCAGCGTCCTGCAATGCTTCTGAAACATTTGGCAGTTTGTTCATCAGCCAATGGGTCAGTGACCATTCCTCGTAGATGTCATGAGAGAACGTCACCGTGTGACCCAGTCTGACATCCAGGATCACGCCCGCATTCTTGAGATCACCAAGTGGGCCAGGTGGGATGTCGCGGATCGGGACGGGAGCGGCGGGATCCATCACGAAACGCTCCGCAAGTTCGAGCAATGCATTTCGCCGGTCCTGCGCAGGATTGAAATCGGGATTGTCGGAGCCGCCAAGGTGCCACCAAAGCTCCAGCAGTTCTGCTTCGCTTGCTGGCAGCCTGGATTGACCGGTTCGACCGGCAAGACCGATCATTGCATCCAGAAAGAACGGCCGCTGCAGGATCACGTCGGCGTGTTCGGTCTCGCGAAGGAGTGGGGCGAGACGAGGAAATTCGTTGCCAACGATCTTCAGTTCGCCACTTCCGAGCGGCGGAACGGTCACGGTGCGGATCGGCAGTCTCTTCATGGCTTCAGGATCTAGCCATGTTGCAATGTGTTCGAAGTTTTGCTCCCTGACCGTCGCGAGAATCTTCCAGTCTGCCAACGCCTCGCTTGCTGCGATCAGGCGCACGATGTCGTTGATGGTCAGGCGGGCCGCCGGATCGCTGATTTTGTCCAGCCCGTCGATGAACAGCAGTGGGTTGCCGATGCACGCGAGCTCCCTGAGCAGTTCCTCCAGCTTGTCCGAGATGCCCAGCTGGCCCGCATGCGCACCCCAGCCACCGGGGCGAACTCGCATGTCTCTCAGGAAGAGGATTGGTCCGGTCTGAGCCTCTTCCTCCGCCAACTGCCGGAGGAGTGCGGACTTGCCGCCGCCTGGCTCGCCGTCGATCTGCACGAACCGGCCATTGCCCAGGGCATCCTGAACAGCGTCATATGATCCGTTGCGTTTCAATTTGAGGCCGTGGATGTCTGCCTTGACCGATTCCATCGCTCGCTTGGATTCACGATCGATCGCCTCGATATCGTCGCGAAAGGTCCCGTTGGATGTCACGGGAAGGCCAGCCGTCTGGAGATCGGAGAGCAAACTTGTGCGTGTCTCGCCTCCACCTGCGACTGTTGTCTCGCCTGCGCGAACGATTAGACGATCCCAAACTTGCGAAGCCTTTGGCCGCTCCGCCATGGGCAGAATTCCCATGATGCGGTCTATTGCGGATGCAACGTCACGCGAAGCCTCTTCATTGTTGAAGTCGAAATGAAGAATCCGAAACACGCAGAGGAACTTCCAGAGATCCTCGTCGCTCACCTCATTGCAGTGATGGGATCCCAATATTCTTCGGATTCGGGCAACAAATTCACGCTGATCTCCGTGCGCGAAATCCTCTCGCGAAATCCGCTTGAAGAAATCCGACGCGGATGGGCTGTGCGACGCCCAGGTCAGCACCGACTGATAATGCTTGTCAGCCTTCGCATGGTAATTAGCAACCGCGACACCAATGCGATGGCTGTGAGCGTCAAAGGTCTCCTGCTTGAACGTGCCCCAAGCTTGCCCAAGGACATCCTGCCATTCCTCGTCGGATTCCGTAAAGCGGAGCGAGCTTTTCACTTGGAGGGAGAGCTTCGTGGCTGCGCCGTCGTTCGTCAGGCCGTTGACGACCAAGTCGTCTAGAGGCTCATCGAACGCCGCACGCTGCGTCAGAACCTCGGTTGCACAGACGCCTGGCAAGGCGCGCCCTCTTGCCTCTGCAAGCACCGCCGCACAATAATATGCCGTGACGCGCACCTCGAATTGGGGGCCGCCTCCCCCTGTGGAATAAGGACTGCTCATCTATCACCGTGAACCAGATTGAAAACGGAGCATACGACTCTTCTTCCCCTAGGATCAGGCATCTGCCGCAAATTTGGACGAACGGTCATAATCTCCGGATCCTCCCACTTTCGCCTCGGGCGACATGGAGTCAGACAATCGCATGATTTACAAATGGTGTCGCATGTCTGTCAAATGGCCCTGTTCACTAGCTAGGGCTCGTTGAAATTCGGATTGCAAGTCGAGTGGAGCATCAGCATTTCCTGTCCCAATGACCGCCGAAACGGCGGCACAGGCAAACGAGCAGGTATCAAAAAACACAGTACTATCGATGATTTTCGAGATACCGACCACACTCAGCAAACAGGAGCATCTCATTGTGCAATCCAATGGCCACCGAACTGATTCGATCCGCAACCCGGCGGGTCCCCAAGTGCCCAGCCTCCATCACAAGGCTCCCGCAGCAAAGGCAAGCGTTCGGGCAAGCCGTGGACTCGACTGTAGCCGTTCTGCCAGACCTTGATGGCGTGAACCAAGCAAATTCGGGAAACGCGGATGTCGCGTGGAATTCCGCCCACTTGACGCTTTGAGCCTCGCTGGCCGCGCATCTCTTCCACCGTGCATCACGGACTGACAGAACGCCGGCAAACGACCCGGTTCGCGGCGAAGTCTCTTGGGCCTTCTCCCTGTCCGCGATCCACCTGAACTTCTAATCAGCAGGTTGAGGGTTCAAGTCCTTCCCGGATCGCCACATAAAGTGATTTTGAAACAATCTATTACGGGAACATTCCTTCCGACGCCTCGATGCCTCGTCAGTCACGTGGCAAACCATTGGCAAACAATCCGGGTCAACCTGCCGTCGTCAACTGACGGATTGCGGCCCCCGTGACGTCAATCGTTCCGCAGGAGAATCCGGAGGCGGCGTTTCGCCAGGCCAAGGAGCCTCGGACGGGTGCCCATCATTATGAACCACCACGACGGCAGGAATTCCTTCGGTTTCGCCAACCGACGTCACCACCTCGGTCGAAACACCTGCTGCCTGACGGAACGGTTGCGCTCAACCGATCAACGGCGCGCCGCGTCCCCCCCCCGGAATTCCCGGGGGTCAGATTCGCGGGCAACCCGATCACCGGACACGTGCAGGCGCCAACCATTCCGGGTCCGGTTTCGCCGCGCGCGCGTGTTTCGGCCGGAAGCGGAGGACAATCCCGTCCGCCTGGTTCCGGACGCCGCGATCCCCGCCGGGCGCGCGACCCCGTCCCGCCGACGCGTTCCCGTCACCCTCGCTCCCGGACCTTCCGGCGCGGCACGTGAACGCGCCAGCCGCCCTCGGCGAGCGCCTTCGCCTTGGGGATCCAGCGCCGGACCTGCGCGCGCATCCAGCTGTCCGAGGCCCACTCCCCGGCCACGGCCTCCGCGCCCCAGACGTCCGCCGCGATCCCGCGCGCCGTCCTGCCCGCCTCCAGGCCCTCCATGACCGTCAGCAGCCGTTCCGTCTCGAGTTTCCCGCCCGCCGTTCCCGCCCCTTCCGAGGGCTCGGCCGCTCCGCCGCGTTCCAGAAGTCGACCATGCGCCGCATCGGGTGCGGCATCCGGAGCCCGAAGCCGTGCATGACGGCGATGCCGCAGTCGTCGGGGAAGCGCGCGGCGTCCAGAATCCGGATCTGCACGGCGGCGCCGCGCCACTCGATCCTGACCACGAGGTCGCCGCAGAGCAGGCGGAGACCCTCGATCGCGGCGCCCTCGCCGACCAGCTCGGCCGGCAGCGGCGCTCCCGGATGGACGAAGCCCTCGGGCATCCCCTCCTGTCGCCAGAAGGGCGCGGCGGGCCCGTCCGCGTCGTGCGGATCCTCCCAGGCGAGCAGCTCGAAGCGCGCGGCCTCCATGTCGGCCTCCGTCTGGACCCGGATCCGGAACGGTCCCGGCTCCAGCGCGGGCGGCGGCCCGGCGGCTGCGCGCCGCGCCCAGGCCTCCCGGTACTCTCCGACAAGCCTGAGCATCCTCCAGGCGAGAACGCCGTCCCCCGTCTCCATCGCATCCGCCTTCCCCGCCCGAAGGCGCACTCGTTACCCGGTTCTGCATCCCGCTTCCGTCATCGCCGGCGCCGTCCGCGGCAATCCCGGCCCTTCCGCGCGAAGACGGCTCGCGCGCCGCCAGCCTTCCCGGCCGCGCGCCGGCACCCGAAGTCGCGGACACCCGCCCTGGCGACTCCGGGCAAGGCCGCCCGTGCGCTCGTCACGATCCCGCGCCTTTGCCTCGGAACCGCCTACCAGCGCCACTGCAGGCCCGCGCCCGCCTCGTCGCCGGTGCCGCCCGCGCCGGGCTGCGCCCAGAGATCGAGGCTCGCGTCCGCGGCGTGCGCCGCATCCGGCTCGATCCGCCAGCCGAGGTGCAGGCCGTCCACGCCGCCGGTCCCGCTCGCGCGGCCGTAGGGGCTGCCGACCATGCCGTTGCCCAGGCCCGTTCCGAAGGCGGCCTCGAGCGACCAGCTTGCGTCGCTTTCCGTCCCCGCAAGACCCGGGAAGGCCTCGGGACCGAGCAGCGCGTCGACGCCGCCGGAGGACGCGCCGCCGAGCGACTGCCTCGCCGCAAGCGACCAGCCGCGCTTCGTCTCGGGACGCGGATCCCAGGAAAGACCAAGCGACAGGCCCCAGCCGCCGAACGCCCCGTCCTCGTGCAGCGCAAGCGTGCGCCCGTCGACGGTCACCGACAAGCCTAGCGCGGGATCGGAGAAGCCGATGCCCCCTCCGATCTCCAGCCCGAAGCCGGTCTCGGCATCGCCGCCGTCATGGCGCAGCCCCGCCTCGAGGCGCGGGCCGAGCGTGGCGCCCGAGTCCAGCGTCCGCCGCCAGTCCGCCGTCACCCCGAGCCGCAGCCGCGTGGTCGCGCCGCTTGTCGCCGCGAGGCCGGTGGCCGCGTCCGAGGACGTGCGGCTGCGGAGCGCGTCCGCGTGCCAGCGAAGGCCGGCGCCGAGGAGCCGCTCGCCCGCAGCAAGCGTTCCGTCGGCGCCCGCAGCCGCCATGCTCCAGCCGACTCCGGCGTCCATCGGGCCCGTGCCCTCCGGCGTCACCGTCATGTCGCCCCGGCCGATGCCGAGAGCGCCCCAGACGGAGAGGTCCCGGCCGATCTCCCGGCCCGCCCAGGGAACGAGTCCCGTCAGCGTGACGTCGATCTCGCCCGAGGACGCGCCGGAATACGTTCCCGCGCCCCGGCTTGCCGACAGGATCAGCCCGAACAGCGCGCCCTTCCGCTTCCAGTCGGCGCCGAGCATCGCGCCCGTCACCTCGCCGTCGACGGAGGTGCCGCCGTCCCGTCCGCTGAAGCCCGAGCGGCTTGCCCGGCCCCAGAACCCGCGCGAGGCGCCGGTCCCTGTGTCCTGCATCATCATGAAGGACGTGCCGAGAAGGATGTCGTCCGCCGTCAGCGTCTGCGCCTCGGGATCGCCCTCGTCCTCGCCCGCCAGGAACGACCGCAGCGACAGGATCCCGTCCTCCGCGTCTTCCGGAAGGCCCGGCAGGGTCCTTGCCCGTCCGGCCTCAAGGTCCGCAGCCGCAAGGGCGTGCAGGGCCGGCGCCGCGTCCTCCTCAGGAGAGGCAAGGGACGCGAATCGGCTCTCCGGCAGAGCGCCCGGGCGAGCGTCCCCACCGACGGGCGGGCGAATCCCCGTCCCGTTCGCTCCGGACGCGTGCCCGAATGCGGCCTGCGCTTCCGGCCCCGGAACGGGCTGTCCCGCGAACGTCGCGGAGAAGCCCGGGCTGCGGCTCGCCCCCAGCCGGTCGCGGACCGCGTCCACGTGGGTCTCGGCCACCGTGCGCCCGAAGCGCGCGAGCCAGCCTCGCGGGATCGCGTCGGAGTTCACGATCGTCCCCGTCGCCTCGCCGTCCCCGATCCGCGCTCCCTGCGCGTTCGAGAGCTTCAGGCCGATCGTCTCGCTGCCCTCGTCATGGGAGTTGTCGAGAACCGCGACGCTGACCGTCTTCTCGGTCTCGCCCGCGGCGAACGTGAGCGTGCCCGAGGCCGCCGTGTAGTCCTCGCCCGCCGTCGCCGTGCCGTCGGCGGTCGCCCAGTCCACTCTCACCGTGCCTGCCACGGCGGCGTTGAGGCGCACCTTGAAGTCCAGCGTCGCGCCCGCGCCCTCCTGTACCTGCGCGTCCGCCACGGTCAGCACCGGCAGCGTCAGGTTCGTCGCCTCGATGCGGAAGAACGCCACCCGGTTGCCCGCCGCGTCCCTCAGGTAGTTCGAGGGCTCGTACTTCAGCGTCACCGTCTGGCCCGCCACCGCGGGGAAGTCCGCGGCGAGGCGCAGCTTCACGGTCCGCTTGTCCGCGATCCATGCGCTGTCCGGATGGTGCTGCACCCCGGTGCCGCTCACCGTCCACTGGAAGTTGAACCAGTCCGTCGACGCCGGCGCCAGGTCCTCGTCGAACGTCACCGTCGCAATGTGCCCGTCCACCTCGGCAGCCGACGGCGCCGGGGGCGTCGTGTCCGCCGGCACCACGTTCGCCACCGTGCCGGTGGCCGAAGCGGTGCCGATGGTGGCGCCCGAGGGGTTGGAGAGCGCGAGCGTGAGCGTCTCGTCGCTCTCCGCGTCCGCGTCGGCAAGCGCCGCCACCTCCACGGCCTTGGCGGTTTCGCCCGCGGCGAAGGTCAGCGTGCCGCTTGCCGCGGTGTAGTCCGCGCCCGCGCTCGCCGTGCCGTCCCCGGTGGCGTAATCGACCGTGACGTCGCCCGTTGCCGCCGCGTCCAGTGTCACCGAGAACGCGAGGCTCGCGCCCTCGTCGGCGCTTGCGTCCGCGACCGACAGCACCGGCAGGACCTGCGCCTGCGCCGTCGTCGCCGAATCCGGACCCGGCACCGTGGCCTGGACCGCGGCCGAGAGCTTGCGGCCGTCCTGCGTGCAGGTCGCGTCGGCCGCCGAGCAGTCCGACGTCGCCGCAAGCGCCAGCGTCACGTCCCCGCCCTGAGAAGGGCGCACCCTGGCGGTCACGCTCCTGTTCTGCCCCCGCACCGTGCGCCTGGCGTCGATCAGACGTCCGCCCGTCACCGCGAGGGCCCGCTTGACCGCCGTCAGCCGCATGCCCCCGAACTCCTCGGAGAAGCGGATCTCGAAGGAGAAGAGCTTCTTCCCGTCATGTTCGTCCGGCAGGCCGTGGAAGATCGCGGTCAGCGCCGGCCGCACGTCCGCGATCGTCCCCGTCGCCGACGCGCTCGACAGCGCGGCGCCCGACGGGTTCGACAGCGTCAGCGTGAAGGTCTCGTCGCCCTCCGTCGCCGTGTCGGCGAGCGCCGCCACCTCCACCGTCTTCGCCGTCTCGCCGGCCGCGAAGGTCAGCGTGCCGGAGGTCGCGGTGTAGTCCGTCCCGCTCGCGGCGGTGCCGTCCGACGTGGCGTAGTCGACCGTCACCGCCGCGTCGCTCGCCGGCGACAGCGACACCGTGAACGCCACGGCCTCGCCCTCGGCCGCCTGCGCGTCGGACACGCTCAGCGCCGCCGTCCCCTCCTGCACCGGCCAGTCCGTGACGTCGCCCAGCTGCTTGCCGTCCACGTCCCACAGGCCCAACTCGCCGGCCGGGCGCCGGTAGCTCGCCGTCACCGTCTCGCCGGCGGCGAACTCGCGGCTCAGCGTGAGCTTGAGGACGTGAGCGTCGTTCGGGTCGAACGCCGCCCCGGTCACCGTCACCGGGCCGCCCGAGGCCGTGACCGTGAACCACTCCGGCTTCGGCGCCACCTTGTCCGTCGCGAACGGCCGGTTCGCCTGGATGACGACGCTGCCCTGGACCATGCCGCCGACCCAGTTCCGGCCCGCCACGCAATTCGACGTCGCCGACACGCCCTTTCTGGTCACCGCCCGGTCCGTGAGCGCGTCCGCGTCGGTGCCGTCGATGCCCTGGATGGGGTTCGTGCCGGGCACGGTGTAACTCAGCGTGAACGCGGGAGTGCAGGGGAGCACCGGGTGCTCCAGGCGCAGCAGGACCCGTGGGAAATCGTTGGGGTCGACATGCCCCAGATCCACCTCGACGCCGGCGATGCCGGAACTGAAACCATCCGAGAAGGCAAACGCCGACGCCGCCGGCACGCTGCCGGAATCGAGGGTCTTGGTATAGTTCAGCGTCAGCAGGTCGCCTTCCGCCACGACCGGGTCCGTGGCCGCCAGCGCCGGCTTGCCCGACTGCAGGGTCGAGCGGAGGAAGCTTCGACTACCCGACCATTCCGCCGGGTTCCCGGCCAGATCCCGGATCGGGTTCGTTACCCGGTCGGGAAAGTAGTCAATGTGGTGAATGTCGCTGGTCAGCGCCTGCCCCGCCGTGAGGACCACGGTTCTGCCCTGGACGGCGACGGTCACGACGGATTCGGGCACTACGGTGAACCCTTTCCGCAGCCTGATGCCCGTGCTCCCGAACGCCGGCACGGAAGATTCGTCCAGCGGCTCGTCGAAGTGCAGGAACACCTTGTACCGGGTGGTGGTTTCCTCGACCGCCGTGCGCTGCACGAACCTCGGCGGCGTGACGTCGTGCACCGTCTCGACGCGGAAGTTGTCGAATGACTGCACGGCTACGTCGTCGCTGTGGCCCGTGAGGTTTTGCCCGGAGACCGACGACTTCGAGTAGGACACCCTGACCTGCTCGTCCGGGCGCACCGCCTTCGCCAGCGTGATCAATATGAATTCGCTGTTCCGAAAGTCGACCGTACCCGTGCCCTTGATCGTCCGCGCGCCCAGGCTGTTGTCGGTGGTGTGGACCGTGAACCGGGCCCCCGGGAGTTCGGCTCCCACCGCGCGGTCGAACACGATCCGCAGCGACTTGCCCGCCACGTCGGCGCGCACCGGCACCGGCGGCGACGACGCGCCCGGCGTGTTGTTGGTCACCGCCAGGTCGCGGAACGCCGGGGCCTTGTTGCCGGAAGTGTCCTGCAGCGCCTGCGTGCCGCCGGCGAACTGGTGCGTCAGCGTCACCGTGTCCCCGGCCTTGGCCGGAATGCCCAGGGTCAGCACGAGCTTGGTGTTCACATCGCCGCGGGCCACCGCCATCGGGTGCTGGTTGACGTTGCGGTTGCCGCCGTTGACGTCGCCGCTGTTGCGCACGTCGAGGTTCGCGATCAGCGCGCCGTCGGACGCCCAGGAGATATTCTCGCTGAAAGTCACCGTCAGCGTGGCGCCGTTCACCGTCGCGGAAACCGGCGTCGGCCCCTCGGAACCGGTCTCGCTGCCGTCGACCTTGGCCCGTATCGCGCCCTCGAGCTTTCCGCCCTCGGTGGGCAGGCCGGCCATCTCGTTGCTCACGTCCTTGCCCGTCTCCGCGCTCTTTACGGTCGCGCCGCCGGTCAGGAACAACACCTGGTTCGACCCGGCCGTCTGCACCCACACGCCGTCCGCGTCCGTGTCGCTCGCGGTCACCGTGTAAGCGAAGCGCAAGGTGCGCCCGCCGTTGAGCACGCTGTCCAGGCGCAACACCTTCCGGCTGTTGGTCAGGACTGTGTCGTCGGCGCCGAGGTCGACGCGCAGCTTGACGCCGCTGTACTCGCCGGTGACCTCCACCGGCTCGCTGAATTCCAAATCGAAAAGGATCTTGTCGCCCCGCACATAGGTGTCGAATTGGCCGTCGTCGTCCGAATCGTGGGTCGGCGCCGAGACCACCCGCACCACCTCGATCGTGGGTGCGTCGGCCGCGGAGAGGTCGCCCACATGGAAGCGGGCGGAGCGGAGGATGCCGGTGACTCTCGTTTGCTTGGACGTGTCGGCAGCTCGCGCCGTGACCGCAAACCCGTATTGCTGGCCCGGCACCACCCCCGGGATGAGGACAACGCTGCGGGTACTCGCCGCGGTACCGGAATATGTCTGGGACGAGAGACCTGTAAATTCCGGTGTGCCCCAGTGAACCACCCACGACGACGCCGGCACCGGCGTCGATCGTGTGTCCTCGCCTTCTTCCCAGTGCAGCGTGACCTCGCCGACGCCGGGCCCGGAAACGGCATAGGCCGTCGGCGCCACCGGACAATTGGCGCAGACGCTTCCCGTGACGCTTAGGTCCACCCGCTCGTGCTGGGCCTGCGCCGTCCCGGCGCAGAGCAGCAGGGCGAGGCAGGCGGCGAGCGCCGCCCGGCGGGCGAGGCACGCCAGAGCCGGGAGGAAGGCGAGAGAGAGGCGGGAGGCGCCGGTCACGGGCATCGCCGTGCCCCCGGACCCGTGCCGTGTCTCGACTGTCGATGAGCGCATCGTTTCAACTCCTCTGACGCTTTGCCGTGCCCCGTCAGGACCCGGCGGTTTCGGGACGGGTGCGCATCCGGGCCGGGGCCGCGCCCCGGTGCCTGAAGAAAGGGGTGCCTGAAGAAAGGGAGGCGTCCGGCCTTGCGATCCGGACCGGCGGTCCCGGCATCGGCGCCCGGCAGGGCGGTCCGCCGCCATGGGAAGACATCGGGGACGGCGCCTCCGTCCGGACCCGTTCCCAGGCCGAACACGGCTTCCGAAACGCGCCGTCCGTCATCGGATGGCCGCCCTCTTTCCGCGTCGAACGGCCGCGGAGCCGAACCGAAGCCTGCCAATCCGCTTTGTGGGGCCGGATGCACTTGAGACCGCCTCCTTTTTTACGCTCGATAACTGTCACTATCGCGCACAAAACCGGGCTCCCCTGCGCGGACGGTCCGGAGGCCCATGAATGTTCCTTGATTCCCCTTTCAACGCCCTCGAGGAGCCGGAAGCGGGCCGGGAGCCCGCGCTCGAGGACCGGCTCGGACAGTTCGTCAGCACCGCCCGCGGCGCGTTCAGCGACAGCACCGAGCGGGCCCTCAGGTCCGATCTCGCCAACTACGCCGAGTGGTGCGCGGAGCGCGGGGAAACGGCGCTGCCCGCCAGTCCCGAGACCGTCGCCGCCTTCGTCGACGCCATGGCCGAGACGCGCGCGCCCGCCACGGTGCGCCGCTACGTCACCAGCCTCGGCATCGCCCACCGGGCGCTCGGCCTTGAACGGACGGTCAGGGACCCGCTGGTGCGGCTCGCGCTCAAGCGCATGCACCGCAAGAAGGGACGGCGGCAGGAGCAGGCGATGGGTCTGACCTGGCCGCTGCGCCAGCGCCTGCTGGCGGTCGCCGGCGACGCGCTGATCGACGACCGCAACCGCGCCATGCTGGCCGTCGCCTACGACGGGATGCTGCGCAGGTCCGAGCTGGTCTCCCTGCAAGTCGCTGATCTGCTTGAGGAAGTTCAGGGCGACGGCAGCCTGCTGGTGCGCCGCTCCAAGACCGACTGCGAGGGACGGGGCGAGATCGCGTGGGTCAGCGCAGACACCGTCGGGCTGGTCCGGGCGTGGATCGAGCGCAGCGGGATTTGCGACGGACTGCTGTTCCGCTCGGTCGCCAAGGGCGACCGGGTCGGGGAGCGTCTCGACCCCTGCCAGGTGCCGCGCATCTTCAAGGCGATGGCGCGCGCGGCCGGGCTGCCGGAAAGCGTGGTCTCGGGCCTCTCGGGGCACAGCGCCCGGGTCGGGGCGGCCCAGGACATGGTTGCCGCCGGCATCGAGATGCCCGCGATCCTCCAGGCCGGCCGGTGGAAGTCCGCCGGCATGGTCAACCGCTACGGGGAGCGGCTTCTCGCGCGGCGCAGCGGCGCGGCCCAGCTGGCCCGGATCCAGGGGAGGCACTGAGCGGCCCGCCAGGGGGGTGCACGTCCGCGCCCGCCGTGCCATGCTGCCCGGGCGAACGCCGGGCCGAAACGGCGAATCACGGGCCGAATCCGGGCCCGTGCGCCGGACGGCTGCAGATTCCGAAAAATGCTATCGAGCGTAAAAACCGGCGGGTCCTGCGAGACCGGCGACCTGGACGATTGGCTATTCCAGGGCGCGCCGATCCCAGAAAAACACCGCAAATCCAACGTGTTGCATGCTGTCCGGCGCGGATTTCCGCGTGCCGCCGCAAGTTCGGCGAGACGCCGGACACACGAGGACATTGACAACTTTATGCGCGATAGTGACAGCTATCGCGCACAAAACCGCACGCCGGACTCCGGCTCTGAGCGACTCCGATGCCGACGCAACCCGTTGTCCTTGGGCACTTTTTTGGCCTCGAACGCACTCTCCGGCGCCTGATCGGCACAGTCCGCGCCCAAGAGACCGATATCAAGCCGGATGCCGCCTCGGCCGGACCGCATCTCGTGCCCGAATTCGACGTCCGCAACGATTTCGAGGACACCGCATCGGCCGCCGCGATCGACGCGACCGCCGCCCGGATTTCGACAATCAGGTTTGAGACTCGCCGGACGCCGATGCCGACCGCGTCGACGGTGATTTCGCGATGTCCGGGCGGAGTCGGCGAACGGCACCTCCCGCACGCCGCATGGGTCGTCATGCCGCAAGGATCGTCCTCAGGGACGGAACTCTCCACTGGGTTCGCGGCCATCGATCGCTCCCCCGCCGCGCTGCGCGGGCCGAAATCGGCCGGTCCCCGGGACCGCGACGGATTTTCGGTCATCGAAGCGTAGACGGTCCCCAGGATCTGCAAATCCTCCAAATCCGGAGGATTCGGGATGCCGCTGCGGAGTCGCGTTCAATGCTGACCCGCCTTCGCGGGGGCCTCCCGTTCAAGACCGACCCGCCCCGGGTCAGGCGATGGCTCCGGCCTCGCTGCGGATCAGCCAGGCGGGAGGAACGGTGTCAGGGCAGACTTTTGCTGCGGACGGCCCGTCAGCCGCGCGGCAGCGCGTCCGCCGCCAGCACCTGCCGCACCAGCTCGACCTGCCCCGACACGGCCAGTTTCCGGGAGACCCTCTTGAGCATCCAGCGCACGTAGTCCTCGCTCCAGCCCTGGTCCCAGGCGATCTGCTTCACCTTGAGCCCCTCGGCCAGCCGCGCCATCATCCGGCTCTCGGACGGGGACAGGCCGAGAGCCGCCGCCACGTGCGCCGCGTCGATTTCCGGACGCCGCGCGGGATCGACGATCAGCGCCAGTGCCGCCACCCGGCGCCCCCCCAATGGCATTTTGTTTGAGCGCAGGGCCTGAGCGGATTTTCTTTCGCGATCGCGCGGCGTTGTTTTCATGATGATTTGCGCCTTCATCGATTTTTTCTTCCGAGGGGGTTGACACCGTCTCCGTTCCATGGGATGCATG
>JAJEGW010000042.1 GCA_022819605.1 Silicimonas sp. | reverse complement strand
AGTCCGTAATGCCGACATCCGGATAATGCCGCGTCGGCGGCTCAAGTCCCTGCGGACCTTGGCCGCCGCACGCAGCGTGTCGGCATAATCAGAGGGCTTCGAGAAAGGCCATGAGCTTGTCGGGTGGCCGATATCGTCCCGCTGGCACGTCCACGGGCTTGGTTCTTTCCATGGCGCGCTCCTTCATCTGGAGATTTGCGTGAATGTACATTTGGGTTGCCTCGACACTTTCGTGTCCCAGCCAGAGAGCGATCACCGTGCAGTCGACACCATTGTGCAGGAGTTCCATTGCGGCGCTGTGTCTCAACACATGCGGGCTGATGCGCTTGGACTTCATTGAAGGGCATTGGCTGGACGCCAGTGCCGCATGCTTTCGCACGAGGCGCTCGACGGCATCGCGGCTTAGACGGCCGCCTCGCAGGCTCACGAACAGAGGCTGATCAGGTTCTCCCGACCGCTCCAGCAGCCATTCGCGCAGCGCCCTTGCAGCATCCTTCCTGAGCGGGGTCGCGCGTTCCTTGCGTCCCTTTCCCAGGCATCGGACATGGGCACCGGGCCCGAGCGCGATGTCGTTGCAGTTGAGCTGGATCAACTCGGACACTCGGAGGCCGGTTTGCAGAGCGAGAAGCAGGATCGTTCGGTCTCGGCGGCCGAACCAGGTTGTCGGATCGGGTGCCGCGAGCAGCGCTGCGATTTCCGGGCCCTGCAGATAGTCGATGGATTTCTTCTCGTATCGCTTGCTCGGCATTGCGAGGATCCTCTGGCATTGGTGCAGAAGCTGTGGTTCGCGAATGGCAATGTACCTGAAGAACGACCGAATGGAGGAGAGCCGGGTATTCCGGCTGCGAGCGCTGTTTCCGCGCGTGGTCTCGACGAACATGAGGAAGCGTCCGACCATTTCGGCATCGATGTCCGTGATCTGGAGATCTGTCGGTGCCGTCTTGAGCTGGTCGGACGCGTAGGCAAGAAGCAGACGAAAGGTGTCGCGATAGCTGGCCACCGTATTAGGGCTGGCTTGCACTTCCTGGATCAGGCGCTGCATGAAGAAGGCATGCAGATGGAAGGGGAGAGATTGCGGTTTCATGGGCAGTCTCCTTCGCGGAACCGTTGCTCGGCGCGCTCGCAGGCAAGCCTGAGAAGTTCCGGCACGGCTTCCATATACCAGTAGGTATGTCTGGGATGCGCATGCCCCAGGTAGGTGGACAGCTTGTGCATTTCGCAGTTGGGGTCGCGGCCGGTTCGGTACCAGTCGAGCATGGTTTTCACGGCCATTGAATGCCGGAGATCATGCAGGCGAGGCCCGCGGCCGTGCTTGCGCGAAGGCTGCGGTTCACGGATGCCGATCTGCTGGCAGACCCTCGCGAAGTTGTACTGGGCATTGTTGCTGCTCAGCCGTTCTCCCTTTTCGTTCCGGAAGAACGGCCCTGCGCGGGCTCCCAGGATTCCCATGCGCACAAGACGATAGGCATCGAGCCGTTCGGCGGTGGACGGCGAGATCGGGACGAGTCTTCCCGTGCCGCGCTTTGACTTGCGGACAGCCAGCACTTCCGCACGGAGGTCGACGTCCTCGTCGTCCAGTCCGACTGCCTCTCCCAGGCGCAAGCCCGTTGCGGCCAGAAGCCCGAACAGCGTGGAACAGGTCCATCCGCGAAGCCCGCAGGCAGAGGGAAGCCTTGCGGCCTCGACGACGATCCTCGCGATCTCGCGGTCCGGGTAGATGTGAGGCCGGGGCCGCCGACGCCTTGCGGAGATCAAACCCGTGGGCGGGATTTCGGTATGCGGGTCCACGCCTTGCAGCCATTTCGCGAAGCTGCGGACCATGCTCAAGCGGTACGACCAGGTGCGGGCGCTGGCGGAGCCGTATTGCTCTCTCCATCGCAGGAACAGATCCGTGGAGATCCGCTCCACTCCTTCGGCATCGGCGAATCGAACAAATGGACGCAGCTGCGTTCCGCTGTCGGACAGGTCGCGGCCGAAGTCGCGCTGAATGGCCAGGTATTCATCCAGTCGATCTGAAAGCTTCGTCATGCGATCCCCTCCGCCGCAGGCCAGTTTCGGGCGAGGGATCGTAGCGCTTCCAGATCATGCCGAGCGTAAGTCGTTGTCGACGCGTGCGAACGATGCCGAAGAACGTCACCGACCTCGCCAAGCGAAGCACCCGCTCTCAGCAGGTCGACAGCGAGGCTGTGACGGAGTACATGTGCGCCAAGACGCCGCTGAGGGGAGTGCAATCCCGCTTTCTGGAACGCCTTGCACAGCACCTTGTTCACGATCTGCCCACTCTTGAACGGCCGGAAGGGCGGCCGCACGGAGACAAACAGGGCTCGGGAATCACCTGCGCGGCCATCACGAAGCCAAGCCGCAACCGCCTCGCCCACATCGACCGGAAGCGGCATCCGGTCACGCTGCAATCCCTTGCCTCGAATCAGGATCTCGCCCGCTCGCCAGTCAAGATCCTCGAGCTGGATCGCGACCAACTCCTGGGCGCGGAGACCGAGCCGGGCGCTCAGCAGCAGGATCGCGTAGTCGCGCCGGCCGATCGCGTCGTCGGTTCGAACGGCTTCCAACAGCCGGTGCACTTCCCCCGCGTCCAGATGCCGTTTCAGATTCGTCGCCTTGGGACGTGCAATCGCAGGGATGCTGTCCGACAGGTCGTGTCGAATCCTGCCGCTCCAGAAAAGGAACCGGAACAGGTTGCGCAAGTGCAACGGCAACTGCAGGTCCCGACGCGATTGCGCTCCAGCCGTCCCCCGGTACAGAAACGCGAGGACATCGGACAAGGCAATGCTGTTCAGATCGCCGGGTTCGTTGCCGAATTGAGAGGCCATGAAGCGTTCCAGGCAAGGCAGGTAGCGCCGGACCGTCGCTTCGCTGAGGCCGCGCTCCCGTCGCAGCCAGACAGCATATTCCTCCTTCAAGATGTCCATGGCACTGGCCGGGACGGCGACAGGCGGTTCGCGCACAAGGCCACCGTCTGCAGCGAGATAGTCCAGCAAACGCGACAAGCAGTGTTTCGTCCAGCGGCGACTGCTCGGAACTTCCGCCTGCAGAACCGCCTCCTGAACGCGCGCAATCGAGCGTTCGCAGACGTTTCCAGCGTGAAGCTTGCGGGACGTGAACTCCGCGCAGAAACACTCGACGACACGCTCGTAGTGCCGAACCGTGCTCAGGCGATAGCCTTGGTCGCCGAGTCGGGCCAGAAACGCTTCGGAATGGGATCGGAGCCAGCCGCGCTTTCGCCGCCGCCTTCTCCCGCTGCTTTGCTGATGTTCCATAGGTGGTTCCTTTCTTTCTGCTGAGAAAGGAACAGACTCGGCAGATGGTCAGCCAAAGGCAAACCAGAGCCGAACCGGCGACGCGTGTTCCTCCGTCGCATCACGACAGAAAAGCCAATTCGAAATGTCTTGCATCCGATCGAGGCAGAAGCGCCGCCCGAATTATGCCGACACGCTGCGTGCGGCGGCCAAGGTCCGCAGGGACTTGAGCCGCCGACGCGGCATTATCCGTATGTCGGCATTAAGGACATTCGCGTGGATGTCGCGGTGCCGACGCCTGGCGAAGGACTTCGAGCGGACACTGGCGAGCTCCTTGGCGTGGGCGCAGCTCGCGGCCTGCCGGTTCCTGATGCGCCGAGTGGCACGCGGGCTAACGACATGAATTCAAATAACAAAGTTAAATCAATGACTTATGATTCAAGTTCTTAGACATCAGCGAGCCTCACAGGTTGTCCGGTTTTCGCTGACCGAGTCGCCGCCTCGGCCATCGCAAGCGCTGCCACACCGTCATCTAGCGTCACGGGAAGCTCGCTCTTTTGAGTGACGGCCGACACGAACGCCGCCCATTCGGCGGCATAAGCGGGCATGTAGCGTTCCAGGAAGAAGTAGGTCGGCTTGGCCCCGGTGACGCCCGCAGTGGTCGATTTGACCACGGTGTTTTCTAGCATGTTCTGCGCTTGAAGAAGGCCCTCGGCCCCAAGCAGTTCAACCCGCTGGTCATAGCCGTAAACCGCGCGTCGGGAGTTCTTGATGACTGCGATGCGCCCGTCTTCATAGGTGAGCGTCACGACTGCAGTATCAACGTCGCCGGCCTCGCCTATCGCAGGATCGACAATGGAGGACGCCGTCGCCATGACGCTGGCCGGCGCGCTGCCCATGATGAAATTCGCCATGTCGAAATCATGGATCATCATGTCCCGGAATAGACCACCGGAGACCTTGACATAGGCCACAGGCGGGGTGCCGGGTCGAAGGAGGTGATCGACAGCAGCTCGGGTTTGCCGATTTCGCCAGCATCAAGGGCGGCCTTGAGCGCACCGAAGTTCGGATCGAAGCGGCGGTTGAAGCCGATCATCACCGGTAGGCCATGGCCCGCAATGTTGGACTGGCAAGCTCTGGCGCGGTCCAGCGACAGTTCCACTGGCTCTTCACACAGCACGGCCTTGCCCGCAGCCGTTGCGGCCTCGATCAGGTCGGAATGGGTGTCGGTCGACGTGGCGATCAGCGCAGCGTCAATCTCGCCGTCGGCGATGATTTCCTCCGTCGTGCGCGCGGCACAGCCATACTGCGCCGCCAAGGTCTCGGCATTGGTCGCGACATAGTCCGAAACGGCAACCAGCATGCTGTCCGGGTTGCTTGAGATGGCGGTGGCGTGAACGCCCGCAATCCGTCCGGCACCTAGTAGTCCTACTTTCAACAAGTCTTGTCTTTCTTGACTGTCATAGTGAGATGGACCGGCCCTCGGCGGCGCTTTGGCGCGCAGCATCGAGAATGGCCAAGGTGCCTGCGCCGGTCTCGGCCGTCACCGGGGGCGGGGTGCCGTCGCGTACCGCGGCAGCGAAAGCGGTGTAGTAATCGTGATAGCGACCTTGCTCCGACGGTACGCGCACGGCACCTTCCGAGGTGCGCAACATTCCCCAGTTCGCCTCGGGCTCAAAGCCCCAGGCCTCTGGATCGTCGGCGGGACGCTTGCCGGCAAAAATGTCCTGCGCCTGAATGTCGATGGTCTTGGACACGTAGCTGCCCTTGTCACCGATCACGCGCAATTCGCGGTCGTCGATGTAGTTCAACTTGCAGGCCGACACATGGCTGTGCGCGCCGCTTTCGTGCCGGAGCGTCAGGGTAAAGCTCACATCTGTCGGGCCTTCGGGGAAATCCACAATATCCAGCTGCGCATCGACGGTGGCGACCGGACCCAAAAGGTAGACCATTTGATCGACGACATGGCTGCCGAGATCGCGCAAAAGGCCGCCCGTCGGCCCCCGCTCGACGGTGTGGGGGCTGTCCTGATCCATGCGGCTTTCAATCCGCCAGACCTTTCCGACCCGGCCATCGTCTATGACCTTTTTCAGCGTCTGAAGGTCGGCATCGAAACGACGGTTCTGGTAGACGCCCAGCGTCACGCCCTTGGCCCTGGCGGCGGCGCCCAGTTCCATGGCACTCTCGCAGTTGGGTGCAAAGGGTTTGTCGGCGATCACATGCAACCCAGCAGCGATGGCCTCGAGCACCAGTGCGCGGCGGGTCTGCGGCGGGGTCGTGATCGTCACCGCGTCGCAAACGCCCGCCTCGATCATCGCGGTGAGGCTGGGAAAGATCGGTGTGTCAGGCCAATCGGCGCGCGCCTTGGCGACGGTCGCCTCGGCGCGTGCGACGATCCCTGCCAGCTCACAACCCTCCGCCGCCGCGATAAACGGCGTGTGGAAATGCTGCCCGCCTGTTCCGTAGCCGACGCAACCAATCCGCAGCATCAGCGTTGTACCTTCTTCAAGAATGCGTCGAATTCGTCATCCTTGATGGCGACGGAATGTGCAGCTTCGGGGTAGCCGCCATTATCCACATCGGCCTTGAATTCCTTGAAAGCCGCGATGCGCTCGTTCTGAAGCCGCTCCAGCTCGGGCGCGAAATTGCGGTAGACCTTGCCGTGGCGTGGCTTGTGGTTCTTGCCGTAGCCGCAGACATCCTCGGTGAAGAGGTACTGCGCATCGGCATACTTGCCCGCGCCCATGCCCAGCATGATGAGCGACGAGTTTTCGGTCAGGAATTTGGCGACGCGATCCGGCACGACCTCAAGCTCGGCTCCGAATACACCAATCTTTTCCAGCATCTGGGTGTGCCGCCAGAGCGCCTCGGCCTCATCTGCCGTCTTGCCGACCGCGCGCCAGCCGGTCCAGGTGATGTAGGACGGGATCAGGCCGATATGGCCGACGACGGCCAAGTGATTGTCGCAGAGCAGCTTCTGGATGTCATAGCTGGCCGAGCAATAATAGGCGTCGCCACCGATCCCGGCATAGTGGAAGGCCGCGCGCAGGTAATCTTCGCCGGTGGCAATGGGACGGCCCTCGAACCTGCCCCAGCCGCCATAAGGCAGGCCCACCTGCACAAAGCAATCACCGGCAGCTTCGCGCATCTCGGCATCAAAGAACTTGCCCTCGATCGACAGCATTTGAATGCCGGCCGCATTGGCAGCGGCGGCTTCCTCTGGTGTTGTGACGAAAAGCATGGAGATCTTCTCGCCGCGATTCTTCAAGGCACGGATGTCGGACACATGGGGGCGGTTGTGATACATGGTTGTCTTCCTTGTCGTTCAAGCCGCCCGAAGCAGCCGTTTGATATTCTGTGCGGGATCGGCAAGCAGGCCGGGATCAAGCGGTGCGCCCCGCTCGATGAGTTTCTGGAATATCCGAATGTCTTTGGCGATGCTGTTGCCCGGTCCAATGCCCGCCGCAGCCAGCAGCTGCCCCAGTGCGTCGCATTGGAAGACGATGCACTGACCGTCTTCTGTCGGCCTCTCGGTCACAGCCAGTCCTGGACCGAAGAGCCATGCAACCTGCAGGGTTAGGTCGTACTGGTCGGACCAGAACCACGGCACGGCTCTGTAACTGTTGGCTTTGCCCAGCATCGCACAGGCGGCAAAGACGCCCTGGTCCTGCGCCGCCTTCCAGCTTTCCAACCAAACCCGCGCCGCGCCAGTCAAAGTTGCAGCAATCGTCCGCCGCCAAGATGTGCGGGTCGGATGTTCTGAAATTGTCGTCCACGTGGATGCCGCTACCTGTATCCAGCCCGGCGGCCTTGGCCAATTCGGTATTCGGCACTGACCCGACGCCCGCAACGACGCGGTCGAAAGTCTGGGTCTTTCCGCCAGACAGCAACACCGTGGTGCCAGTTGCTGCTGCTACCCCGACGCCCGTGCGGATCGTCACGCTCTCGGCCTGATGCCGAGTGGCGACAATTCTGGCGACTTCGGCAGGCACCGCGCGGGCCAGCAAGCGCTGTCCCGCCTCGAAAACGGTCACATCCGCGCCGCATCCACGTGCCACGGCAGCTAATTCCAGCCCGATAAACCCGCCGCCGATGATCCCAAGGGTCGCTCCAGGCTTGACGCTCTGGAAAATCGCGGCGGCGTCCGCATCGGTTCGCAGCGTCAGGCAGCCTTCCATCGTCGGGAACAGTCGGGCCCGGGAACCGGTTGCAATTAGGAGCGTGTCATAGGACAGGCTCTCGCTCGACGGCAGGAAGACGCTGTGTGCCGCAGGGTCGATCCGCTCTACGCGGTTGCCCCTGTGATGGTGGATCCCCGCTTCCGCATAGGCTGCCTCGGGCCGGATCGGTTTCAATGCGCCGTCCATGCCCTTGGACAGGGGCGGGCGCTCATAGGGCAGCGACGGCTCGTCGCCAAGCAGCGTGATGGTGCCCGCAAAGCCCTGTTCCCGCAGCGCGAAGGCGGCACGAACGCCGCACTCCCCTGCCCCGATGATGACAATCCGCTCCATCCTCTACACCGTGAAAGCCAACCGGAACGCAGCCAGCGCGTCTTCCCGGTAGTCCTTGGCAAAAGATTCCATGCCGACCGGACAGTCATAGCCCATGTCCGCCAGAGCACGCGTAATCATCGGCCAGTTCATCTCTCCTGTTCCGGGTCCGTACCGGCCCGGGTTGTCGGCGACCTGTTTCTCTCCGATCCATGGAAGGCTGGCCTCTGCATGGCGGATCACATCGCCCTCGCCGATCTGCGTGTGGCAAAGATCCAAATTGATGCGAAGCTGCGGCCGGTCTACGGCGGCCACGAGGCTCAACACATCCGCCGTCGAATTGAACGGGCAGCAGGAATGTTCGCGCAGAGTGAGATATTCCAGCGTGAAGGTCACGCCAACTTCCTCCGCCATATCGCAGATGCCGTGCAGCGTATCGCGGGCGCGCAGCCACATGCCTGGCGCGACATGGGCCATTTGTGGGACGGGAATCCCCTGATCGCCAATGCCCGTGCCGTGCAGGTTCAGCCGGTGAACACCCAGTCGCTTGCCGACTTGCGCTGTCTCGCGCGCGGAGGCAAGCAACATATCGGCCCGTTCCGCATCGGCCAGGCGCCCTTCAAGGTAGCCGTTCATGATTGTGAAGGTCGCGCCGGTCTTTTCCAGCGCGTCCAGGTCCCAATCCGGCCAGTTCCAGAGCTCCATGCCACAGCCCATCTCGTGCAGCCGGGCTGCGCGCCAGTGGATGGGCTTGTCCTGCCAGAGCATTTCCGCGCAGGCGGCGAGTTGGAACGGCATGAATCAGATCTCCACGAGAACCCGGCCGCCTTCGACCTTGGTGGGGTAGGTGTGCAGGTTTTCGCAGGCTGGCGGCGATTCGACCTCGCCATTGGTGCAATCGAAGATCGACGAGTGCTTGGGGCACTCGATGGTCGCCTCGACGACTAGGCCATCCGACAAATGCACGTCTTCATGCGTGCAAAGCCCGTCGGTGCAGTAATAGTTGTCCTCGTGGTCCCGAACGATGATGAAGGTCCGCGATCCGTGATCGAAGCGGATCACTTCTTCTGCATCGATATCGTCTGCAGCGCAGGCATCGACCCATGCAGCCATTGCATCTCTCCTCAGATGTCTTGTGGCTTGAAATCAGCGGGGGCGGAGGGCATCACACGCTTCAGAAGGTTGACGGACTTCTCCAGTCCTTCGAGCGAGTTCAGCAGCACATCCTCGTGCTCGATCGAGAGCCAGCCATCATAGCCGCCCATGTTCAGCCGGTAGCAGAACTGCCGCCACCATTCCTCGCCATGCCCAAAGCCGAGCGTGATGTAGGACCAACTGCGCGCCGGGATATCCATGAGCGAGCCGTTTTCCAGCAGGCTCGTCGTGGCTTGGACGGGCGCGTTGAGGAAGGTGTCCTTTGCGTGGACATGGTATACCGCTTCGCCCAAGGCTTCGGCGGCGAAAAGCGGATCGGCCCCCATCCAGAAAAGATGCGAGGGGTCGAGGTTTGCCCCGATCACAGGCCCGACCGCCTCGCGTAGGCGTCGAAGCGAGGGAACGTTGTAGACGCATTGGTTGCCATGCAGCTCGAGCGCGATCTTCTCGACGCCGTTTTCTTTTGCCAGTGCGACGATTTCGGTCCAGAACGGGATGAGTTTCACTTCCCACTGGTAGCGCAGAATCTGCTGTGTCTCCGGGGGCCAGGACGACACGACCCAGTTGGGCATCGTGTCATTCGCCGACCCCGCAGGCAGACCCGACATGGTGCAGACGGTTCTAACACCCATCTCGCCCGCAAGACGGATGGTCTTTTTCAGGTCTTCGCCCTGCTTGGGATCGGTCGGGTGCAGCGGGTTGCCATTCGCATTGAAGCTGATGATTTCAAGACCCCGCCGGTCAAACTCGGCCTCGAATGCCTTCTGTGCGGCTGGGTCGCCCAGCAAATCGTCCATCTTGCAATGTGGCGCGGTGGACCAACCACAGGTGTTCACCTCCACACCGCTAACACCCATGCGTTCTGCGTGATCCATCATGTCGGACAACGACATCGCCCCGAGGCTGTCGGTTACAAATCCTAGTTTCACTTGTAGATCTCCGGTTTCGCGATGAACGTGATCTCCTGACGCGCGCCAGCACCCAGCGCACGGACACCCGCCTCGGCGATCATCGCGGCGGCGTAGCCGTCCCATGACGAGGAGGCCAGTTCGGGGTAGTACCCGCGCTGAACCCAAGCCAGAAAAGCACGGTCCTGCGTGCGATAGGCTTCGGCGTAGCGGTCGCGCCAGTCGGGATCGTGCCGCACCGATTTGCTCATCGCCTTGTCGAGCCGCGTATAGGCGGCGTGATTGGTGGCAATAGAGCCCTGTTCCCCGACCAACTCGGCCTTCACATCATAGCCATAGGCTGCGTTATTGTTCACTTCGACCGTCACGATCTGGTCATCGGCGGTCTCGATGACCATAACCACAGGCGCGACTTTGCTGTCGGACCGCTTGGGCTGGCGCGCGGTAATCGCAGTGGCTTCGGTGTCCAGCATATAGCGCAAAATGTCGAACTCATGCGGAGCCGAGTTGGTGATCGCCATAGCCCCGGTGAAATCACCTGCGGGCGTATCTCCGTTGCGGTGCCAGTTATGCATCATCAAAGCGCGGCCAATTTCGCCGCTTTTGAGCATCTTGCGCATCTCCAGATAGGCCGGATCATAACGGCGCATGAAGCCTAGCATGACGTGACGTGCGCCGGCCGCTTCTTCGGCGTTCATCACTTCGAGGCAGTCGCCGGATTTCTGGGAAAGAGGTTTTTCACACATCACTTTCTTGCCCGCCTTGATGCAGGCCAGCGACAGCGGCGCGTGGGTGAAATCGGGTGAGGCGACAATCACTGCATCCACATCGTCGCGGGCGATGACCGCTTCGGGATCGGTCGCAACGTGCCGCGCTCCATAAATGTCCGCAACGCTGCGCGCGCGCGTCTCGTCCATGTCGCACAAAACCTGCAAGCAAGCGCCCGGCATATCCTGTGCGACGATCTTGGCATGGTCGGCCCCCATGATCCCTGCGCCAATAACAGCAATTCTCGTTGTCACGTCGGTCTCCGTCGGTCCGGGCCGGTCACGATACCGCCCGTCAGTTTGCTTGTTCTGCAACCGGACGCCTGCACGTCCGGTGATTTTTCAGTGTGCCGGCTCAGGCACATGCCCGTCGTGGGTTTCCATGTAGCCCTCGATATTGGCTTCAAGGTCGGCCATGGACTCGCCTCCGGCCATCAGGTCGGCGATTTCCTCGCGGGTCTTGTCTCCCTTGCGGAAATCGGCCGCGATGGCACCGCGGATCAGAACAGCGAAATGGTCGCCCACGGCCAACGCGTGCATGACCTGGTGCGTGATGAAAATCACTGCCAGTCCGCGCCGTTTGGCTTCATTCACGATGCGCAACACGTGAGCCGCCTGCTTCACGCCAAGCGCCGCGGTCGGCTCATCGAGGATCAGCACCCGCGCGCCGAAATAGACCGCACGCGCGATCGCCAGTGACTGGCGTTCGCCGCCCGACAGTCCACCGACAAGGCGATCGCCGTCAGTGATGCGGGTGATGCCCATCTTCTGGACCTCTTCGACCGCGATCCGGTTGGCCTTGGCCCGATCGAAAACCTTGACGGGGCCAAAGCCCTTGGTCGGCTCGACACCAGCAAAGAAATTCCGACCGATAGACATCAACGGATAGGTGCCGCCGAATTGGTGCACCGTGGCGATGCCCATGGCCTGCGCCTCACGCGGATTGGCAAAACTGACCGGTTTGCCATCCATGCGCATTTCACCGCGCGTCGGCTGGTGCACTCCTGAGAGCGTCTTGATCAGCGTAGACTTGCCTGCGCCGTTGTCGCCCAGCAGGCAAAGGACTTCGCCTTCGTTCACTTTCAGCGTGATTTCGTGGAGCACGTCGATGGGGCCAAAGCTCTTGTCGACGCCTCTCATTTCCAGAACGGGTGTTTTGTCAGACATCTTCTTGGTCCCTCACTTTTTCTTGGTGGTTGACGCGCTGGTGGCGAGTTTGCGGAACGTTTCGTTCATCAGAACCGCGATGAGCAGCAAGCCGCCGATGAAGAGCAGGTTCAGGTCCTTGTCGAAGGCGGTGAAGTTGATCCCTTGGAACACGATGCCAAAGGTCAGCGTCCCGAAGACCACGCCGGTCACGGTCCCGAAGCCGCCGGTCAAAAGGACGCCGCCCACCACAACGCAGATGATCGTGTTGAAGATCATACCGAACTGCGTCGTCGTACTGGCGGTATTGGCGAGGACCGCCTCGGTCATGCCGACCAACGCGGCGGCCATCGCCGACAACATGAAGAGTGCGATCTTGAGCTGGTTTGTCGGAATGCCTGCGTTGCGCGCACTTTCTTCATCGCCGCCCATCGCGAAGATCCAGTTTCCCCAGGGAGAGACATGCAGAATGAAAAAGCACGCCGCAGCGAAAACGATCCAGATGAAGAACGAACTTTGGAGGCTGCGGAAGATCACGGTCTGATCCGGCTTCTCGCCAAAGACCAGCGAATGGTAGTCGCCAAGGATGAATTCAGAGACCACGCCTGCATCTTGCAGGCTGTGTTGGGTCGTCCCGGCCAGTTGTTTCGACACATAGGCGTTAAGACCTGCGACTACGAACAGCGTCGCCAGTGTCACGATCAGGGAGGGGACGTTGGTGCGGGTCACCAACAAACCATTGATATACCCAATCAGCCCGGCAATCGCGAGACCGACGAGAACACCGAGCCAAATGTTCATGCCGAACAATTCCACTGACATGGCCAACACAATGCCGCCTGCCGGGATTAAGGCTCCGATGGAAATGTCCAGCTCTCCGGCGATCATCAGGAAGCCAATGGGGATGGCTATGATGCCAACCTTGGAGGCGAAGTTGAGCCAGGTCGAAGATCCGAGAGCCGTGAGAAAGTTCTTTTCCCAGCCAAAATAGCCAAAGAAAATGAGAATCAGGATAAACCCTGCGGCAGCACCGGCTTCTGGTCGCCGGAAAAGAGCCAGAAAGGAGAAGCCACCCGCTGGTGCAGAATCCACTGCTCGTTCGGTTTGGTCCGTGGTGCTATCGGTCATTTCAGACGTCCTGACATCGAATAATGGTCCTATTTTTCCCGTGGCGGCTTTGGCCAGGTAAACAAGGACTTTTGGAGACTGCACATGCAAGGCGGACAAGACGCCATGATCCACATTTTGAGGTTCTGAGCCAGGGAACATCCTCCAAAGGTAAAAATAAGAGATCCCGCATCGGGCGGCCAGGAATCTTCAATTTCAAGGCTTCACGAAATTTGGACTCTTTGCGCAACGAGGTCAGGACGTCTGCATTTGTCTCCGTCGTGCCCTGAGGTTTCGGTATCCGCACCCCGGGGCAGCCCCCCGGGGTGCGGTGATTTCAAGTCTCAGCGGGCGCCGAGCGCAGCACCGGCGACGACCGCGTCGACATTCGAAGCGTCAATGATGGCCGGGCCGGTCAGAACCGGATCGGTCGAGATCTCGGTGCCGAACTTCAGGTTTGCAAAGAGCATGGAGGTCGCAAGAAAGCCTTGCAGGTAAGGCTGCTGGTCGATGGCCATGGCCTGAGTACCTGCCTTGATCCGGTCCAGCGTAGCCGGGCTGAAGTCAAAGGCCGAAACCATGATATCGAGGCCGGTCTGCTCGACCGCATTGGCACCAGCGGCGGCACCGAAATCGGCGCAGGAAACCATTGCGTCAATCGAGCTGTCGCCAATGAATTCAGCCTTCAGCGCCTCGGCGGTGCCGGTCACGTCACCGTCAAGGTTCGGCGGGGTTTCCAGAATGGTCACCTTGGCACCCGCTTCGGTCGCGCCATCGGTCACACCGCGGCAGCGCTCGGTCAAGTTGATCGCGCCGGGAACCTGAATGTGGCACAGGATATGCGTCGCACCGTTCTCGGCCAGATACTTGCCGCCGCCAAAGCCGGCTTCGTATTCATCCGAGCCGAAATAGTTGATGGCACCGATGTCCGCCTTCACCGGAAGGCCAGAGTTGTACTGCATGATCTTGATGCCGGATTCAGCCGCAGCCTGCAGCGCGGGAATCTGTGCATCCGGCACCCAGACCGGGATCGCGATGCCGTCGACACCCTGGGCGACGGCCTGGTTGATCAGGGTCACAAGGTCAGGACCAAAGTTCTCGTAGTTCTGCGTGCGCAGATACTGCACCGAGCCGCCATTGGCTTCGACCATGTGGGTCGCGTCGTCCACGCCCTTCTTGATCTTGTCCATGAACGCGTCTTCGACGGAGCCGGCGATCACGGCGATGTCCTGCGCGAATGCGCCGGTCGCCAGTACGGCCGCGGCTGCTGTCGTTGCTATGGTCTTGGTGAATTTCATGTCGATGTCCTCCCTTTCATGGCCCGCCCCTCTGGCGGTTCGACAATTCATCGGGCGCTTTGCCCGGTAGCTGCCCCTTGGGCTGCATTCTGTTTGGACTTCCCGCCCTTGCCCGAAACGGCGCTCAGCGCGAGCTTGCGGAAGCTTTCGTTCATCGCGACGGCGACCAGCAGCAGCACGCCGATGATCAAGTTCGACCAGTTCCGGTCGATATCGGTGAAGTAGATGCCCTGGTTGACGATGGCGAAGGTCAACGTCCCGAAGAAGATGCCGATGACCGAACCGAACCCGCCGGTCAGAAGCGTGCCGCCGACAACGACGCTCACAATGGCGTTGAAGATGTAATTCATACCACCCGACACCTGCGCCGAGTTGTTGAGGATGGCGAGGCACATGCCGACAAAGCTCGCCGAGGTGGCCGACAGGACGAACAGCAGGATCGTCATCCGGTTCACCGGGATACCCGCATTCCGCGCGCTTTCGTGGTCGCCGCCCATGGCAAAGATCCAGTTGCCGTAACGGCTCTGATGCACGACGAACCAAAGAACGGCGGTGAACAGCAGCCACCAGAAAATGATGACCTGATGGCTTGGGCCGATGAGTGAGCCGAACATGGACTTGGCCCAGTCAGGCGCGGTTAGCGGGACACTGGCGGCGCCGGTCAGCAGGACCGAAGCCGACAGGATGATCCCTTGCATCGCGACCAGCGTGCCCAGCGTGATTATCAGCGAGGGCACAGTCGTACGGATCGTGAGGATGCCGTTGACCAGCCCGACGACGACGCCGATACCCAGCGCGCCAAGCACCCCGAAGATCATCGGCATCTCGTAGTGGCCTGAGATAAGCGCCGTGGCCATCGACCCCGCGGGGATCATGGCCCCGATCGAGATGTCGAGTTCGCCGGCGATCATCAACATGCCGACGGGGATTGCCACGATGCCAAGGCTTGCGGCGAGGTTGAGCCAACTGGCTGCACCCGCCAGCTTGCCAAGTTCGACACCGCCGATCACGTAGAGGATGAGAACGCCGATCAGGCTCAGCACCGATGCAGCGAAGGGACGGCGCAAAAAGGCCAGGAAGATGTCCATCAGTCAGCCCTCACTTCTTCTTCGCCGCGTAGTTCAGCGCCATTGCACGGAACGTGTCGTTCGACAGGACCGCCGCCAGGAGCAGCGCGCCAATGATGACCGAGCCGATGTTGGGATCGAGGCCGGAGAAGAAGATGCCTTGGTTCACGATCGCGAATGTCAGGGTGCCAAGGACGATACCGACCACCGATCCGGCACCGCCGGTCAAAAGGACTCCGCCGATCACGACGCACATGATCGAGTTGAAGATGAAGGACTGGCCCGCAAGAACCTGAGCGCTCTGGTAGGTCAGCACCTGCGTGACACCGACAAAGGCCGAGGCAAAACCGGACAGCATGTAAAGACCGATCGTCAGTTGCCGCGTCGGGATACCGGCGTTCCGTGCGCTTTCGCGGTCGCCGCCCAGCGCATAGATCCAGTTGCCCCAGGGATGGATGTGCAGAAGGTAGTAGATGATCACGATGAACCCGGCCCACCAGAACATCACCACCTGGAACATGCCGCCGACAAAATTGCCCAGCAGTGTCTTGGTGATCGGATCGGGCACGATGAAGACCCCGGTGGAACCCGCGATCATGACCGTGAAGCCAAGCGTGAGGCCCATCACGGCGAACATCGTGCCGATGGTGACGATCAACGACGGGATGGACGTGCGGGTCACGAGAAAGCCGTTGACGAAACCGACGAGAAGCCCGACCCCAAGGCCGGCGGCGATGCCGAGAGCGGCGGGCATGTCGTAATGGCCGGATATGATCGCAACAGTCAGCGATGAGGCAGGCATGATCGAACCGACAGAGATATCAAGCTCTCCGGCGATCATCAATAGCCCGACCGGAAGGGCGATGATCCCGATCTCGGCCGCCATGTTCAGAAAGCTCGACCATCCGGGTGCCCCGAGAAAGACGGCACCGCCCAGAGCGGCGAAGAAGACGTAGACAACGACCGTTCCGATGAACGAGCCCATTTCCGGGCGTCGTGCCAATCGTCCGAGCGTACCGCCCTTGTTCGTGGATTCTGCTGCCATCCGCTCCCCCTGTCGCTGTCGGCGCGTGGCCGGACGATTCCCTATTCACCCATAGGGTGGTGCGCGCGGTCAGGCCGCGCGCACCGAAGTTCCGGTGATCAGCGGGTGCCCGCCGCCACACCTTCCATGACCGCGTCGACGTTCGAGGCATCGATGATGCCCGGACCGGTCAGGATTTCCGGCGAGGCGATGGTCAGACCATGCGCGATGTAGCCCGACAGGATCGACACGGCGTAGAAACCCTGCTGATAGCCCTGCTGGTCGATCGCGCAGTACTGCGTGCCGTCCTTGATGTTGGTGAGTATCGATTCGTCGAAGTTCATGCCGCAGACGGCCACCTGACCGGTCTTGCCGGCCTGGGCGACGCCCGAAACGGACGAGTTCGAGTCGACGTTGCCGATGGTGAAGATGGCATTTACGTCCGGATTCTGTAGCAGATAGGCGCGTACCGCCTGTGCAACAGCCGTCGCCGAGCCGAACGAGGTGGCGGGCAAGGGCAGAACGTCATAGGTGCCGCCAGCGCTTTCGATGCCTTCCTTGAACCCCGAACACATCGCTTCGATGTTGCCCAGACCCGGCAGCGTGTTGATGCAGACGCCATTCTTGTAGCCGGCTTCGGCAAGGATCTCGCCGCCAGCAACGCCCGAACCGTAGGGGGTCGATCCGACATAGTTCAGCGCGCCCAACCTCTCGGCCGCTTCAAGACCACCGGCGTTGTAGATCACCAGCGGGATGCCGGCATCAGTCACAGCCTGGAACGCCGGGTCCATCGCTGCGGGAACCCAGTCGGGGCCGACGACTGCGGCGGCACCCTGGTCGATCGCCTGACGGATCAGTTCCGCCGCGTCGCCGCCGAGGTTGTCGTAGTTCTGCAGACCAAGCCAGGTCACCGTGTTGCCCTGGACTTCTGCCGCAGCGCCGGCGTCTTCCGCGCCTTTTTTCACGATCGACCAGAACGGATCATCGGGTTTGCCGCCGATCACGAAGATCTCGCCCGAAATCGCAGTCGATGCCATCATGGCGGCTGTCGCGGTGACAGCAAGGACATTGGTCAGTTTCATTTTGGGTCTCCTTCCCTTGGGTGCCGACATTGCGGCGGTTGATGTCGTGTCAGGCCTGCCGCTTGCGTGCCTCCTGCGCACGCGAGCGTTGCGACTATTCTGCCAGTACTGCCTGTGCCTGCCTTGCCTTCATTCGTTCCTTTTTCTTCCGGAAACGGGCTTTCATCTGCTCGTCGGCCTCCCTGGAGCCGTCGTGCCAGTAGCCGAACCACTTATCGAGCGGCACGAGGCCGTCAGCGCCGTAGTTCACCTCGAAGTACTTGTGATGCAGGTAGTGGGCATAGGCGTGGCTATCGAGCGGCGTCTCCTCCGTGATCTCC
>JAJEGW010000025.1 GCA_022819605.1 Silicimonas sp. | reverse complement strand
TGCTGCGCGACGAGCTCTTCCGCAGAATGGAACGCGTCGGGGTGAAGGCCGAGTGGGCCGACATCCTGCGCGACCTGAACGCGCTGACCGAAACCGTCATCGCACATGACGGAAAACGGTTCGCCGTGCGCAGCGCCGCCGTTGGCGTCGTCGGCAGGATTGCCCAGTGCGTCGGCGTCAGGCTGCCGAAAGCCGTGCGCCGGCTTGAGGAGCAAAATGCCCGGACATCAACCTGAGCCGCATCGAATCCCCGCCTGAAGTCACCCGGCCCTGCCGGCGGAGCGTAGTGACAAGGATTCTGTCGTGCATGGCAAGCCGTTGAAACAAAAAGATTTTGCAAATTGCACTGTCGAAGACGGGTTTGACGCAGGAACCCTCCCAAGGGCACGGCGGGACATGCAGTCAAGCATGGCCCCACAATCCCGTCATTGCCATGAATCGTCGGATCGATCCCACAGCTGGGTTCCGAGAGAGCGTGACGGTGAAGCTCGCGCATTGAACATCGAATTGCCCGACGGGCCACTTGCAGCATCGCGCAGACGGGTCATCTCACCCGTGCCGATCCCGCATCGGTCTCGGCCAACACCGGCGGTGACGGAACGCCAGATCAGGTTGTCACCGTGCCGCCGCCCGCGCCGGACGCATCCGGATCCGTTCAGGAAACAGGCAGCGGCTTCACCGCTCGAGCGCTCGTGCCGCCCCCTTCCTCGCCGAAGTCTCATGGCATGCAGGAGCCGACTGCCGCCTTTCGGCGACCACGTTTGTCAGCCAGTCCGGGTCCATCTCGGGGACCGAGTCCAGCAGCAGCTTCGTATAGTGGGGATACGGGGGCGACATGACATGCGACTTCAGCCCCTGTTCCACGACCTCCCCCTGCTTCATCACCACGATCTCGTCCGAGATCGCCCGCACCACGGCGATGTCATGGGTGATGAACAGATAGGTGACGTTCAGTTCCTTCTGCAGCCGCATCAGCAGCTTAAGGATGCCTTCCTGAACGATCTGGTCCAGCGCAGAAGTCACCTCGTCACAAATGATGAACTCGGGATTCGCAGCCAGGGCCCGCGCGATGCAGACCCGCTGCTTCTGACCGCCAGACAGTTCGCCCGGAAACCGGTCAAGGAACCCCTCATCCAGCTCGATCATTTCCAGCAGTTGCAGGACCTTCTCCTGTTTCCGTCCGCCCTGCAAGCCAAGATAGAATTCGAGCGGACGGCCAATGATTTCCGCGACCGTGTGCCCGGGGTTCATGGCGGTGTCCGCCATCTGGTAGATCATCTGGATTCGTCGCAACTGATCCTTCGATCGGTTCTTCAGTTCCGCGGGCAGCTCGTCACCGTTGAACGTCACCCTGCCGGCCGAAGGCGGCAAATGCCCGGTGATGACGCGCGCGGTCGTGGACTTTCCCGACCCGCTTTCGCCCGCCACCGCCACGGTGCGACCGCGCGGGACCTTGATGCTGATGTCATGCAGAACCTTCAGGCTGCTGCCGTACGAGGCGTCCACGCCCTCGACCGAAAGCACGATGTGGTCACCTGGGCTTTCTTCCTTGTGCAAGCTTCGGACGGACCACAGCGATTTCGTATAGTCCCTTTCGGGGGCCTCCAGGATACGGCGGGTTTCGGCCTCCTCCACTTCGACACCGTATCTCAGCACCTTGATGACATCGGCCATCTGCGCGACCACGGCCAGGTCATGGGTGATGTAGATGGCGGCCGTACCGTATTGCTCGACGATGTTGCGCACCGCGATCAGCACATCCACCTGCGTCGTCACGTCCAGCGCGGTCGTCGGCTCGTCAAAGACGATCAGGTCCGGGCGTGGCGACATGGCCATGGCGGTCATGACCCGCTGCAGCTGGCCGCCGGACACCTGATGCGGATAGCGCGACCCGATGTTGTCAGGGTCGGGCAATTGCAGCGAGGCAAAGAGTCGGCGGGCATCCTCTTCGGCATGGGCGGCGTCTCGAATTCGATGGTCCAGTACCGGTTCGACCGTCTGGTCGATCAACCTGAGCGCCGGGTTGAAGGAGGCGGCGGCGGACTGTGCCACGTAGGCGACCCGAGATCCCCAAAGCTGCCTCTTCCTGGCCGTTGTCGCAGTCGCCAGGTCCAGGCCGTCAAACAGGATCGAGCCCGAACGGATCCGGCATCCGGGGCGCGCGAACCCCATGCTCGCGAGGCCAAGCGTGGACTTTCCCGCCCCTGATTCCCCGATCAGGCCCAAGACCTCGCCACGGCGCAGGGTCAGGCTGACGCCCTTGACGATCTCATGCCAGCGCTCGTCGAAGAACCCGTCAATGTGAACGTCCTTCATGTCGAGCAGGACTTCGCTGTTGCCGTTCCGCGTTCCGGTCATGACTTCAGTCCGCTCGACTTGTGCAGGAACCAGTCGACGACCATGTTCACCGCGATGGTCAGGAGAGCGATCGTGGCCGCCGGAATCATCGGGGTCAGGGCGGCCTTCAGGTCGAACCGGGCGAACTGGATCATCGAGGCGTTGTCGCGCACCATCGATCCCCAATCCGCGGTCGGAGGCTGGATGCCCAGGCCAAGGAAGCTGAGCGCGGCGATCGTGAGGAACACGAAGCTGAACCGAAGCCCGAATTCGGCCACAAGGGGCGACAGGATGCCCGGCAGGATCTCGCGGCGCATGATCCAGGGCAGCCCCTCGCCCCTCAGCCGCGCAACTTCGACATATTCCATGACCGCGATGCCAACCGACACCGACCTGGTCAGGCGAAACACGCGCGTGCTGTCCAGAAGCGCGATGATGAAGACCAGCGACTGGACGCTCGATCCGAACATGGTCAGCAGCATCAGGGCGAAGATCAGGCTGGGAATGGCCATGAGAATGTCTACCGTTCGGCTGAGGACCTGATCCAACCAGCCGCCCGCAATGGCCGCCGCCAAGCCAAGCGCGCCGCCCACCAGGAACGACAGGATCGTTGTCGCGACGGCAATGCCCATGGTGTTGCGGGCGCCGTAGATCAGTCGGGACAGCAGGTCGCGGCCTATCTGATCGGTTCCGAAGACAAATTCGGCGCTCCAGGGTTCCAGGGGCGGTGCCACGATCTCGGCCTCGCCATAGGGCGCGATCATCGGAGCGAGGAGCGCCACAAGGCAGTAGGCGGCGATCACGGTCATGCCGAACCGCGCGGAAAACGGCGCTTTCCTCAGTTCCAGCACCGCGGTCTCCCGGCGTGATCGACGGGTGAGCATCCGGCCGGATCCGGATACAGCAGAGCGCTCTGGATCGTGCGAGGTCATTTCGGATGCAGCAATCTCGGGTTGGTCACGATGCCGATAATGTCCGCGACGAGGTTCAGGAGGATGTAAGTGGCGGCAAAGAACAGGGCACAGGCCTGCGCGACCGGAATGTCGCGGGTGGTGACCGCATCGACCATCAGTTGCCCCACGCCTGGATACACGAACACGACCTCGACCACGACAACGCCGACCACCAGGTATGCCAGGTTGAACGCCACCACGGTCGCGATCGGCGCCCAAGCGTTGGGCAGCGCGTGACGCAGGATCACCCTTGCCGGAGAGACGCCCTTCAACTGCGCCATCTCGATGTAGGAATTCGCAAGCAGGTTGATGATCGCGGCGCGGGTCATCCGCATCATGTGGGCCACGGTGATCAGGATCAGCGTGGTCGCGGGCAGTGCGCTCTTGAGCAGCCTGTCCCCGAACCCTGCGTCGGCGCCGACATTCGCCAGCGACGGAGTGGGGAGTGCAGAATTGACAACGAATGCGGTGCCTTCGGCGAACAGGCTAGCCGGTAGTCAAGGATGTCGCATAGCGGGCAAGAAGATTGCGAGAGCGCTTAGGCGGCGACCGCACCGCGTCCGTGCGCATTTCGCTGCCTTGTTGTCCGTCTGCATCCTTCCGCAGGACGCGATTCGCCGGGGGATTGACATGCCGCGCAATGGCGGTAATCACTCGGCCGGAAACGACCACGCGAGTTGCCCGGCGCACGTACGCCACCTCGCCAGAGACGGGAGCGAGCCAGTGCGGATGCCGGTCGGCGAGGCAATTTCGACATGCTCGCCCGCGATGCCTGAGGCGTCCGGGGACGCCCTTGCGCAGGCCCTTCGCTCTTTCCGGAATTTTCCGCTTTGGGGCTTGACGGGCGCGACCGGCCTTAAGTACGCCGGATCGCCGGATCGCCGGATCGCCGGATCGCCGGATCGCCGGATCGCCGGATCG